>NZ_DATMRX010000215.1:0-11329 GCF_035565855.1 Pseudorhodoplanes sp.
CTTCTTCTTCGCCATCGACGGCCACAGCCTGTGGGCCAACAGCAAGGCGCTGGAGATCGCCGGCGTCAATCGCGACACGCCGGACCCGATCCCGCGCTTCAGCTATTACGTGCGCGACAAGAATGGCGAGCCGACCGGCTATGTGCTCGAAGTGAACGCGGTGCTCGCCCTCGTCAACGCGGTCGAACCGATTTCGCCCGCGGCGATGGGGCAACTCATGGAAGCCTGGCTGCCGAAGGCCGCTGCCGCGGGCATCACTACGATCTTCGATGCCGGCGTGCCGCCGATCGGAAGCGATCAGGGCTCGCTCATTGCGCTCTACACGGACGTGGAGAAGCGCGGGAAATTACCGTTCCGTGTCGTCGCGTCCTATGCGGTGAAGGGATTGCCGGTCGACGACGCCGTGCAGCAGCTCACCGACATTCGCAAGCGCGTCTCCAGCGAGCTGGTGCAGGTCAATGTCGTCAAGATCGTCGGCGATGGCTCGCAGGAAGGATATACGGCCTGGCTGCTCGAGCCTTATGCGGACAAGCCGGACTCGATCGGCGCGTCGCCATTCAGCGTCGAGCAATGGCATCAGCTCATCGGCAATGTCGATGCGGCCGGCTTTGACGTGCACGTCCATGCCTGCGGCGAGCGCACCGCCCGCACCGCGCTCGACGCCATCGAAAAGGCGATCGCGACCAATCCGCCACGCGACCGCCGCCATGCCATCGCGCATCTCGTCTATGTCGAGGACAGCGACAATCAGCGCTTCGGCAAACTCGGCGTCACCGCGCAATTCTCCGCGAACTGGCTATCGGCCGATCCCGACACCATGATCAACATGCTGGAACGGTACGGGCCGGCGCGCCAGAGCCGGATGTATCGGCCGAAGTCCATCCTGAATTCCGGCGGCCGCGTCTCGTTCGGCACCGATTGGCCGGCGGCAGGCTATTTCTCGACCTACAAGCCGCTCGATTCCATCCAGGTCGGTGTCACCCGCCAGTTGATCGGAAAGCCGGATGCGCCGGTCCTGAGCCCCGCGGACGAACGTCTCACGGTCGCCGAGGCGATCCACGCCAACACGCTCGGCGCCGCCTGGCAGCTGCGGATGGAGGACAAGGTCGGATCGATCGAAACCGGCAAGCTCGCCGATCTCATCGTGCTCGACCGCAACATCCTCGAAGGCGATCCGCATGACATCCATCGCGCCACGGTGACGATGAGCATGATGAACGGGCGGATCCGTCACGAGAGCTGAGCGTGGTCGTCCGCAAGGCGCGTTCGAAGCGGCTATCGCGATCGTCCGGTCCTACGATGCCTTCGCCATCCGTTCTCTTGCGGCCTTGAAGCCGGTCACGAAGCGATGCAGCGTGTGCGAAGTCTCGCCGCGCTTGAGCATCACCTCGACGAGCGAAAACATCCCGCGCCGCTTGACCGCCGCCTCCAGCGCGTCGCGCAATTGCCGCCGGGTGGTCACGCGTTTCCCGTGCCCGCCGAGCGAAGGCGCGATCGCCGCGAAATTCCAGTCCGACAGGTCGTTGAACTTCGATTCCGGTTGGAACACCCGCAGCATTTCCCACGAGCAATTGTTGAACAGCACGACGATCGGATCGAGGCCGTAACGGCGGCAATTGCCGAGCTCCCATCCGGTCATCTGGAACGCGCCGTCCCCGACAAGGATCATCGGCCGGGTGCCGGTCGCCGCCGCGACTCCGATCCCCGCCGGCACGCCAAAGCCCATGCCGGCGTAATAGCCGGGCGCTGCGAGCGCGGTATTCTCGATCTCCATCGCGGTGAACAGGCAGTCGCCCATGTCCGCGGTCATCGGCATCGGACCGTGCCGGTCGAACAGATCGTTGATCGCGCAGGCAATGTCGGACGGCGCCACGGCCGTGTTGTCCGCCTTCAGACCGCGCGGATAGACCACCTGCGGCCGCTTCACCGAGAGCGCGCGGGGCGCTGCAGGCGCGGAGGCCACCAGCGCCTCCACGAGATCGTCGAGCGGAATGCCGGGATAGACGTGATGGCCGACCCGCACCGCGCGGTCGATCGCGAGCATGGTCCGGCGCGGATCGAGCTTGCGTTCCGACAGCGCGAAATTGGTGTCGGAGAGAATGACGCCGAGCAGGAGCACCGTGTCGGCCTCCTCCACGAGCCGCGTGATCTCCGCCGCCCCCGCCGCCCCAAGATAGGTGCCAGCGACGACATCGGGGGCATCCGCCATCAGGCCGCGGCCCATGAACGTCGTCACCACCGGAATGCCGAGCCGGCGCGCAAGCTGCGCAACCTTGTCCTCGATGCCATAGCGGCGGATCTCGATATCGACCACGATGACCGGCCGCTCCGCCGCCGCGATCCGCGCCAGCACTTCGTGCGCGCATTCGGCCAGCGCCTCCCGATCCACGGTGGCGCGCGGCAGCACCGGGACGTCAACGCAGTCCGCCTCGACCATGTCGCGCGGAATTTCGATATAGACCGGCAGCGCGCGCTCGCGCGCCGAGCGGAGCACGCGGGCGATTTGCGCAGGCGCGGTCGACGCATCGGTCAGCACCGCCTGGTCGCAGGTGATTTCGCGGAACACGGCGAGCTGGGTGTCGATGGTGGCGGCCTGATGATGCAGCAGAAGGCCGCTCTGCCGTTCGCGCGCGCCGGGCGCGCCCGCGATCACCACCACCGGCGAGCGTTCGGCATAGGCGCCCGCCACGGCATTGACGACGTTGAAGGCGCCCGCGCCATAGGTCACGACGGCAACGCCGATGCCGCCATGGAAGCGTGCGGCAGCGTCCGCCGCAAAGCCGACCGCCGGCTCATGGCTGAGCTCGTAGTGCGGCAGGATGCCGGACTGCTCGATCACCTTGTAGAAGGGCAGCACGAAGTCGCCCGGAATGCCGAAGATTTCGCGGGCGCCATGCGCCTTGAGAGCGTGCAGCAATGCGGTTGCGAGGTTGGCCATGCGGAAAGTCTCGCATGACCGCAATGCGACGACAATCGCGGCCCTAGCGGGTCACGACCTCGTACATGATGCGGCCGGGCCAGAAGGTGAAGATGCCGGCGATCACCAATGCGCCGAGGAACATGCCCGTCATGGCGCGCTTGTGCCGCGAGACCTGATGGTTCCGTGCCGCCATGACACCGAACGGAAGCATGATCAGCGTGAAGATCGCGAGCAGATGGATCGGGCTCCACTGCCCCCATATCCGCAGATCATGGATGAAGAACGCGCTGATGCACACGATGGCCATCAGCGTAACCCAGATCCATCCGATCGTGCGATGCGGCAGCGTGCCCTTGGGCGAGGCAAGCTGAACCACGCCGAGCGCAAACGCACTGAGCGCGGCCGCGGTGTGGATCTGGATGGCCGGTCCTGCGGTCAGCAGCGGTTCGAGCGTCACGGATGCCTCACCACAATTGCGGGCGCGCAATCATCAGCCAGAAGATCGCGATCATGGCCGCGAAAGCCGGCCAGCCGAGGATGAACCAGTAGCGGAAATAGCGGTCATAGTCGGACGGCAGCGGCCTGCTGGTCTGCAGCGCGACGACCGCAAGATCGCGCATGCGCTTCTGCAGCCACAGCACCGGCAGCCAGCACGCTCCGACAACGAGATAGAGCGCGACCGAAGCGACGATCCACGACTCCAGCAGCGAATAACCGGCGACATGGGCAAGCCCCACACCGGTGATCGGTTGCACCACGACGGCGCTCGCGGTGAATACCGCATCGGCGATGACCACGATGGTCGCGGTCGGTGCGATCGCGGCCACATTGCGCGACCGGTGCGCCATCAGCATGAAGAAGGCGATGCCGATCCCGGTGCCGAACAGCACCGTCGCCCCGATGATGTGGACGAGCTTCAGGAGATGGTAGAGTTCGGGCAAGGCTGTCCCCGCTCCTCCCCGCGACGGCGGGGACCGTGGACAGAGCATGCGAGATTCCCGCCGTGGCGGGAATGAAGGTGCGAAAAATTCTGTTCGCTACGCCGGATCAGAACGGGATCTCGTCGTCCATGTCGCGCCCGCCGCCAGCCATTGCAGGCCGGCGCGCGCCGCCGCCGCTCGACGGCCCGCTCGAGCCGAAATCGCTGCCGCCACCGTAATCGGACACGCGGTCGCCGCCGCCGCCGCTGCGGCCGTCGAGCATCGTGAGCTGCGAGTTGAAGCCCTGCAGCACCACCTCGGTCGAGTATTTCTCGATGCCGTCCTTGTCGGTCCATTTCCGGGTCTGCAGCTGGCCCTCGATGTAAACCTTGGCGCCCTTCTTCAGATATTGCTCGGCGACCTTGCACAGGCCTTCATTGAAGATCACCACGCGGTGCCACTCGGTCTTTTCCTTGCGCTCGCCGGTCGCCTTGTCGCGCCAGGTTTCAGAGGTCGCGATCGAGAGGTTGGCAATCGGACGGCCGTCCTGGGTGCGCCGGATTTCCGGATCCTTCCCGAGATTTCCCACGAGGATCACCTTGTTGACCGAACCTGCCATCGCACTCTCCCGTTCCGAACCCGGCGCGCCGCGCGCGCATCTCACAAAATCTTCCGCACCCTAGTGCGAAGCGCGTCCGGCGGCTCGCCCCAGCCGGCCCGAAACGTCCTTTTCCACAACTGGGGACACGCCTGCCCTTTGCAACGCTCGCCGGACCAAGTGAGCGCCTTTTGTTCTCTATTTGTTCTTATCACGCCGTTCGGAGCCGCGCAATACCGCTCGGCTCCCGGCGGAAGCGGACGCCTCGCCGGCCCGCCCTATTTCAGCTTCGGCAGCGGCTGCTTGAGTTTGAAATAGCCCGGCCAGGGATCCTTCGAGCCCATGAAGCGCTTCACATCCCCGACCGCGACCGGATGCGCATTGTCGAGCCGCGCGAGCTTTTCCCACGACACCGGCACCGCCACCGGCGCGCCCTTGCGCGCGCGTGTCGAGAACGGCGAGATCGCGGTCGCGCCGCGCTGATTGCGCAAGTAATCGACGAAGATCTTCCCGCGCCGTTTCGCCTTGGACATGTTGGCGATGAAGCGGTCCGGATCATTGTCGGCCATCACGCGCGCCAGGGCTTCAGCAAATTCGCGGTGCTCGTCCCAGGAATGGCCGCGGCGCAACGGCACGACGACATGCACGCCCTTGCCGCCGGTGACCATGGGAAAGGATTGCAGGCCGAGCTCCTTAAGCATCGCGCGCATCTCTTTCGCCGCCTGGCGCACATGCCCGAAATCCAGTCCTTCATCCGGGTCGAAATCGAACACCAGCCGGTCGGGCTTTTCGACCTCGTCCGCGTGACTGCACCAGATATGCAGTTCGAGAACACTCATCTGCGCGGCAGCGACGAGGCCGCGCTCGTCGGTGATATAGAGATATCGATCGCTGCCTGACTTTTCGCGGATCGAGATCGCCTTGAATTCGTCGGGCCAGCCTTCTGAGGCATGCTTCTGATAGAAGGTCTCGCCGCCGACACCGCGCGGCGCACGCACGAGACTGAGCGGCCGGTCGCCGACATGCGGCAGCATCAGATCGGCGATGGAGAGATAATGCGCGATCACGTCGCGTTTGGTGATGCCGCAATCGGGATAAAGCACGCGATCCGGATTGGTGACCCTGACGCCCGCGATCTCCTCTGCATCGCCTTCCTCGCGCACGTGAATTGTGGACGGCGCGGCAAGGCCTGCGCCGGCCTTGCGGATGCGGCTGCGGGTGGACGTCGCAGCGCTCGCGGATTTGCGGGACGTTGCCTTGCGCGAAGCCGTCTTGGATGACGCCGCCTTGGATGCCGACGCCTTGCGCGCCGACTTTTCCCTGGATTGCGTGGCCTTGCGGGTCGGCATCGGCGTTTCCTCGACCACTTCGGTAGCAGGCTTGTCGGATCGCAGCCCCTTGAAGGATCCCTGACGAACGAGACCCTCGCGGGTCCAGCCCCTGAAGGCAATTTCCGCAACGAGTTTCGGTTCCACGAAGCGCGCACGGCGCGCAATCGCTGGCGGCACGTCCGCCACCGGCGCGCTCTTGCGGGCCAGCGCCTTGAATTGCTTGGCCAGGCTGTCCAGCCCTTCGCCGGAATAACCGGAGCCGACACGCCCGGCATAGCGGAAATGGTCGCCGTCCCTCACCGCCAGCAGCAGCGACGAGAACGGACGGCCTGCCTTGTCCGACGGACGCCAGCCGATGATCACGAATTCCTGCTCGAAGCCGCATTTGCTCTTGAGCCAGCTGCGCGTGCGGCCGGACCGGTAGGGCGCGTCAGCCTGTTTGGAGATCAGCCCTTCGAGCTTCATCGCGCAGGCCTGCTCGAAGGCCTTCGCGCCGTTGCCGACGACATGGTCGGAATAGATCAGCGGCTCTTTGACGCCGCGAAGCAGCGCTTGCAGCCTGCCCTTGCGTTCGACCAGGGGAAGGCTCCGCAGGTCGGCGCCGTCGAGATGCAGGAGGTCGAACAGGTAATAGGTCATCGCCGCATTGCCGGTCGACAATGCTTCCTGAAGCGCGCCGAAATCGGTGTGGCCTTGCGCGTCGGCAACGGCGATCTCGCCGTCGAGCAGCGCGCTCTCGCAATTCAGGCGCTGCAGGTCCGGTACCAGCGGGTGGAATTTCGCGGTCCAGTCCAGCCCGTTGCGGGTGTAGATCGCGACCCGCTCGCCGGCGAGCGCGGTGATCGCGCGATAGCCGTCATATTTGATCTCGTGCAGCCAATCATTTCCGGCGGGTGGCCCTTCGACCAGGGTTGCGAGCTGCGGCTCGACGAAGGCCGGCAGCCTTGCGCTTGACGCTGCCTTTCGCGGCCGGCTTTCGCTTAGATCCGCTGCGGACTTTTTTTTTGAGCCGTTTGACTTTGAGCCGTTTGGTTTTGAGGCGTTTGGCCTGGACACCGCGCGACTCTTGCCCGCCTTCGATGCGCCCGCGATGATTTCAGGCTCGTCTTTCGAGGCACCGCTGCCCTTGCGATTGGAATGCCAGACCGACTTCCCCGCAGCGATCTCGTCCATGCTGCGGCCGGTCGTGACGCTGGTCTCTTCGGTCTCGACCGAGGGCGTGCCGCCGCGCCGCATATAGTCGTCGAGCTCCTTGATCAGCAGCCAGCTCTCCTTGTCCTTCGGCGAGCGCTTGCGCAGTTTGACCAGCGCCCATTTGCCGTGCAGGCGTTCGCCATGGAGGATGAAGGCGAGCTTGCCCTTCTTCAGCTGCTCCTCGACATCGGGCTCCTGCGGCTCCCAGGTGCCGGTGTCCCACAGCATCACGGTGCCGCCGCCATATTCGCCTTTCGGGATCGTGCCTTCGAAGTCGCCATACTCGATCGGGTGATCCTCGGTGCGCACGGCCAGCCGCTTGTCATCCGGATCTTCGCTCGGACCTTTCGGCACCGCCCAGCTCAGCAGCACGCCGTTCCATTCGAGGCGGAAGTCGTAATGCAGCCGGCTCGCGGCGTGTTTCTGGATCAAATAGCGAAGCTTTGAAGCCTTGGTCCTGCCGACAACGCCTTTCGGCTCCGCGGTACGCGCGAAATCGCGTTTGGCGTGATATTCGCGCAGCGATCCGCGGGGCATCTTCGTCAACCTCCTACAAAGCCACCGGCATCGGGCGTTCCCTCTCCCTGTTCAGGGAGAGGCCGCAAAACCTGTTCGTCGAAACGTCGATCGCACGTCCACTCACGCCGCCTTGCGGCGGCTCGCCTTTTTCGCAGTCTTGGCAGACTTGGTCTTCGCGCTTTTTGTCTTGGCGCTCTTGGCCTTGCGCCCCGACGCCTTCGCTTCGCCGCCGCCGGAGGACCGGGTGTCGCCACCGCCCTTGCCGACGCTGCGCTTGAGTGCATCCATCAGATTGATGACGTTGGAGACCGGCGGCGCCTCCTCGATCTCTCGGGGTGCCCGCTTCTCCTGCTTGGCCTTGATCAGCTCGCGCAGCGCGACCGTGTAGGTGTCCTT
Organism: Pseudorhodoplanes sp.; assembly: GCF_035565855.1. Classification (GTDB taxonomy): domain Bacteria; phylum Pseudomonadota; class Alphaproteobacteria; order Rhizobiales; family Xanthobacteraceae; genus Pseudorhodoplanes. Next base: position 7,879 of record NZ_DATMRX010000215.1, read on the forward strand.
GAACTTTTCCGGCTGGAAGTCGCCGGCCTTTTTCTCGATCAGCTCTTCGGCAAGCGAAACGAGATCGGGATCGACCTTCTTCGACGGCAGATTATCGAAGGCTTCGCCCGGCTTCTTGATTTCGTCGGCGTATCGCAACGTCTCCATCAGGAGACCCTTGCCATAGGGCTTGATCGCAACGATCGAACCCTGCCCGCGCACCACGAGCTGGCCAAGTCCGATCTTCTTTGTCTTCTTCAGCGCATCGCGCAGCACGATATAGGCTTCGGCGGCATCCTCATCCTCGTCGGACGGCACGACGTAGAACGGACGGTCGAAAAAGACGGGATCGATCGCGTCCTCGTCGACGAATTGCGACAGATCGATCGACTTTTTGGCCTCTAGCTTGACGTCGTTGATCTCCTCATCGGTCAGGAGCACGTATTTGTTCTTCTCGACCTCGTAGCCCTTGACGATGTCGGCGGCCTCCACCGGGCCCACGCCCGGCACCACCTTCTCGTAGCGCACGCGCTTGCCGGTCGGCTCGTGGATCTGGTTGAAAGCGATGCGGCTCGTCGATTTGGTCGCCGTCAGGACCTCGACCGGAATGGAAACCAGAGCGAGCCTGATGCGGCCCGACCAATACGCACGCGTGGCCATTGAAAATCCTCAAAACGCGGTGAGCCGCCATTCAAGGTGATAAAGCGGTCCGAGCCAAGTCCGGTTCCCTGCCATCTATCGGCACGAAGCCTTGCGATTTTGCCAATAGCAGTCGCGCCCTTATTATATTACCAATGACAGCGGATGCGCCCGCGCCTCCGAGAGGCGACGCGGCCGGCATCGGGCCCGCTCCGTCCTTCCGCTGCACTTGTCCCCAAACGCATGCCTGCAGGGCCCGCGCCGGCACTGGCGAAGGCGCCCTGTTCTCACTACGTTCGCAGTTCGCTCCCCCTGAGACATGTCCGTTCGTCGCGACCTGGCGCCGGACCCTTGTGACCCTCAAGACCGGCTCATGAACGACCTGTTCGATTCCAAGAAACCGTCCCGTTCCGCCGCCGACCGCAGGATCATTTCGATCCGCGGGGCGCGGGAGCACAATCTCAAGAATGTCGACGTCGATCTGCCGCGGGATGCGCTGGTGGTGTTCACGGGGCTGTCCGGTTCCGGCAAGTCCTCGCTCGCCTTCGACACCATCTATGCCGAAGGGCAGCGCCGCTATGTCGAGAGCCTGTCGGCCTATGCCCGGCAGTTCCTCGAGATGATGCAGAAGCCGGATGTCGACCAGATCGACGGCCTGTCGCCGGCCATCTCCATCGAGCAGAAGACCACCTCGAAGAATCCGCGCTCGACGGTCGGCACCGTCACCGAGATCTACGACTATATGCGGCTCCTGTTCGCCCGCGTCGGCGTGCCCTATTCGCCGGCGACGGGGCTGCCGATCGAGAGCCAGACCGTCTCGCAGATGGTCGACCGGGTGCTGGCGCTGCCCGAGGGAACCCGTCTTTATATCCTCGCGCCGGTGGTTCGCGACCGGAAGGGCGAATACAAAAAGGAGATCGCCGACTGGATGAAGCGCGGCTTCCAGCGGCTCAAGATCGACGGGCAATATTACGAGATCGCGAGCGCCCCCGCGCTCGACAAGAAGTTCAAGCACAATATCGACGTGGTGGTCGACCGCATCGTGGTGCGGCCGGATATCGGCCAGCGGCTCGCGGAAAGCTTCGAGACCGCGCTGCATCTTGCCGAAGGCATGGCGGTGGCGGAATTCGCCGACCGCGGCGCGGCGGCCGAAGGCAAGCTCCTCAAGGGCGCCCATCTCGAAGAGCGCATGATCTTCTCCGAGAAATTCGCCTGCCCGGTCTCCGGCTTCACCATTGCCGAGATCGAGCCGCGGCTGTTCTCGTTCAACAATCCGTTCGGCGCCTGCCCGAAATGCGGCGGCCTCGGCGTCGAGCAGCATATCGATGCCGAGCTCGTCATTCCCGACAAGGACGCGACCCTGCGCAAGGGCGCGATCGCGCCATGGGCGAAATCGTCCTCGCCCTATTACCTGCAGACGCTCGAAGCGCTCGGCAAGCATTACAAGTTCACGCTCGACACCAAGTGGAGCAAGCTGCCGAAGAAGACGCAGGAGGCGATCCTCTACGGGTCCGGCGACGACGAGATCAAGTTCACCTATGACGACGGGCTGCGCTCCTACAATACGAAGAAGCCGTTCGAGGGCGTGATCACGAACCTCGAACGCCGCTTCCGCGAGACGGAGAGCGAATGGGCGCGGGAAGAGCTCGGCAAATATTTCTCCGACGTGCCATGCGATGCCTGCAACGGCTATCGCCTCAAGCCCGAAGCCCTGTGCGTGAAGATCGGCGGCCTGCATATCGGCGAAGTCTCCGACATGAGCATCAGGCGCGCCGCCGAGTGGTTCGAGGCCATTCCCGCGCAGCTCAACAGGCAGCAGAACGAGATCGCGGTCCGCATCCTGAAAGAGATCCGCGACCGGCTGCGCTTCCTTGTCGATGTCGGCCTCGAATATCTGACGCTCGCGCGCGCCTCCGGCACCCTCTCCGGCGGCGAGAGCCAGCGCATCCGCCTCGCCTCGCAGATCGGCTCGGGGCTCACCGGCGTTCTCTATGTGCTCGACGAGCCCTCGATCGGCCTGCACCAGCGCGACAATGCGCGGCTTCTCGAAACGCTGAAGCGCCTGCGCGATCTCGGCAATACCGTGATCGTGGTGGAGCATGACGAGGACGCGATCCGCCTCGCCGATCATGTGCTCGATATCGGCCCCGGCGCCGGCGTGCATGGCGGGCAGATCGTGGCGCAGGGCACGCCGGCCGACATCATGTCGAACCGGCATTCGCTCACCGGCAAATATCTCACCGGCGAATACGGGATTCCGGTGCCGGAGCGCCGCAGCCCCTCGAAGCATCGCACCCTCAAGGTGGTCGGCGCGCGCGGCAACAATCTCAAGAACGTCACCGCCGAAATCCCGCTCGGCCTGTTCACCGCGGTGACCGGCGTCTCCGGCGGCGGCAAGTCGACCTTCCTGATCGACACGCTCTACAAGGCGATCGCCCGCAAGCTGAACGGCGCTTCCGACGCCCCCGCCCCGCATGACCGCATCGAGGGGCTGGAGCATATCGACAAGATCATCGACATCGACCAGTCGCCGATCGGCCGCACGCCGCGCTCCAACCCCGCGACCTATACCGGCGCCTTCACCCCGATCCGCGAATGGTTCGCCGGGCTGCCGGAGTCAAAGGCGCGCGGCTACGAGCCCGGCCGCTTTTCCTTCAACGTCAAGGGCGGGCGCTGCGAGGCCTGCCAGGGCGACGGCGTCATCAAGATCGAGATGCACTTCCTGCCGGACGTCTACGTCACCTGCGAGGAATGCGGCGGCAAGCGCTACAATCGCGAGACGCTGGAGGTGGTTCAAGGGCCACAGCATCGCCGACGTGCTGGACATGACGGT
>NZ_DATMRX010000216.1:0-12965 GCF_035565855.1 Pseudorhodoplanes sp.
CGCGCAGGACCGCCTGCATCATTTGCTTCATGAGCTCGGGGCTCAGAGCGTTTCGCTTGTCCGGCCTGTTCAATCCGATCAGCGCGATCTCTCCGCGCAATTCATATGTGACGAGATCATCACCGTTCACTTGAGTTCTCCCATCCGGCCTCGCGCCAGACAGGCGCGCCACATGTCCGTGTAATTGTTGATGAATCAACTATCTCTGTCAAGCGCACGTTTGTGCCTGGACGAAGACGATGCCTCGCTCGCCTTTCTGTCATGGAAATCAAGGAGCTTATCCAGCGCGGAATGCAAATTCTTCAATTCGGTCTGGCTCAAGCAGGACGCAACCTGAACCTGCACCGCCTCACGCAGGGGCAGCACCTTGTCGTGCAGCGCTTTTCCCTTTGTGGTGATCATCAATCCAACGCTTCTGCGGTCGTTCTCGTCGGGAACACGGCGGATCAAACCGCGGTCGTCTAGCCGCTGAAGCGCCCGGCTGATTTCGGCCCGATCCACGAAAAGCCGCTGCCGCAGACGGCTCGCCGTCGCAGGCGAGCTCGTATAAAGCAGGGAGAGGACACGCCAATCCGCCAAGGTCAGACCGAATTTTTCCGCGAGCTGAGGCGCGTATTGCCGGTCGAAGATCTTGCGCAGCCGTCCGATCTTGTAGGTCAGAAACACCTCTGTGACGGGACCGGGCTCGGTCGCGCGTCTTCGCTCATTTCCCGCTTTCACTTTACGCATTGCCTTGATGCTCTTGATCGCGTTGCAGTCAGCGTGTCCTGACCACATCATTATTTGCGCCGATCAATTTCCTCAAGGGCGGCCTTGCGCGCTGTCACGCCGCCACGCGCAAATAGCTTGAGCGCCACGGGTCCTTGCAGCCCATTTTCGCTGTTGCGCGTCCTTTCGGACGCGCATGGGTCCTGTCGTCGCAGAACAACACTATGAGACGAAAGTCTCTAGCCGCGTTTTGGCTCCGGGTGGATGAACGTCCAGGGGCTCGCTTCTTCACCACGGCCCACCACGATCTCAATCAGGAACGGCGCGTCCTGTGCCAGCGCATATTCAAGAGGCGCTCGCAGCTCAGACGGCGATGTCACCCGTCTCGCCTCGACGCCAAAGGACTCCGCCAGTTTGACGAAATCCGGATTGTGCAATTCGGCGCCGACGACGCGGCCACGGAAGCGCGTCTGCTGATCGCGCAGCACATTCGCGTAGGAGCCGTTATTGATGACAATGACCACGCAGTTGATCTTGTACTGCACGGCTGTCGCCAGTTCCTGGACGGCGAACATGAATCCGCCGTCGCCACAGACCGAAACCACCGGCTTGTCGGGCCTGGCGACCTTGACGCCAAGCGCCGTGCCGAGTCCGCTGCCGAGCGTCCCCTGATATCCCGAGGTAATGTAGGTGCGTGGGTGATACACGGGAAATCCGAACCACGAGGCGAAGCCGACCTGAGAGAGATCGTCCACGAAGATGCCGTCGTCGGGCAGCACGTCACGAATGACCTGAAGATAACCGATCTGCGGCTGCACGCTCTCAATCTCGCGGGCCGCTTTTTCCTTCGCCATGCGAATGAGTTCGCGCCGCCGCGAAGACTGAACGCCGCGCTTGCGCATCGCCTCTGTCAAGGCGGCTGTCGCAACGACCGAGTCCGCAACGATCGACACGTCGGATGGGTAACGGCGCATTTCCGCGGGGTCGATGTCTATCCGGATCGTCTTTAGATTCTTTGGCCTTTGCTTCCAGCGCCACTCGACGAGCTCCAATCGCGTGCCGATTGCAATGACGAGATCGGTGTCGGGCCACAGGTGAAAGCCCGATGCGATGTTGAGCGAAAGATCATGCGCTTCGGTGACGACGCCACGTCCGTTACGCAGCGCGACCACCGGCGCATCCAGCATTTCTGCAAGCTCGAGAACGTGGGCGCCGGCGTCGACCGCCCCTCCTCCGACCATGATCATCGGCGCGCGCGCGTCCTTGATCATGGAGACGGCCTGATCGATGCGCTGCGGATCGAGCGGGGGTTGCGGCAGATCCGGCAAAGGCCCGACCGGGCTGACTTCGGCGACCTCGGAGAATTGCTCCCAGAACATTTCCAGAGCGGCGGGTCCGGGCCGCCCGGAGCGCATCTGCTGAAAAGCCTGGGCCACGAGGCTCGGCGCCGCCGCCGGGTGTTCTATGCGCTCGGCCCACTTCGTGATCTGGCGCAGGGTGGCCAATTGATCGCGCATCTCGTGCAGATGCCCGCGACCTCGTCCAAAAAAGGCGCTCGGCACTTGCCCGGTCAGGCACAGCACCGGCGCATTGCAACCATAGGCGGTCAGGAGCGCCGCAGATGCATTGAGCATTCCAGGGCCCGGAACCACGGCATAGACGCCCGGACGCCCGCTGGCGCGGGCATAACCAAGCGCCATATAGGCGCAACCCTGCTCATGCCGCGCTCCGATCACCCGCACGTCATACTCATGGAGCGCGTCGAAGAGACCGTAAATCTGCGCGCCCGGCAGACCGAACACCACCTCAGTCCCATTGAGAATCAGTTCGGAGACAATGGCCTGCCCCCCGGTCATCTGCGGCATCGAAAACGGCTCCTGGATTATTCGGAAGAGACGAGCGGTGCCTTGGGCTCGCTCACTCGCGGGGATGCGATGCTAAATACAATGATGTGAATCGTCCAACGCTTAGTAATCACCGGCAATGATGCGTGCAAATGACTCCCTCGCCCGCACAGCGTGGGACGGGCACGCCGACCGGGCACCTCGGAGAACTGCCCACCTCGGAGCGTGATCTGCCGATGTAATGGGCGTGGCGCCAAGGATGTGTCGGGCAACACGCACCGAAGCCTGAAGGATCACATCCGCCCGGCGTGAGAAACCCAAATCAATGACAATAAATCAATGACGATAAGGTCAATACGCGTCTCAACCGGATTTGCGACGCGGTTGCCGAGTAAGACGCGAAATAGAATTGCCGCGCACCCCTTCTACAGGATGCGCGGCAAGCGAGGCTCAGGGCTTGAACGCGAAGCCCGGCTTGATCGCCACGTCCGCCGGGATGGCCGGCAGATCGGAGAACAGCTCCGGATACGTGGTCATCACATTGAGGATGAACTTCGGCTCGATGTGCTTATTCACATCGAACACGGTCTTGATCACGCCGAGGCGTTGCAGCGTATCCTGCGCCTTCCATAGCGCACGATAGTTGTGAGCGGAAATCCGGCGGTCCACCTGCTGGACGTTGTACTGCATCGCGGTCTCGGCAACGTCGAGCTTGAGGCCGGGAATCCAGCGTGTGCCAATGGCAGCAGCCTGCTTGGGATTCTTGCGCATCCACTGGTCGGCTTCCGACACCGCCGCGAGGAATTTCTCGATCGTCGGCCCGTTTTTCTCAACCCACGGCCGCAACGCAATGTTGAAGCCGAGATAGGAGATGACATCGCCTCCGCGAATCACCTCGATCGCGCCCGGTACGTCCTTCATGGCGATCACCGGTGCCGGGTCCCAGGACACAAACGCATCCACGCCCTTGGTCAGCAGCGCCACGCTCATCTCCGGAGGGGGCGTGTTGATCAGCGTCACATCGGTCGGCGCGAGCCCGGCCTTCTCGAGCAAGCCGAGGATGTAGAGATGGTTGATCGTGCCGAACGAGGTCGCGATCTTCTTGCCCTTGAGGCTCTTGAGGTCGCCCTTGACGATGCCGGAATCCTTGCCGGCGATCAGCGCGAGCGTCGCGTCGGAGCCGAGCTTGGTGGCATTGCCGCTGAAATTGCCGAAGAACACCAGATCCATGCCACGCAGAATGGCGCCGATGGCCGGAACACCCGCCTGCACCATGTCGGTTTCGCCGGCCTGCAACGCATTGAGTGCGTCGATGCCGGTGGCGTAGGGACGCGCGATCGTCACATCGAGCCCGTATTTCTCGAAGAAGCCGCGCTCGACCGCAATTGGCAATGCCAGCATGTCGACGGCATTCACCATGCCGACCTTGAGTTTTATGGGATCCTTCGTCTGTGCCAGTGCAAGGGACGGCAGCAGCAACAAGGCGCAGAGTTGCAACATAATTCGTCGCATTCAATCATCCTCCTGGTTGAAGCGGCTCGACGCGCGTGACCCAGTAAGGGCGGGCGACGCTTGTCAGGTCCGCTCGTTTCACTCCCCTAAGTTCAACGGCATTTTCTTGTGTCCCAGAGACCCTGCCGTAGGTCTGGAACATTTGGACGTGAAATCGCTCCGGTGGAAACGGAAGGGTGACGACGACGTTCACCCTCTCCGGAGCGCCGGCAAAGTTTGCAAGCTTGTATGGCGCGGCGATGGTCAGCCAAAGCTGCCAAGCGACGTAGCAGCCCATGACCGCCAGCAGGATGAGCGCCTTTCGCGATCTGAGCGCATCGCGCAGCATGGTCAGGCCGATCGCACGAGTTGGAGAACCCGGCCCGTCAGTTCCTTGAACCGTGCGTCATCGTTCAGCGCCTCCCACGAGCGCGGCCGGGGCAAGTCGACGTCAATCTCTTCGAGCACGCGTCCCTTGGACAGCGCGACCACCCGGTCGGCGAGAAAGACCGCTTCCGCAACATCATGGGTGATGAAAAGGACGGTCGGGCGCTTCTCTTGCCAGATGCGCGTCAGTTCCTCCTGCAGCGTCATGCGCGTTTGAGCGTCGACGCTGGCGAACGGCTCGTCCATCAGCAGCACGTCCGGCTCGTTCGCCAGCGCGCGAACCACGCCGACGCGCTGCTGCATGCCACCCGACAGCTCCGCGGGATAGCGCCCTGCGGCCTCGGTCAGCTTGGCGAGCGCCAGATATTCATGCGCGATCTTCTCGCGCTGGACTTTGCCGACACCGCGCATCTTCGGGCCAAAGGCGACGTTCTCCAGCACGGTCCGCCATGGGAACAATGCGAAGGATTGAAACACCACGCCGCGATCGGGTCCCGGCCCATTCACCGGCCGTCCATCGATCAGGATCTCGCCGCCCGTGTGCGGAATGAAACCCGCGATCATGTTGAGGATCGTGGTCTTGCCGCAGCCCGACGGTCCCACGATGGAGACGAATTCGCCCTGCTGCACATTCAGCGATACATTATGCACGGCAGTCACATTGGTGCCGGCATAGATGTCGAAATATGTCTTCGACAGATTGCGGATGACCAGATTCTTCACCGCGTCACCAGCCCCCAACGTTGTCCGGTGGCTCGCTCGATCGGTGCGAGGATCCAGCCGTCGACGATGTACCAGAGAATGCCAAGGATGATCATGCCGAGCAGAATCTCAACGACCGACCCGGCGCGTCGCGCGTCGAACATGAGAAAGCCGATGCCGCTGGTGCCGACGATGATCTCGGTCGCGATCAGCGCGCGCCAGCCATAGCCAAGCCCGTTGCGCAAACCCGTAATGATGTTGGGGAGCGCGCCCGGCAACACGACTTCCCACAGGAGGCGGGCGCGCGATGCACCGAGGCTGAGCGCAGCGCGATGCATGTTGATGGGGATCGAACGCACGCCCAGAACGGTATTGAGAACGACCGGGAAGATCACCGTGTAGACGATGATGACCGTCATGGTCGTCAGGCCGTATCCGAACCAGATGACCAGGATTGGCAGCCACGCGATGTCGCCGATCGCCTGGAAGAACAGGAGCGGCGGCCAAAGCGCCGTATGCGCTCGCGGGCTGAGGCCGACCAGGATGCCGAGCGGGATGCCGAGCGCGATGCCCCAGAACGCGCCGACGGCGAGGCGCACCATGCTGTCCTGGAGATATTCCGGCAGGACGCCCGTATAGACGAGGTTGCCGAACGAGCGCGCCACTTCCACCGGTCCCGGCAGGAAGACGCTCGGAAATATCTGCAGCGCGGTGACGATCCACCAGGTTGCGATCAGGGGAATGAACGGCGCGATGGAGCCGATCGACGGCCAACGCGCCGTCAGGCGCACGTAATGACCCCATATCCTGAGCAGAAATGATTTCATGCCGGCTGCACCATGCCCCATCGTTCGATGGTGGCGCGCTCGATCGGTGCGAGGATCAGCCGATCGAGCAGCAGCCACAGCACACCGATCACGATCATGCCGAGCACGATCACTTCGGTCTTGTAGAAGTCCCGCGCCACGAACAGCATGTAACCAAGGCCGACATTGGTGGCGATCATCTCGGCGGCAATGAGGCCGCGCCAGGCGAAGCCAAGCCCGGTCCGCACGCCGGTGACGATGTTGGGAAGCGCGCCCGGCAGCAGCACTTCGGTCAGCATCGCCCATGGCCCCGCACCGAGCGATGCGGCCGCATTGCGCACGTGCAGAGGAATGGTCGATACGCCAAGCAGGGTGTTGTACGTGACGATGAAGAACACGGCATTGAAGATCACGAAGGTGATGGCGCCAAAGCCGTAGCCGAACCACAGCGTCGCAATGGGGATCCACGCGATGCCAGCCAGCACCGAGAAAAACCTGAACGGCGGCGTCAGGAAGCTCGAGACGACCGGACTGACGCCCATGGCGACGCCCAGGGGAATCGCGACCAATAGCGCGAGCACCGTACCGACGAGAACGCGCAGCAGGCTCGCGCCGATATGCTGAATCAGGGTGCCGTCCTGTGTGCCCTCGATGCCGGCCTGCACCACGGAGGTCAGGTGAGGAAACAGGCGAGGGTTAACGTTGAAATACGGGATCAGAACCGCCCAGAGGACAATCATCACTGCAAAAGGTGCGCAGAACCAGAGCGCTGAAGAGAGCGAGTGCCGCTTCATTGCGCTTGCCTCGCATTGCGAGGGCGGCTCGGGCGGCGATCCCGGTGATTGGCACCGACTTTTCGACGCGACAATTTGGTCTGGGTGTAGCCGAGCACCTGCTCCATGGCGCGGCGGGCTTTTTGGGCGTCCCCTTCCTCGATCGCACGAGCGGTGGCCGCATGGTTCGGGAGATTTTCCTCGAACCAGCCATCGACGCTGTCGACGGCGACAACGAATACCGTGCTCAGAATCGTGTCGATCGCGCTTCGAAAGCCTTGCAATACCGGATTGTGCGTGGCGTCCAGAATCGCGAGGTGAAATGCCTTGTCCGCGGCGGTTCGCGTGTCCTGATTGTCAGCAGCCTGCATCGCTTCAAGGGCTGCATTGATCCGCTGGCGATCCTGCTTCGTGGCGCGCGTCGCGGCAAGCGCGGCCGCGGCCGGCTCAATGATCAGGCGGACTTCCTGCACCGCCAGCAGCAATTCGCGATCGGGTTTGTCGGGACCGACAAGCCAATTCAGCACGTCTCGATCGAGCAGGCTCCAATCGCGCCGTGGCAGAACCTTGGTGCCATGACGCGGCCGGACGCTGACCAAGCCTTTTCCAGACAGCGTTTTGATCGCCTCACGAACAACACCACGGCCAACACCGAAGCGGATTTCGAGATCATGTTCGGATGGAAGGACCGCGCCGGCTGGAATGGTTTCCTGGGCAATCTCGCGGCCAAGTGTCGTCAGCACCGCGTGAATACGGCCTGGCTTCAAACGCTTTTCGGATTTGGCGCGTTTGGTACGCATGGATCCGTCTCGCTCCCGGCCGTCGGCTCTGATGGCTGACTGGCACAGCAAGCCTAACACCGGTCCTGTTGCCTGCGCAATCATCCGATGTTAAACATACGATGAATAATAAGATCATTGCGATGCACAATGTTGGTCGCAAGGGGAGGAACCATGGCGACCATCGGTTACCTGACAACGACACTCTTCGATTTCGGCGCCATCAAGAGTCTTCCGACTGAGATGGAAGCGCTTGGCATTCGTCGGCCGTTGCTCGTCACCGACACTGGCGTACAAAATGCCGGCATCGCAGATAAGGTGCTGAACCATCTCGACCTCAACACTGTCGTGACATTTGCTAACACGCCGCCGAATCCGACAGAGGAAGCGGTGCGCGAAGGCGCCACAGCTTATCGCGACGGCGGCTGCGACGGCGTCATTGCGCTGGGCGGCGGTTCGCCGATTGATCTTGCCAAGGGCGTTGCGCTGGCAGTCACTCATGAAGGACCGCTCGAGCATTATGCGGCGATCCATGGCGGCGTTGGCAGGATCACGGCGAAGGTCGCCCCTGTGATCGCAATTCCAACGACAGCAGGAACAGGCAGCGAGGTCGGACGCGGTGCGTTGCTGAATCTGACCAACGGCTCAAAGCTTGCGTTGATCAGTCCCCATCTGTTTCCGAAACGGGCGATCTGCGATCCTGAACTTACGCTGGGACTGCCGCCGTTATTGACGGCTGCGACCGGCATCGATGCGCTTACTCACTGCATCGAGACGTATCTTTCGCCGCTGGTCAATCCGCCCGCAGAAGCGATCGCGCTCGATGGCGCCCGGCGCGTATGGCGCTTTATCGAGCGCGCGGTGAAGGACGGCGCCGATCGTGAGGCGCGCTGGGAAATGATGATGGCGGCGCTGGAAGGTGGACTCACGTTCCAGAAGGGGCTCGGCGCGGTGCATTCGCTCTCTCACGCGGCGGGCGCGTTGCGCGCGCCGACGCTGCATCATGGCATGCTGAACGGCGTCCTGCTTCCTCACGTCCTGCGCTTCAACGATGGCTATGTGGGCGAAAAATACGCTGTCCTGCTGGATCTGTTCTCGCTGGACAAAGACGCTGATCTCGCCGGGGCCGTGGAAGGATTGCTGAAGAGACTGAATCTGCCGGTGACCCTCGGTGAGATGGGCTTCCGGCAGGAACACATCGCCGGGACGGTGACGCGCGCAATGGCAGACCATTCCAACGCCACCACGCCGCGCCGGCCCTCTGCCGAAGATTTCGAGACGCTGCTGCGCGCCGCGCTTTAGCTCCCCCCGGCGCGCACTTCCGCGACATCTCGTTTCGCGCCGAACAAATTCGGAAGCACTTCCGTTGCTGCGCAGCGAGCGCGCAACCTCAGCGGCGAGTTCGCGCTGCTGCAATGCCATCTTTCGCCCAGTCCACACCGAAGGCCTCGCACGCAAAGCGGGGGCGTTGACATCGCGCTATTTCGATTAGCAGAATGGCATTCCAAAATCGGGCTTGAAACGGTCCGGGCTCGCGACGGCGCTTTGCCGGGCGAAGACAACAATGGGAGGAAAAAACCATGGCGCCGGTGACGCCCAGGCTCGAATTTGTATTCCGGATCAAGATGATGCTCGGTATCCGGCAGAAGTTCGGTCCGTTGCCGCAGGGCAGCATCCGCGGCTTCGTGTCCGCTGCCGGCGGCACGGTGGAAGGCCCGCGACTCAACGGGCGCGTGGTGCCGAACAGCGGCGGCGATTGGGCGCTGTATCGCGGGGATTACACCGTCGGCTTCGATGCCCGTTACATGCTGGAAGCCGACGACGGCACGCCGATCTACATGATGAATCGCGGCTTCCGCCATGCGCCGCCCGACGTCGCAGCGCGCCAGGAGGCGCTGGAGCCGGTCGATCCATCGGAATACTACATGCGCATCGCACCCACCTTCGAAACCCCGGTGGGCAAACATGACTGGCTGACCCGAACCATCATCGTCGGATCGGCGGAGCGGCACGCCGATCATTCGATCTTCGATTATTACGCGGTGCTTTAGGCGAACAATTCACGCAAATCGGCCACCGTCTCGATCTGATCGAAGCGCCGGGCGACCTCGCTCGCGAAGGCCGCATCCATCGGGTGCCGTGCGACCGCGAGGCAATTCTCGAACTTGCGCCGCATCGCGTTGTCATCCATCGGATTGTTCGGATGTCCGAGCGGGTCGATGACCTCGCGTGTTGCGCTGCTCGCGTCGTCGAATGTCAGCGTCAGCGCGCCACGCGTGGACTGATCCGAAATCCAGGCTGGATTGATTTCGTGCCGGACCTTGTCCGCCAGTGCATGCAGATTCGGATCCGCCAGTCTCTCATCCGAGAAGTCCTGCAGCGTCACATCGCCTCGACCGAGCGCCACCGCGACCGTGAACGGAATGGAGAATTTCGCGTCGATGGCCGTTTTCGGCCGGCGCTTCTGCTCTGCCGGCTCACACAACACCGCAAAGAACGGACTGACCGTGACATCGATCCGCTTGACCCGACCGATGTCGGCCTTCCGCTCGCGGACAAGCGAAAGCGCCGCCTCGACAAAGGCATGCGTGCCACGGCAGGACGGCCACGGCTTGAAGCTCACCTTGCTGCCTTCGTAGTCTTCACCAAGTCCATGCAGCATGCGCGAAGCGCCGAACCTGCCGCGCGCGAAGTTCGCATAAAGGCCGCCCGGCCCTTCGATCGGACGATCGAAAGCTTGCAATCCGCGCTGCGCCAGCAACGCAGCCGTCACGCCGGCGCGGGCGCTGAAGCCATCGCGCACAGCACGCAGGTGCGATGGGGGATAAGCGACCAAGGCGTCGCTGAACACCGCCTGACACGATGCAAGTGCGAAGCTCTGCACGATCTCGGGTTCGGACAGCTTGAGGAGGCGCGCGGCCGCCGCCGCCGCCCCATAGGCGCTCAGCATGGGGATGAAATAGAAGCCGCGTTTCTCCGCGCTTTCGGTGAGACCCAGCGCGAGCCGGCACGAGAGATCGGCGCCGATCGCCACCGCATCGAGAAATTCCCGCCCGCTCACCCCGCCGACGAATTGCGCGATTGCGAGCGCGGCGGGCACGACAGCGGCATGCGGATGCACGAGCGTCGCATCATGCGTGTCCTCAAAGTCGAGCGCATGCGCCATCGCACCATTGGCGAAAGCCGCCATGATCGGCGACGTGCGGACATCATGGCCCAGCACGGCGCAGGGTCCGGCTTCGCCGCTCTCCTTCGCCAGCGCGACAAACGCGTCGCAACCGTCACCGAGACCGCTTGCGGCTGCCATGACGCCGATCGCATCGATCACGGCGCGTCGTGTCACCGTGCGCACGGCATCAGGCACGCTCGCCGAACGGACATGGCGAGCAAGGATCGCGGACACTTCTGGCACGGCATTCATGACGTTTCCTGACGCTCTACCGCTTATTGCACTGCGGTCTTCCGGCGTTTCTTGCGCGCAAAGTAGCAAGCCGATATTGTACCATCCAGTGATATGCCATTCCGATAAACGAAATAAGGCATGACGGGAGGAAGGCTTACCCAAGGACTGCGCCGCGCGGCGCAGGTCAAGCCTGCGGGCATCGCCGCGATTGACGGCGCGCATCGCTATTCCTGGAGCGAAGTTCACGCGCGCGTCGCCCGCGCTGCCCAGGTCTTGCGCAGCGGCGGCCTGTCGCAGGGCGGCCGGGTCGCCATCCTCGCGCTCAACAGCCACCGCTATTTCGAGATCTACTACGCGATCCCCTGGGCGGGCGGCGCGATCGTGCCGCTCAACACGCGTCTCGCGTTGCCGGAGATGCAATACATCCTCGAGGATTCCGGCGCCGAAATCCTGATCGTCGACGACAATTTCCTTGAGGTGGCGCGCGCCATTCGCGAGCGCGTGCCCGCGCTCCGCATGCTGCTGCATATTTCGGACAACCCGGCGCCCGACGGCTTCGTGGGCTACGAAGCGGCACTCGCAAAATCCGAACCGGCCGCCGACGCGGATCGTCACGGCAAGGACCTCGCCGGGATCTTTTATACCGGCGGCAGTACCGGAAAGGCGAAGGGGGTCATGCTGAGCCATGACAACCTCGTCACCAACGCGGTGAACGGCTGCTACATGATCGGCTACGACCCGAGCAGCGTTTATCTGCACGCGGCCCCGATGTGCTACCTCACCGACGGCATGTCGACGCTGTCGATCACCATGGCGGCGGGCACGCATGTCTTCATCCCGCGCTTTGAAGTCGAGACCTGCCTCAATGCGATGACCGAGCATCGCGTCACGAATATCGCGCTGGTGCCGACCATGATCGGCATGATCGTGAATTCGCCCGGCATCGAGAAACGCGACCTGTCGCATCTGCGGCAGTTCATGTTCGGCTCCTCGCCGATCACCGAAGGCACCCTGAAGCGGGCGGTGGAACTCTGGCCGAACATGAAATTCCTGCACGGCTGGGGCATGACGGAGCTTTCCCCGATCGGCAGCATGTTGCCGCACCACCTGCGCCTGCCGCAGGTTGCCGGCGACCGGCTGAAATCCTGCGGCGTTGCGCCGCCAAACGTCGAGGTCATCATTGCCGACGAGGACGGGCGGGAAGTGCCTCGCGGGACGATCGGCGAAATCCTGGTGCGCGGCCCGATCGTGATGCAAGGCTACTGGAACAAGCCCGAGGAAACCGCAAAGGCCTTGCGCGGCGGCTGGCTGCATACCGGCGACGCCGCGATCATGGACGAGGAAGGCCTGATCTATATCGTCGACCGGCTGAAGGACATGATCATCAGCGGTGGCGAGAATATCTATTCCACCGAAGTCGAGAATGCGATTTCAGTGATGCCGGAGGTCGCCGAGGTTTCGGTCATCGGCATTCCGGATCCGAAATGGGGCGAAGCGGTTCATGCCATCGTGGTGCCGCGCAATGGCTCCGCGCTGACACCGGAAGCGGTACAGACGCATTGCCGCAACCTGATTGCGGGATACAAATGCCCGCGCAGCGTCGAGCTTCGCAGTGAGCCCCTGCCCGTCTCCGCGGCCGGCAAGATCCAGAAGAACGTGTTGCGCGAGCCCTATTGGCGCGAGAAGGACAAGCGGGTGAACTGAGCGCATCGTCAGTCAATGCCGCGGGTCAAAAACGACGCAAGCCGCGGCCGGAACATGGGAGGTCACGATGTCCGATAGCCAAATCGCGCCGCCCGCCCGCGTCGGCTTTTTCGGCCTGGGCGCCATGGGCTGCGGCATGGCAGTCAATCTGGTGAAAGCCGGTTTCACCGTATCCGCGTACGATCCGTCGGCGGAAGCGCGCGCAAACTTCGAGAGCCGCAGCGGCGCGAAAGCCGTTTCTACCGCGCGTGAAGCCTGCGAGAACCAGGGCGCCATCGTGACGATGCTGGGCGATGGCAAGGTGGTGCGCGCCGCCCTGTTCGGCGGGGACGCCCCCATCGCGGCGGCGAAAGAAGGCACGCTGGTGA
>NZ_DATMRX010000217.1:0-2786 GCF_035565855.1 Pseudorhodoplanes sp.
GGCAGCGGGAAGCCCACGGTGCCGGCGATGCGATCCCCGTCATAGGGATTCGACGTATTCATGTTCGTCTCGGTCATGCCGTAGCGTTCGAGGATGGCGTGACCTGTCTTCTCTTGAAATTCGTCATGCGTTTCGGCAAGCAGCGGCGCAGAGCCCGAGGTGAACAGCCGCATATGCGCACACGCCGCTTTCGTCAGGCCCGGATGCCTGAGCAGTCGCGTGTAGAAGGTCGGCACACCCATCATCGAGGTCGCCTTCGGCAGGTAGCGCATCACCTCATCGGCATCGAATTTCGGCAGAAAGATCATCGCGCCGCCGGCGAACGTGATGGTGTTGCCGGCCACGAACAGGCCATGCGTGTGATAGATCGGCAGCGCGTGCAGCAGCACGTCCTTGTCGGTGAAGCGCCAATAGTCCACCAGCGTCTGCGCATTGGACGACAGATTGTTGTGCGTCAGCATCGCTCCCTTGGAGCGGCCGGTGGTGCCGGAGGTATAGAGAATCGCCGCCAGATCCTCGTCCGCGCGAGGGACATCGGCGAAGTCCTTCGGTGCGCCTGCGGTCGCATCGATCAGGCTGCCCTTCCCTGCGGCATCCAGCGTTTCGACCGACGCGACGCCACGTTGCTTCGCCACCTCGGTCAGCCCGTCACGCTTGCTCGGATCGCACACCACGAGCTTCGGTTCGGCATCGCCGATGAAGTAATCCAGCTCTGAAAGCGTGTAGGCGGTGTTGAGGGGCAGATAGACGGCGCCGGCGCGCAGCGCAGCGAGGTAAAGAAGGAAATTCTCGACCGACTTTTCAACCTGGACCGCGACGCGGTCGCCCGGCTCGACTCCGGCCAGAACCAGCGCATTGGCGAGTTGCCCGGTGCGATCAAGCATGTCGCCGTAGGTCAGGGTGGTGCCGTCGGGCTTTATGATGAATGGCCGCGCCGGAGAGGCGATACGAGAACGGATCGTTTCGAACAGATTCATGACGTCAGACTTCAGGCGTTGTTGGACAGCGGGATGAGATCGCCGGTCGGGCCGGGTCGGGCAAGCTTCTTAACCGGATTGGCGGCAACCACGATGCGGCTTTCGGCATAGGCCTCGTGATTCTTTTCGATATCGTCGAGGTCGTAGAGGTAATTGACCATGATGCCGTAAGACTGTTGCAGCCCGTTTTCAGACAAGTCGGCGAGATAATTGATGCGCTCGAGGCGAGCGCCGTTGCCGAGATGGAAACGGGCCACGGGGTCAGCGGGCAGGCCCCGGGCGTTACGGGCGTGGAGGAAATACCACGCGGCGGCGCGCTTCAGCGGCTCCTCGAGCGCGTCGCGCGTCGCCTCGTTCTGCCACCAGCCCTCGGTATCGAGTGCCGAGAGGGTCTCGCGATCCTCCTCGGTCAGCGCCCGCAACAGGCCGGATTGCCGCTCGCGCTTCAACCAGGAGGCGAAGCCCGGGACCGGAGAGAGGGTAACGAAGGTCTTCAGCCGCGAATTGTCGCGCGATATCTCCTCGACCACCTGCTTGATGAGGAAATTGCCGAACGAGACGCCGCTCAGGCCGCGCTGACAGTTGGAGATCGAATAGAACACCGCCGTGTCGACTCCGTTGGCATCGAGCGTTTCGCGATCGGCCGCGAGAATTGGCTCGATCGCTCCGGGAATACCGGAGGTCAGCGCCACCTCGACGAAGATCAGCGGCTCGTCGTTCAGCGCGGGATGAAAAAACGCGAAACAGCATCGGTCATCCGGATCGATCCGGCGGCGCAAATCATCCCAGCTCCGGATTTTGTGCACCGCCTCATGCCGGATGATCTTTTCCAGGATATTGGCCGGGGTCGACCAGTCGATGTCCCGCAACACGAGGAAGCCGCGATTGAACCACGACGAGAACAGATGCACGAAGTCGGCATCGACCACGGCAAGGTCGCTCCGGTGAGCCATGGCATCGAGCAAGTGTTCGCGCATGCGGACCAGAGCCGCAGTGCCGCCCGGCGCAAGGTTGAGCCTGCGAAACAATTCCTGACGCCGCGGCTCCGCCGCCTGATGAACTTCCGCGGCCGTGGCATCGCTGGGATCGGCCTGCCAGGCCGCGATGGCCCTTTCCATGCGCGCACGATCCGGGCCGAATTGCCGTGCCAGAGCCTCAAAAAAGGCAGTGCGCGGACCGATCGTCAGGGCCGCGTAGCGATTGAGGATTTCCCGCGCCAGCGCAACACCGGATGCCTCACCGCGGCCCGACAGGAGATCCTCGCAGAGAACTACAAAGTCGGCCGACCGGGTGACGGCGTTTGTGCGCCGCGTCAGAAGCTTCCTTCCGCGATCTGAAATGGACTGGAGCAAGTCGCCGAAAAAAGCGCCATTCATGGAAGTGGTCTCGAACTTTCGATCAAGCCTGCGGCGAATTTCCGCAGGTCTCTGTTCCTAGCAGATTTGGTCCCGATTCCGGTGCTTTTCGAGGTGGTCGTTTCGGACCTGATCAGCTATAGGCTGTGTTGGGATAATAAAGAATAATCGGTGGTCACCATCGAACAGCGGGTGGAAACGCGAGGGCAGGCCGGCGTTGGGGCGGCCATCCCCTTGCTTGAGGTCGATGACCTCCACGTCCAGTTCCTGACGTCGCGCGGCATCGTCCGTGCGGTAGAAGGGTTGTCCTATCATATCGATCCCGGCGAGGTGGTCGCGATCGTGGGTGAATCCGGGTCCGGCAAGTCGGTCTCCGCCCTGTCGATCATGCGGCTGCTGCCGAAATTGACCGGACGCATTCCGAAGGGACGCGTTCTGTTCAACGGCCGCAATC
>NZ_DATMRX010000218.1:0-12631 GCF_035565855.1 Pseudorhodoplanes sp.
CGCTGCGTCTATTGCATGTCAGAGGACATGGCGTTCCTGCCCAAGGCCGATCTCCTGTCGCTCGAGGAACTCGACCGGGTCTGTTCCGCCTTCATCACGCGCGGCGTGCGCAAGCTTCGCTTGACCGGGGGCGAGCCGCTGGTGCGGCGCGGCATCATGACGTTGTTCGCCTCGCTCTCGCGCCATTTGCGCAACGGCGACCTCGACGAACTCACGGTCACGACCAATGGCTCGCAGCTCGCAAAATATGCGGCGGAGCTCAAAGGCCACGGGGTCGAACGCATCAACGTGTCGCTGGACACGCTCGATCCGGACAAGTTCCGCGCGATCACCCGTTGGGGAGATTTGTCGCGCGTCATGGCCGGGATCGATGCCGCGCAGGCGGCCGGCCTCAAGGTCAAGATCAACGCGGTCGCGCTGAAGGGCGTGAACGAGGACGAGATTCCGGACTTGCTCACCTGGGCCCATGGCCGCGGCATGGATCTCACCCTGATCGAAGTGATGCCGCTCGGCGATGTCGGCGAAGGCCGCCTCGATCAATATCTGCCGCTGTCGATGGTGCGGGCGCGCCTCGCCGAACGCTTTACCCTGCACGACATCGATTACCGCACCGGTGGGCCGGCGCGTTATGTGCGCGTTGCCGAAACCGGCGGCCGGCTCGGCCTGATCACCCCGATGACCCATAATTTCTGCGAATCGTGCAATCGCGTGCGCCTGACCTGCACCGGAACGCTGTTCATGTGCCTTGGCCAGGAAGATGCAGCCGATCTGCGCGCCCCGTTGCGCGCCTCCGAATCCGACGACCTGCTGCACGCTGCGATCGAGTCCGCGATTTCACGCAAGCCGAAAGGCCATGACTTCGTCATCGACCGCCGCCACAGCCGCCCCGCCCTGCCCCGCCATATGAGCGTCACCGGCGGCTAGCGCCGGCCTTACGGAACCCACCTTGTGACTGACTCCGCTGCCAATCTCCGCGGCATGATCGCGGTGACTTTCGGCATGGCCGCCTACTCGATCAATGACGCGCTGGTAAAGCTGGTGGCGCGCGAACTGCCGTTCGGGCAGGTGCTGTTCCTGCGCGGTGCGCTGTCGATCGCCATTTTGCTTGCGGTCATCGGCGTCACCGGCGGTCTGCGCCACATCGGCGCGTCCGCCCGGCCGATGGTGATGTTGCGCGCGCTGTTCGATGCGGTGGGCACGCTGTGCTTCATCGCCGCGTTGATCCACATGAAGATCGCCGACCTGTCGGCCGTGGCGATGACGTCGCCGCTGATCCTGACCGCACTGGCCGCCGTGACGCTGCGAGTTCGGGTCGGCTGGCGGCGCTGGGCGGCGATCGCGGTGGGATTGGTCGGCACCCTGTTCATCGTCAAACCGGGCCCTGGGACCATCGATCTGTGGGCGCTGGCCGGGCTGGGCGCCGCCTTTTTCGGCGCCGCGCGCGACCTGACGACGCGCAAGCTCGACGCCACCGTATCGTCGCTCGCCGTTGGGTTGTACGGCACCGTCGCGGTGACTTTGTCGGGCGCAGGGATCGGGCTCGGCGAAGACTGGGCCGTTCCCAACCGCGAGCAATGGACCATGCTCGCCTTTGCCGCCGCGTTCCTCGGCCTTGGCACCTATCTCATCGTGTATGGCTTCCGGGGCGTGGAGATCGCGGCCGTCGCGCCGTTCCGATACACCCTGCTACTCTGGATGGGCATCGCAGGTTTTGTGGCCTTCGGCGAGGTGCCGGACCGCTGGGCCTTGTTCGGTGCAGCCCTGATCGTTCTGAGCGGCTTGTATGCGCTCCACCGCGAGACGATCGCACGCCGCGCGGCTCAGGCGACTGCGATACCGCCCGCTTAGACAAACTTTCCATTGACGCGTGCGTCGGGGTTCGGATTAGCTGTCGGGACAAGGCCGAATGGCCGCCACGCGCGCTGGAAGGCGCCGGGATCGAGGGGATTCCGTCACCGTGCATGCTCTGCTCGCCGTGAGCCGCATCATCGATGCGATCAACATGCGGCTCGGCAAATGGGTCTCGTGGCTCGTCGTCATCGTCGTCATCATTTCCGCAGCCAATGCCGTCAGCCGCAAGATGCTGGGGCTGTCGTCGAACGCCTGGCTCGAGCTGCAATGGATCATGTTCAGCATCATCTTCATGGTGTGCTCGCCATGGACGCTGATGTCCAACGAACATATCCGCATCGACATCGTGAACACCGCCTTCCCCAAAAGCGTGCGCAACTGGATCGATATCGTCGGCCATGTCGCTTTCCTGCTGCCATTGACCATCGTGATGATCGTGACGGGATGGCCGTTTTTCGTGGCCTCCTTCGAGCTGAACGAACAATCGTTCAACGCCGGCGGGCTGCCGCAATGGCCGGCAAAATCGCTGGTGGTGATCGGCTTCACGCTGCTGTTCTTTCAGGGCATCTCGGAGCTGATCAAACGCATCGCCGTCATGCGCGGCCTTATCCCCGATCCCTACGAGCAGACGCTCAGTCCGGCCGAAGCCGAGGCCGAACGGCTGCTCGCCGAAATCAAGCCCGACAACTGACAGACGACCGGCCGGATCGCCCATGACCCAGATGCTGATTCACTACATGGCGCCGATCATGTTCGGCTCCCTCGTGGTGTTTTTGCTTCTCGGCTATCCGGTCGCCTTTTCGCTCGCCGCCAACGGTTTGTTGTTTGGCCTGATCGGCATCGAACTTGGGCTGTTCCGGCCGGACTTTCTCGGCGCACTGCCCGAGCGTGTCTACGGCGTCATGAACAATGACACGCTGCTTGCGATCCCCTTCTTCACCTTCATGGGCCTGATCCTCGAACGAAGCGGCATGGCGGAGGACTTGCTCGATACCATCGGGCAACTCTTCGGCACGATCCGCGGCGGCCTCGGCTATGCCGTGATCTTCGTCGGCGCGCTGCTCGCAGCCACCACCGGCGTCGTCGCCGCCTCGGTGATCTCGATGGGGCTGATCGCGCTGCCGATCATGCTGCGTTACGGCTACGACCGCAGGGTCGCGACGGGCGTCATCGCCGCCTCCGGCACGCTGGCCCAGATCATCCCGCCCTCGCTCGTGCTCATCGTGATGGCCGACCAGCTCGGCCGCTCGGTCGGCGACATGTATGAGGGCGCCTTCATCCCCGGCCTTGTGCTCGCCGCACTTTATGCCGGCTATATTTTCCTGATCACTCTGATCAAGCCTAATGCAGCTCCCGGCCTGCCGCTGGAGGCGCTGACCTACAAGGAGCCGGATGGAAGCCGTGGCCTGCCGTCGCTGACCGTGGTCGTGCTGTTCTCAGGGATCGCGGCCTATGCCTATATGCGCACGACACACGTGTCGTCCGGCGCCGATTTCGTCGTCCTCACCATGACGATCGGCGTGTGCATCGCGTTTGCGATCGCGATCCTCAACCGCCTGTTCAGACTGAAGCTGCTCTCGGTGATGGCCGAGCAGGTCATCTTCGTGATGGTGCCGCCGCTGGCGCTGGTCTTCCTTGTGCTCGGCACCATTTTCATCGGCCTTGCGACGCCAACCGAAGGCGGCGCGATGGGCGCGGTCGGCGCGCTCCTCCTCGCCATCGCCAAAGGCCGTCTGACATTCGATCTCACGCGGCAGGCCGCGCAATCCACCGCCAAGCTGTCCGCCTTCGTGATCTTCATCCTGATCGGCGCGCGCGTTTTTTCGCTGACCTTCTACGGCGTCGACGGCCATCGCTGGGTCGAGGAATTGCTGCTCGGGCTTCCCGGCGGTCAGGTGGGCTTCCTGATCGTCGTCAATATCTTCGTCTTCCTGCTCGCCTTCTTCCTCGACTTCTTCGAGATCGCCTTCATCGTCATTCCACTGCTCGCGCCAGCCGCAACGAGGCTCGGCATCGACCTGATCTGGTTCGGCGTGATGCTCGGCGTGAACATGCAGACCTCGTTCATGCATCCGCCATTCGGCTTTGCGTTGTTCTATCTGCGGTCGGTCGCCCCCCGCTCGCCCTATATCGACCGCGTGACCGGCAAGCAGATGCCGCCCGTCACCACCGGAGAGATTTATTGGGGATCGGTGCCCTTCGTCATCATCCAGTGCATCATGGTGGCCCTTGTCATCATCTTCCCGGGCATGGTGATGCACTACAAGGGCGCGCAGACGACAATCGATCCGGCGAAGATCGAGGAACAGTTGAAGGGTCTGCCCGGCATTGAAATGCCGCCGCCGATCCAGTTCGACACGCCGCCGGTCATCAAGTAATCGCGGTATACTCCGCGGCGGCTTCCGGCATCGACCGCACGGCGTGAAATCAGGTCTCCTCAAAAATGCAAAGAGCCGGCGTATCGCCGGCTCTTTGGACCTAAGGCGTGTGCATCGATCAGCTTCGCGCCCGCGCGCGGATCATGTAGCTGTCATAGCCATATTCTGCGACCTGCCACCACAGATATTGCTCGTTGCGGAATGCTATTGCGCTCTCGAGAACCTTCTTGAACTCCGGGTTCTTCGCGGCGGTTTCCGCATAGAGCTCGTTGGCGGCGTTATAACAGGCGTCCATCACCGGCTGGGGGAATGATCGCAGCTGCGCCCCGGCCGAGACCAGCCGACGAAGTGCCGCGGGATTTCCGGCGTCATAGCGCGTCATCATGATGGTGTTGGCGACATGCGAGGCGGACTGGATGATCGACTGGTAGTTCTTCGGCAATTGATTCCATTTCGCGATGTTGATGAAATTGTGCAGCATCGGGCCGCCTTCCCACCAACCGGGGTAATAGTAGAACGGCGCCACCTTGTGGAAGCCGAGCTTCTCGTCGTCGTAGGGACCAACCCATTCGGCCGCGTCGATCGTGCCCTTTTCAAGCGCCGGGTAAATGTCGCCGCCGGCGATCTGCTGCGCGACCACGCCCACTTTCGCAAGCACGCGGCCGGCGAAACCGCCGATCCGCATCTTCAAGCCCTTCATGTCCTCGACGGACTTGATCTCCTTGCGAAACCAGCCGGCCATCTGAGCACCGGTATTGCCGGCGGGCAGCGCGAGGAAATTGTACTTCTTGTAGAAGTCGTTCATCAGCTCCATGCCGCCGCCATTGAACATCCAGGCATCGATCATCCGTTGATTGAAGCCAAAAGGAATGGCGGTGCCGAACGCGAATGTCGGATCCTTGCCGACATAATAAAATGACGCGGTATGGCACATCTCGACGGTGCCGCTGCTGACAGCGTCCGCGGCCTGCAGACCTGGAACGATCTCGCCTGCGGCAAACACCTGGATGTTGAAGCGGTTGTCGGTCGCTTCGGCCACTGCTTTTGAAAACACCTCGGCCGCGCCGTAAATGGTATCGAGCGATTTCGGAAAGCTTGAGGTCAATCGCCAGCGTATTTCGGGACTCGACTGGGCGATCGCAGGAGCAGCGACCGCCCCGGTTACGACACTTGCAGCGGCAGCTTTCAGAAAATGTCTGCGTTTCATGTGTGACGTTCCCTCTCGGCTGAAATGCGCGTGACCTCTTTCCGGGCCCGGCCGCAATGCGGCTCATCTGGCGCTCAGCAATCATGTCCAAGGGCGTCAGTCATATCCACAAAGAAAAAGGGCCAGCCTGCACGGCTGGCCCTCAAATTTCGCTTGACGAAGCGCGGATCAGGACCGCGTGCGGGCCCGGATCATGTAGCTGTCATAGGCGTATTCCGCGACCTGCCACCAGAGATATTCGTCGCTGCGGAAGGCGACCATGTTGTCGTAGATCTTCTTGAAGCTTGGATTGCTCGCCGAGATCTCGGCATAGACTTCGTTGGACGCCTTGTAGCATGCATCGAGGATCGGCTGCGGATAGGCGCGCAATTGCGCACCGCCCGCGACCAGCCGCTTGATCGCGCCGGGATTTTCCGCGTCGTATTTCGCCGTCATCGAGACATTCGCGGTGTCGGAAGCCGAGCGGATCACCTGCTGGTAGCTCTTCGGCAGCTGATTCCATTTGTCGACGTTGATGAAGTTGTGAATCGACGTGCTGCCTTCCCACCAGCCCGGATAGTAATAATAGGGCGCGACCTTCTGGAAGCCGAGCTTCTCATCGTCATAAGGTCCGACCCATTCGGCGGCGTCGATGGTGCCCTTTTCGAGCGCGGGATAGATGTCGCCACCGGCAATCTGCTGCGGCACGACGCCAAGCTTCGCGAGCACGCGGCCGGCGAGACCTGCAATGCGCATCTTCAGGCCGTTGAGGTCGGCGACGTCCTTGATCTCCTTGCGGAACCAGCCACCCATCTGACAGGTGGTGTTGCCGGCCGGCAGCGCGATGAATTTGAACTTGGCGTAGAACTCATCGAAGAGCTTGGTGCCGCCATGCTGATACAGCCATGAATTCTGCATGCGCGTATTGAGGCCGAACGGCACCGCGCTCGCGAGAGCGAAAGTCGGATCCTTGCCGACATAATAATAAGACGCGGTCTGACACATCTCGACGGTACCGTTGGTGACGGCATCCGCCGCAGCAAGGCCCGGCACGATTTCGCCCGCGGCGAACGGCTGGATCTGGAACTTGTTGTCGGTTGCTTCGGCAACCGCCTTGCAGAAGGTCTCGGCTCCGCCCCAGAGTGTATCAAGCGATTTGGGGAAGCTCGAGGTCAGGCGCCATTTCAGTTCGGGGCTCGATTGCGCGATCGCCGGTTTGGCGATTGCGGCGGCGGCGGCGCCAGCGCCGATCGTCGCGATAAATTGGCGGCGTTTCATGAAGGTCTCCCATTGTGTGCGTTTCTGAACTGACGATCCGGTGCGGACCGGCCGGGCGGAGACAGCCAGAACGCCGCCTCACCCGCACCCGTGCTACGGCACGCCTTTCACAAATCACGCCGCAGCGTCAATGCGAAATTCGGATGCCGGTACGGGCCGCCAGCCCTGCGGCACATTCAGGGCAGATTTGACACCGCGAGCTTGGCCGCCGACGCCGCGGCTTGCAGATCGGCCAGGCTGACCGCGGCCTTATCCGGCCGCCTGATGCCCGGATAGGCTTTCGCGGACAGTGCCACGGCCTTCTGCAAGGCGGCTTCCTTTTTGGGGTCGATCTTTCTCAGGTACGGCAGCGCCTCTTTGGCCTCCGCGCGGGCTGCCATCGCGAAGCCGAGCCCGTCCAGATACGCCTCCAGGCTGGCATCCTTTTGCACCACCGCATATTGCGCTGCGGCGCGGTCGGCCATCTCGGCGGCGATCCGCGCACGGATCGCGGGCGCCGGGATGGCGGATTTCGGCGCGGCCTTATCGGCTGCCTTAAGCGCCGCGAACACCGCGTCGGCCTTGCGCCGTACCTCGGCAACGGGCTTCTTTTCGCCCGCGGCGGTTACGGCCGCTTCGAGCTTGCCGCCGAGGCCGGTCACGCCGCGCGCCTTGAAGACCTCTTCCATCGCTACATAGATTTCGGACAGGCCATGCGCGAACATCTGCGCGCCGGCTTCCTGCTCCTTGCCCTCATAAGCGGCGAGACCGGCATGGTAATGCGCGGCGATGACCTGAAGCGCGACGCCGTATTCTACCGGGTCCTTGGCGGCGGCTTCGACATTGATGCCGCCCTCGCCGCCTTCGCCGCCTTCACCACCCTCTCCGCCTTCTCCCCCCTGCGCAACGGTGAGCGCGTGTGCGAGAATCCGCTGCCGCCACAGGACGCTCAGTCCGCGATCCATTGCGGTTTCGTTGGGCTGAGCCTGCTGGTCGCCGGATGGCTGCGCGGGCAAGGCGGACGATCCCGTACCGCCCGCAATCGTGAAGGCGCCGATGCCGATCCAGATCTTGCGAAACCTCATCATCGGACGGCCTCCCTGGAGACGCTCATACCGAGTGTCCATAGTCCCCCACCTGAGCAGGGCCAAGCCCGATCTCTTTGAATCGTTCCAAGTTCGTCAGGTTTGGGATCGGTTCACCAGGGGCTGATTTGCGAAACCGCGCTGATCCGTGGCAAGGCGTCGACGCATGCAGATCGTGATTGCGGATGTTCTGAGCGCCGAAGATCTTGATGCGGTGCGTGAAGCACTCGCGCGGACGCGGTTCGTCGATGGCCGCGCGACCGCAGGCTTTGCCGCGCGCGAGGTGAAGCACAACCGGCAGGCCGACGCGACCGACAAGGTTCTTGATCCGGTGCGCAGCATGGTCGCTGCCCGCATCATGGCGAACGATCTGTTCCGCATCGCAGCCAGGCCGAAGCAGCTCACGCCGCTTCTGTTCTCGCGTACCGAAGCCGGCATGCAATATGGCGAGCATGTCGACGATGCGCTGATGGGCGGGATGCGCACCGATGTCGCCTTCACGCTCTTCCTCGACGACCCCGAGAGCTATGACGGCGGCGAACTGGTGATCGTCAGCGCCGCGGGCGACGACGCCATCAAGCTGCCCGCGGGATCGATGGTCGTCTATCCGGCGACGACGCTGCATCGTGTCGCGGAAGTGACGCGCGGCGTCCGTCACGTCATTGCCGGCTGGGCGCGCAGCCTCGTGCGCGATGCCGCGCAGCGCGAATTGCTGTTCGACCTCGACACCGCGCGGCGCACGATCTTCATGCGCGACGGCAAGAGCCACGAATTCGACCTGATATCGAAGTCGCTGGCGAACCTGCTGCGGATGTGGGCCGAGGACTGAGACCTAAAGTCCGGTCGCGAATTTCACCATGATCATGATCATCGCGACCTGCATCGCGCCCTGGATCGCAACCACCCGCACATAGAGCTTCATCCATCGCCCGATCTTCTCGCCGTCGGGTTTGGCTTTCAGCATCTCCAGATAGACAAGGATATTCACCGGCGTCAGGATTCCGAGGCCCTGCACTGTCAGCACAACGAGGATCGCAAGCGCCGCCGCCACCCACCAGAATTCCGGGTAGCCGAGATCGAGAAAGCCCATCCTCCGCGCGAGATAGTAGCCCGCCGTGCCGGTAATGATCGACAGCGTCGGCATCAGCACCATGGTGCGCGGGATCAGCTGGCTGATGACCGAGCGCCGCGTTTCCATCGGCAGCCGGCGCATGATCGGGCCGATCACGAATCCGAGGAACAGGTCAATTCCGGTCCAAAGAACGCCGGTCATCACGTGAACCCAGCGCAGCAGCCAGATGCTGTCGCCGAGTATGGCCACAATCATCAACGCGAGCGCGGCTCCTGCCATGATGAAATAGGCTGGCCGCAACGCCAGTTTCGGCGGGCCGACGGATGGCGCGATGGCCCCATCAGTCAT
The DNA here is from genome assembly GCF_035565855.1 of Pseudorhodoplanes sp. Taxonomy (GTDB): domain Bacteria; phylum Pseudomonadota; class Alphaproteobacteria; order Rhizobiales; family Xanthobacteraceae; genus Pseudorhodoplanes. Next base: position 9,178 of record NZ_DATMRX010000218.1, read on the forward strand.
GCCGCGGTCATGTCCGCTTCTTGCGCGAGCCCGCCAGTGTCATTCACTTCTTCTCCGGCGGCCGGACATTGACGTTGATCTTGATGGGCTTCCAGGTCCCTTCCGACATCACGTAGCCGAGATCGTAGAAAACGTTACTCGGCTTGATGTCGAAATGGCCGGTCAGCGACAACACGCCCCGCTCATCGACTTCCGCCGGCTTGCCGGGAATCGGCGACTTCGACGCGATCTGTTCGATGTCGATCTTCTGCTCCACGAACGGCTTGAAGACCTGCTTCAGGCGCTCGGGCGGAAACTGCTCGCGAAACTGCTTCGACAACTTGGCATGCAGCACGCTGTAATTTTCGGTGACATTCGCATCGTTGAAGGTGAGCAGCGTGGTCTTGATCATCACCTCCTGCAGGTCCGGATCCGGAGCCTTCTGGGCATGCGCCGGAATCGTCCAAAGCGCACCTGCCGTCACGAGTGCTCCGAAAATTCCGAGTGATCGCATGTGCCGCATCAGCTTCTCCCCTATCACGCTATAAGAAACAGGCCCCCGCGCAGAATGCCGACAGTCGCAAGACAGGACAACCCCGTGCGATGTTACGCCTCGATAACGATCTTCGGCGCCGCACGCGACCCGGCGGATCCCGCAAGCGCGGTCCGCACTTTTTGCGCGATGTCGCGATAGACCTTGGCGTGCGGGCCATCGGGCTGTGTCGCGACCACCGGCAAGCCGGCATCGGAGGTTTCGCGTATCGTCATGTCGAGCGGTACCGCGCCAAGGAACGGCACATTCAGCCGCTCCGCTTCGTGCTCGGCACCGCCGTGGCCGAAAATGTCGGATCGCGTGCCGCAATGCGGGCAAACGAAATAGCTCATGTTTTCGATGACGCCGAGGATCGGCACATTCACGCGCTTGAACATGGCGACGCCGCGCCGCGCGTCGATCAACGCGAGGTCCTGAGGCGTCGAGACGATGACGGCGCCGGCCAGAGGCACCTGCTGGGCCATGGTCAATTGCGCATCGCCGGTTCCTGGCGGCATGTCGACCACCATGATGTCGAGCTGCCCCCATTCGACTTCGCGCAGCATCTGGGTGAGCGCCGACATCACCATCGGGCCGCGCCAGATCATCGGGGTCTCTTCCTCGATCAGGAAGCCAATCGACATCACCGCAATGTCGTAGCGGCTGATCGGCTTCAGACGCGTTCCGCCGACCGTCTGCGGCTTCTCGCGGATGGCCAGCAGCTTCGGCATGGACGGGCCGTAGATGTCGGCATCCAGCACGCCGACCTTGAGGCCGAGGTCACGCAAGGCCAGCGCGAGATTGATCGCGGTCGTCGACTTGCCGACCCCGCCCTTGCCTGAGGCCACGGCGATGATCGACGTCACGCCGGGAACACCGGCCGGACCGCCGCCACCATGACCATGCGCCGGCCGGGCACCGCCTTGCTGGGGCGGAGGCGGCGGCGCGCTCTTGCCCGCGCTGCGCTCGGCGGTGAGCGCGACCATCGCGGAGGTCACACCCGGCATGGCCCGGACGGCATCCTCGACCTGCTTTCGCACCGGCTCCCAGGCCTTGACCTGTGCCGCATCGACGCTGAGCGAGAAGAAGACCTTGCCGTCGGTTGTCACGATCTCCGACAGCACCCCGGCCTCGGTGAGCTTGCGGCCGCCGGGCGTCGCGATCGCCGCGAGCCGCTCGCGGATCTGGTCTTTTGTGGGTGCCACCCTGATCTCCTGCCGGTTGTCGGGGCTTAGATAGGGCGGGTTGACGCGGCCGCACAAGGCGTCACATTGGCCGCGATCAAGGGCGGGCAAAATTCGCACCGCTCGACGGAGGAGCGGATGGCAAAGGTGGCGTTTCTGGGGCTCGGGGTGATGGGTTACCCGATGGCCGGACATTTGAAGGTGAAGGGCGGCCACGACGTCACGGTCTACAACCGCACCGCAGCGAAAGCTGACAAGTGGGTGGCGCAATATGGCGGCAAAAGCGCGCCGACGCCCCACAAGGCCGCAGAAGGCCAGGACTTCGTCATGTGCTGCGTCGGCAATGACGACGACCTGCGCCAGGTCACGCTTGGGCCGGACGGCGCCTTCGCGGCCATGGGCAAGAACGCGATCTTCGTCGACCACACCACCGCTTCTGCCGAGATTGCCCGCGAGCTTTACAAGGCGGCCAAGGAGCGCGGCTTCGACTGCATCGACGCGCCGGTCTCGGGCGGACAGGCAGGTGCCGAGAACGGCGTCCTGACGGTGATGTGCGGCGGCGACGCGGCCGCCTTCGATCGCGCGAAGCCGGTCATCGATTCCTATGCGCGCGCCTGCAACCTCCTCGGTACGCCGGGTGCCGGCCAGCTCGCCAAGATGGTGAACCAGATCTGCATCGCGGGACTCGTCCAGGGCCTGTCGGAAGGTCTGCACTTCGCCAAGAAAGCCGGGCTCGATATCGAGAAGCTGATCGCGACCATCTCGAAAGGAGCGGCGCAGTCATGGCAGATGGAGAATCGCTACAAGACGATGAGCGAAGGCAAGTTCGACTTCGGCTTCGCCGTCGACTGGATGCGCAAGGATCTCGGCATCTGCATGTCCGAGGCGCGACGCAACGGCGCGCATCTTCCGGTCACTGCTCTGGTCGATCAGTTCTATTCCGAAGTTCAGGCGATGGGCGGCAATCGGTGGGATACCTCGAGCCTGATCGCCCGGCTCGATCGCAAATAGCGCACGCAATCAAGGTACCGAAAAAAGAGAAAGGCCGGCTTCACGCCGGCCTTTCTGCTGTCTGCGTTGCGGGTTAGCGGCGCCCGCCCCGGCCACCACCACCACCGCCACCACCACCGAACGCCCGGCCGCCACCACCACCGCCGCTGGAGGCGAAAGCACGCGGCTGGAAGGACTGGCGCGGCGCCTGGAAGCTCTGGCGCGGAGCCTGGAAGCTCTGCCGGGGAGCCTGGAATTGCGGGCGCTGGACCTGCTGGATTTGCTGACGCTGGATCTGCTGCTGGAACTGCGGCCGCTGGATCTGCGGGCGGTTGTTGATCTGGTTGATGACCGGACGACCAGCATTCGGATTGATGCCAGCATTCTGGTTGATCACCGGGCGACCACCGTTCGGGTTGATGCCAGTGTTCTGGTTGAGCACCGGACGGCCACCGTTCTGGTTACCGTTCTGGTTGACGCCGCCATTCTGGTTCAGCACCGGGCGACCGCCGTTCGGGTTGATGCCAGTGTTCTGGTTGAGCACCGGACGGCCGCCATTCTGATTACCGTTCTGGTTGATGCCGCCATTCTGGTTCAGCACCGGGCGACCGCCGTTCGGGTTGATGCCAGCGTTCTGGTTGAGAACCGGACGGCCGCCATTCTGGTTACCGTTCTGGTTGACGCTGCCATTCTGGTTCAGCACCGGGCGACCGCCGTTGGGGTTGATGCCAGCGTTCTGGTTGAGCACCGGGCGGCCGCCATTCTGGTT
>NZ_DATMRX010000219.1:0-4655 GCF_035565855.1 Pseudorhodoplanes sp.
CATGCCGAAATGCTCGATGGTGCCGCCGACCGCCTCGATTGCCGAGGGGATCACGTCGCGCCGGTCGGCGATGGCCGACGCGCCGAACACGATGACGAGTTCGGCGCCCTCGTTCTCGACTTCGCGGATCGCCTTGGCGAGAGCTTCCCTGTCGTGAGGCACACGCCGTTCGGCGACAATGCGCGCACCGGCCGGCGCGAGGCGCTGCTCGGTGATCTTCAGCGTCTTGTCGATCACCTTCGGCGCGAGACCCGGCAGCATCGTGGACACGACGCCGACCTTCCTGATCCTGTAAGGCGCAACGCGAACGAGCGGCCCTGCGGCCTGCACCGTCTTCATTGCGGACATGAAGACTTCGCCGGGCACCGCGAACGGGATGATCTTCACCGTGGCAAGCATTTCGCCTTCGACCACCGGCTTGTAGGCCGGCAGCGTTGCCACCGTGATCGCCTCGTCGATGCGGTTCATCGCGTCGATCTGTTCGCGGTCGACAACGAGCACGCCCGCGCGCTCGGCGAACAGGTTGCAGCGGCCGGTAAAGGCCTTGTCGGTGCGGACGCCCTCGCCCTTCGCGGCTTCGGCCAGCGCCGCGGCCGCGTCGTCTTCCGACACGTCGCCCGCGTCGAGCCGCGCCACCACAATCTCGGCAATGCCCGCCGCCTTCAGCGCGGCGACATGCGACGGCTCGATCACCGTGCCCTTCTTGAGCACCAGCGCGCCTTCACGGATGGTATGGACCGCTGTCCCACCCAGCGCGTCGTCCGGTTTGACCGGTCCGAACTTCACGCCTCTTTCTCCGGCGATTGCCGCAGTCGCGCGGTGATCTCGGCCATGATCGACACCGCGATCTCAGGCGGCGACACCGCGCCGATATCGAGACCGATCGGCGCATGGATGCGCGCGATCGCGTCGTCGCTGATGCCCTGCGCTTTCAGCCGCTCGACGCGACGGCCATGCGTTTTCCGCGAACCGAGCGCGCCGATATAGAAGCAGTCCTTTGACAGCGCATGCAGGAGCGCGGGATCGTCGATCTTCGGATCATGCGTCAACGCCACGAAGGCGGTGTATCGGTCGACATTGAGCGGCGGCAATGCCTCGTCGGGCCATTGCGCGATCACAGTCACCTCGGGGAAACGGTCCTGCGTGGCGAAAGCGGTGCGCGGATCGACGATGACGACGTCGTAGCCGAGAAGCTTTGCGATCGGCGCCAGCGCCTGGCTGATATGCACCGCGCCGGTAATGACGAGCTTCGGCGGCGGAACATAGACCGTCAGGAAGACCTTGCCGGCCGGCGTTTCTTCCATGCCGCTCTTGCCGCTGCGAAGGTGCTTTTCGATGAAATCCCTGAGCGGATCGTGAAAGACGTCGGCACCTTTCACCAGCCGCTGCTCGCCGCTGTCGACATGGGTGACGACCACCGCAGCCCGACGATTGGCGCGCTCGTTATTGAGGGCGGTGAGAATATTGAGCTTCATATTTTACTTTCGACTGCGCTCGTGTCCCGGTCGCAGCGCAGCACGAAGTGATGCGCTGCAGAACCGGGACCTATTCTATGGGTCTTCTATGGGTCCCGGCTCAGCAATGCACCGCTATCGCGCTGCATTGCGTCCGGGACGCGAGACTTCACTAATCCACTTTCTCCACATAGACGCGGATGGTGCCGCCGCAGGACAGGCCGACCTTCCAGGCGGTTTCATCGGCAACGCCAAATTCCAGCGTCTTCGGCTTGCCGCTGCCGATGACATCGAGCGCCTCGGTCACGACCGCGCCCTCGACGCAGCCGCCGGATACCGAGCCAAGGAAGTTTCCCTCCTCGTCGATCACCAGGTTGGAGCCGACCGGCCGCGGCGCCGAACCCCAGGTCTCGACCACCGTCGCAAGCGCGACGCCCTTGCCCGCTTTCCGCCAGTCCTCGGCGGCCTTGAGGATGTCCTCGTCTGTCGCCAGCGAATTCTGAGTCATTTGAATCCCTTACGGCCAACACTTGAATCTCTTGTAGAACGTGAGCCGAGCCGGAAGCCGGTGACGCCGGCACGCGTTCAGCCCCGCATTCTACGCGACCTTGTTCAACCAGTACTTCGCCTCGGCCCGGCCATCTCCATCCGCCGACAAGGCCCGGCACAGATCCTTCATCGCATTGAGATTGTGAATGGGGCGCAGTTCGTCAACATGCGGCAGCATGGTGCGAATGCCGCTGGCCTTGGCCTCGAAGCCCTCGAAGCGCAGCAAGGGATTGAGCCAGATCAGCCGGCGGCAGGAGCGGTGCAGCCGGTCCATCTCGAAGCCGAGCTGGCTGCCGGGCTCGCGCTCCAGCCCATCGGTGATCAGCAGCACCACCGCGCCCTGCCCGAGCACGCGGCGGCTCCATTGCCGATTGAAGGCAGCCAGCGAGGGTGCGATGCGGGTCCCACCCGACCAGTCCAGCACTCCGCCGGAACAGGCCGCAAGCGCCTCGTCCGGGTCCTTCTGCTTCAGCCCGCGGGTGACATTGGTCAGCCGCGTGCCGAACAGGAAGGTGGACACGCGCTTTCGCGCATCGGTGACGGCATGGAGGAAATGCAGAAACAGCCGGGTGTACTGGCTCATCGAGCCGGAAATATCGAGCAAGGCGACGATCGGCGGCTGCCGCGTCCGGGGTCCCAGATATTTCAGGTCGATGACCGCCCCGCCCGCCTTCATGCTGGCGCGCAAGGTGCGCCGCATGTCGATCATGTGGCCGTGCCGCGAGACCTTGAGGCGGCGCGTCTTCACCTCGTCGAGCGGCAGGACGAGCTTCGCGATGGCTTGCTTCGCCTCCGCGATTTCGGCGGCCGACATCTGGGCGAAATCTTTCTTTTCGAGCACCTCGCGGTCCGACACCGTCAGCCGCGCGTCGATCTCGACCTCCTTCTTCTTGTCTTCCTGCGGCTTCTGCTGGCCCTTGAACATCGCGTCGAGCACGCGCTTGGCGGCCGGGGGCGGCGGCGCATTGTCGGGCTGCGGCACCACCTGGGGCAGCATCATCGCCATGAGCTGGTCGAAATAGGCGCGCTTGCGAAAGAAGATCTGGAACGCCTGGTCGAACAGGATGGTGTGCTCGTGCCGTTTCACGAAAACGGCATGCAGCGTCCAGTAGAAGTCTTCGCGGGTGGTGATGCCGGCGACCCGAACAGCTTCCAGCGCATCCATCACCGAGCCGGGTCCGACCGGGATGCCGGCCGAACGCAGCGCGCGCGCGAAATAGACGATGTTCTCCGCGAGCCGGCCCGGTTGTTGATCCATCTTCATCTTCCCGTCATTCCGGGGCGCCTGCGGAGCAGGCGAACCCGGAATCCAGAGAGACACGAGATCGCAACTGGATTCCGGGTCCGCGCCTTCGGCGCGTCACGGAATGACAAAACAGTTTTCACTCCGCCGCCTTCATCTGCGCGCGGACGTCGTCGAGCAATTCCTTGACCTTGGTGCCGTCGAGCCGCGCGATGTCATCCTGATATTTGAGCAGCACACCGAGCGTATCCGAGACCGTTGCCGGATCGAGCGCCACCACATCGAGCTCCGACAGAGCCGTTGCGAAATCGAGCGTCTCGGCGACGCCCGGCGCCTTGAACAGCTCCATCTTGCGCAGCCGCTGCACGAAATGGACAATCTCCGCCGACAGCTGCTCGGCAATGCCGGGCACCTTCGTGCGCACGATCTGAAGTTCACGTTCGGCGTCGGGATAGCCGACCCAGTGATAGAGACAGCGGCGCTTGAGCGCATCGTGGATTTCGCGCGTGCGGTTCGAGGTGATGATCACGATCGGCGGATGCGGCGCCTTCACCGTGCCGAGTTCGGGGATCGTCACCTGATAATCCGCGAGCACCTCGAGCAGGAAGGCTTCGAACGCTTCGTCGGTGCGATCGAGTTCGTCGATCAGCAGCACCGGGGCACCTGCGGGATCGGGCTCAAGCGCCTGCAGCAGCGGCCGCTTGATCAGGAAGCGCTCGGAGAACACGTCGCCCTCCAGCCGCTCGCGATCGGTATTGCCCTCGGCTTCTTCCAGCCGGATCGCGATCATCTGCGCGGCGTAATTCCATTCATAGACCGCAGCCGACACGTCGAGCCCTTCGTAGCATTGCAGCCGGATCAGCCTGCGGCCGAGCGTTTCGCTGAGCACCTTGGCGATCTCGGTCTTGCCGACGCCCGCCTCGCCTTCGAGGAACAGCGGACGTCCCATCCTGAGTGCGAGGAACAACACGGTCGCGAGCGAACGGTCGCCGACATAATGCCCGGCGTTGAGCAGCTTCAGCGTGTCGTCGATCGAGGACGGAACGGGGAGCGGGACGGATGTGGTCAATGGAAACCTCGGCAAACTTGTCTCCGCTCATTCCCGCGACAGCGGGAATCCAGCTTTCCTGGCGCGGGCCCGCCTACGCGGAACGAACGGCTGGCACCTATGTGCCAGCTTGCCCGGCACAGCGTCCAGCCTACATATAGCGCGGTTCCACGACCCGTGAACGCCGCAGCCGAGGAAGCAGCCATGACGCAGACGCCCGCCATCCCGATCGATCCGGGCGTCCGGATCGGTCATGTCCATCTGAAGGTCGCCGATCTCGACCGGGCGGTGCCGTTCTATCGGGACGTGCTGGGTTTCGAGGAAACCTATCGTCGGCCCGGCGCGGTGTTCATGTCGGCGG
>NZ_DATMRX010000220.1:0-23235 GCF_035565855.1 Pseudorhodoplanes sp.
ACGGTCGCCGACACGCCGTCCTCGCCGCGCTTGGCGCCCCAGCCGCCGCCGAGCGGGCCGAAGCTCGTGATGTAGAGCTTGTTGGTGTCGGGATAGAAGCCGTCGATCAGCGCGACGCAAAGATCGGCGTGATGGCCGGCGATGACCTGATCGGGAATCGCCTTCGACAAGGCCTTGAAGATCGTGTCCACCACGGTCATCGGGAAGCTCATCCACCACCGCATCGGTGCGGGGCGCACCGCGCTGACGATGCTGCCGGGCGGCAGAATGACCTTCAGATTGCGGAACGAACCGTCATTGACCGGGTAATTGGTCGGCGACGTCACGCATTTGAACGCCACCTGTGCACAGGCAATGCCCGTGGTCGGACCGGAATTGTAGAAGCCCTTCACCTGTTTCGAGACGTCGGTCAGATCGACCGTCATCTCGTCGCCGGACACGATCACCTTGACGCGGATCGGAATGCGTTTGGCGATGTCGACCGCGTCGTCGTCCATGAAGCTTTCGGCCTCATAGACCCCGTCCGGAATGGCGAGCGTACGTTCGCGCGCGGCCACTTCGGCGTGATCCATCAGCACCTCGATGCAATCGAGCACCGGCTTCTGACCGTAACGGTCGAGCAATTCGACGAAGCGCCGCTCGCCGGTCTTGATCGCGGTGATTTGCGCACGCAAATCGCCCATCGCGCGCTCCGGGAGCCGCACATTCATGCGAATGATGTCGTGGATCTCCTGGTTGACCACGCCGGCCCGCGCGTATTTCACGATCGGCATCTGCAGGCCTTCCGAGAAGATGTCGGTCGTCACGCCGCCGAGCGTACCGCCGACGTCGGGCCAGTGCGCCATGCAGCAGGAAAAGCCGACCAGTTCGCCCTCGTGAAACACCGGCATCGTAAAGGTGAAATGGTTGAGATGGCTGCCGGTAGTGTAGGCGTCGTTGGTCAGCAGAATGTCGCCCGGCTGGAAGCCCTCCTTCTCGAAATGCCGGATCTTCGCCTTCACGGTCTCCGACATGCCGCGGATGAACATCGGCAGTCCGAGGCCGATCGAGACGGTGTCGCCGGTCTTGGTGAAGATACCGACGGTGAAGTCCAGCGCCTCGTAGATGATCATGTTGTAAGCGGTGCGCATGAGGTTGACCTTCATCTCCTCGGTCACCGCCATCACGCCGTTGCGCACGATCTCGACGAGGACCGGATCGGCCGTCGTCTTGCCCGGCTTGTTCTGGGTCTTGCTGGAAGTCTTGCTGCGCCCGCTCATCACTGCGCTCCGGAAATGCTGATCACGAGATTACCGATGACGTCGACTTCGACGCGGTCACCCGGCGGCACCACGGTCGTCGAGGCATGCTCCTCGATCAGAGCGGGGCCCTGAATGCGATTGCCCGCCTTGAGCTTGCCGCGCGCGAAGGTCGGCGTCTCGGTGAAACCGGTGTCCTGGAAATACGCCTTGCGCGTGCCGGTATGCGCGTCGGCCGGCGGCGTCTCGTCGCCCTTTTCGATCTGTTCGATGCCGGGCTTCTCGACGATGCCGGTCACGGTGGTGCGCAGGCTCGCGATCTCGGCCGGTTCGCCGGGCGCCGACGTGCCATAGCGCTGGGCATGGACCGCATCGAACAGCGCCTTGATCGCCGTGCGATCCTGCGCGTCGAAATGCTCCTGCGGAATGTCCACCGTCACGGTGTGCTCCTGCCCGACATAGCGCATGTCGAGTGCGCGCTGAACGGTGATCTCTTTTGGCGCGATCGCCGACGCGGCAATTGCCTCGCGGCCCTCGCCCTCCAGCTCGCGATACACGCTCTCGAATTGCGCAAAATCGAGCTTGTCCAGCGCCGTGAACCAGGTCCGCACGAAGTCGTAACGGAGATCGGAGAACAGCATGCCGAAGGCCGAGAAATGTCCCGGCGCGCGCGGGATGATGACGGTGCGGATGCCGATCTCGCGCGCCACCGCCGTCGCATGCAGCGGGCCGGCGCCCCCATAGGCCACCAGCGCGAAACTGCCGGCATCGAGCCCGCGTTCGGTGGTCACGCCCTTGACCGCATAGGACATCTTGGTCGCGGCGATCCGCAGGATGCCGTTCGCGGCTTCGGTGACGGTCAGGCCGAGCGGCTGCGCCACCTTGTCGCGCATCGCGCGCTCGGCGGCCTCGACATCGAGCCGCATCTCACCGCCGAGGAAACGGTCGGCACCGAGCCGTCCGAGAATGAGATTGGCATCGGTGATGGTCGGCTCCGTGCCGCCGCGGCCGTAACAGGCCGGACCCGGCTCCGCGCCGGCGCTGCGCGGACCGACATGCAGCGCTCCGCCATGCTCGACGCGGGCGATCGAACCGCCGCCGGTCCCCACCTCGAAAATGTCGATGGTCGGCACCTGGATCGGCAGCGCGCGATCGTAGCTGCCGATCAGCGCGTGACCGGTGGTCAGCGCGCGACCGTCCTGGATCACGCCGGCCTTGGCCGTGGTGCCGCCCATATCGAACGCGATCGCGTTCGGCATGTTGAGCGCATGGCACAAAGCCTGTGTGCCGATTACCCCCGAAGCCGGCCCGGATTCCAGGATACGGATGCATTCGCGTTGCGCCTTGTCGAGTTCGAACAGGCCGCCGGTCGATTGCACGACGAGAAACGTGCCGCGGAAGCCTTCAGACGTGATGCGCTCGCCGATCTCGGTCAGATAGCGCTGCACCCGCGGGCCGACAAACGCATTCGCCACCACCGTCGAGCAGCGCTCGAATTCGCGATATTCCTGCGACAATTCGTGCGAGGTCGATACGAACACGCCCGGCAGCCGCTTCTGCAACAGCTCCTTGGCGCGCAATTCATGGGCCGGATTGCGATAGCAATGCAGGAACAGCACCGCGACCGCCTCGATGCCCTCGCGCTCGAGCGTATCGGCGATCGTCATCAGTTCGGCTTCGTCGAGCGGTATGTAGACTCGGCCGTCGGCGAAGAGCCGCTCGGTGACCTCGAAGCGCAGCGCGCGCGGCACCAGCGGCACATGCTTCTGGAAAAACAGATTGTAGGCGTCCGGCCGGTTGATGCGGCCGATCTCGTAGACGTCGCGGAAGCCGCGCGTGGTGATGAGCGCCGTCTTCGCGCCGGTACGCTCCAGCATCGTGTTGATGGCGACGGTCGAGCCATGCAGGAACAGCGCTGCTTCCGAGAACGCCGTTCCCGCCTTGGTTACGCCTGCCTCGATCCCCTCCACCATCGCGCGCGGCGTCGACAGGCTCTTGCCCAGCAAAAGGCGGTGTGAGGTTTCATCGAAGGCTGCGACGTCGGTGAATGTCCCGCCGATATCGGCGGCAAGACGCAGGCGTTGCGCGGATGCGGATTTGGCTGGCGACATCGGTGGCTTTTCACTCCCCGGACACGCCATCCGCGCATCTGAGGCGCGCGGGATGGGCTGGAAACGGACCGGCCGCGTCCGCGGCCGCGTTTCTCATTGACAAATTCTTTGCCTAATAGCAAATGGCGATTGCATGGCCGCTCAGCGCAAGGGCATTCAATCCGTCGAGCAGGGAGCCAAACTCCTGGAGACCTTGATCGCGTCCCGCAAACCGTTGCCGCTGCGCACGCTGGCGCAGATGTCGGGCATGTCGCCCAGCATGGCGCACCGGTATCTGACGAGTTTCATTCGCGTTTCGCTGGTGCAGCAGGACGCGACGAGCGGCCATTACGATCTCGGCACATTCGCGCTGCGCCTCGGAATGGCGGCGCTGAACCGCGCCGACTTCATCCAGATCGCCGACGACGAATTCCGGCAGCTCGTGAGCCGCGTGAATGTCGACGGCCACCTGTCGGTCTGGGGCGATTACGGCGTCACGATCGTCCGGATTTACAACAGCGAGGCGCCGCTCTTGTCGGACTTGCGGCTCGGCGCCGTGCTGCCGCTCTACGATTCCGCCGCGGGCCGTCTGTTCCTCGCCCATCATCCGCAAACGCAGGTGAACCCGATCCTCAAGTCCGAACTCGCCAAGCGCGAGGCGCAAAAGCCCTCGGCGGAAGCGATCGCGGCCGTGGCTGCGGATGTGCGGCGCGACGGATTTGCATTGATCGACGGTCAGGTGTTTCACGGTATCCGCGCGATCGCGGCGCCCATCTTCGATCCGCAAGGCGACTTGCGCGCGGCGATGTCGCTGGTCGGTAACCAGCCGAGCCTCGTCAAGGTCCCGAACCCGATCCTCGACGATCTATGCGCCACGGCGCGCCGCATCTCGCAACGCCTCGGGTGGCAAGGACAGATGCAACACTAGGAGCAACCGGAGATTTCGCAGCACTACAACACGACACGATGCGGCCTGACGCGAGCAAGACAGGCAAGGGCCGATATGCTCAAATGCCGCAAATCAAAACACGATCCAAAGTGGAGGAAAACCATGTCGATCAACCTGAACTTTCATGGCCGCGTCGCGCGGCCAGTTGCCGGTCTTCGTGCATCGCTTCTCGCAATGGCGCTCGCCTTGCCGGTGGTCGCAACCACGGCAAAGGCCGAAACGGTCCTGAAATTCGCAACGACCGTCCCCCTCGAGAACGCCACCGCGCAGCGCGTCTTCAAACCCTGGGCCGACAAGGTGAACGAGGAGGCCAAGGGCGAATTCCGCATCCAGGTCTATGGCCTCGAACTCGCGAACAGCCGCAATGTCTGGGAACGCACGCTCAACGGCGTGGTCGATATAGGCTGGGCGCTGCACGGCACCGTCGGCCTGCCCTTCCCCAAGACCTCGGTGATCACACTGCCGGCCCTCGTCGAGGACATGCAGGCAGGCGCGGCCTCATCGGCGCTGTGGAAGCTTTACGAGAGCGGACTTCTCGCCGACGAATACAAGGGGGTGAAGGTGCTTGGCCTCGTCGCCTTGCCGGTTCAGGGCCTCGCATCGAAGTCCAAGGTCGCCAAGCTCGACGACATCAAGGGTCAGAAGATCCGTTCGGCGGACAAGCTGTCGGGCGACATCGCGACCTCGCTCGGCGGCTCGCCGATTTCGCTGTCGGCGACCGAGGTCTACCAGGCGCTGAGCCGCGGCGTTGTCGATTCCGCGATCGCCAACTGGATCATGATGGGCGCGTTCCGCCTCACCGAAGTGACCAACGATTATGTCACCGGCGTCTCTCTCGGCTCGCCGTCGGGGTTCATCGTGATGAATCCGCGGGCTTATGAAAAGCTGTCCGAGAAGGGCAAGAAGATCCTCGAAAAGCATATCGGCGCCGGCATGTCGCGCGAGATCGGCGACGGTCTCGAGAAACTGTCGCACAACCTGCGCGACGGAATCGTCAAGGGCAACGACAAGTACAATGTCGTGCAGATCAGCGCGGAGGAGAAGACGCGCTGGAACAAGGCGCTGGAGGCCGCGCAGGCGCAGTGGATCAAGGACACCCCGAACGGCAAGCAGGTGCTCGACCAGTTCAAAGTCGAGTTCGAAAAGGCGAAGGCCGGAAAATAAACAAGCAAAGGCCGTCGTCCAATGCAGGACAGTGTGCTGGCCCGCATTGAGGCCGCGACCAATACCGTAAGCCGCATCGCCGCATTCGCCGGCGTGGTGGGAATGCTGATCATCGGCGTTCTCACCACGCTGGACGTCGTGGTGTTGCGTTCGTTCTTTAATTCTCCGATTGCCGGCTCGAATGAGTTTCTCGGCACCATCTTCGCCGTGGCGATTTCGGCCGTCCTGCTCAGCGGGCTCGCGCAGCGCGCGAGCCTCGAGATCGATTTCGTCAAGCTGGTGGTCAGCGAGCGCACGGCCGAATGGCTGCGCATCTTCGGCCACACGCTGTTTCTGCTCATCCTGTGCATCACCAGCTGGCAGGTCTTCGCCTATAGCTTCGAGGCGATGGCGATCGGCAAGATCACGATCGTGCTGCAATGGCAGCTTTGGCCGTTCCTGCTCGCAATCTCGTGTTTCTTCGCGCTGTGCGTTCCGATCCAGGCGGTTGTCGTCATGTCGATGATCGCCGAGCAACTCGCAAAGACGTCCGACGGCGCAGCCCTTGCAAAAGACGCAGTCCCTGCAAAAGACGCAGCCCTTGCAAAAGATAAGGCGCGCGTGCCCGCCACGGACAAGCGGATCTACGCGATCTTCGTTACGATGTGCGCAGGCGCCGTCGCCCTCGCCGCCGCCGCCTATTACGGCACGACAGCGTTCCAATCGACGTTGTCCAGCGCCAGCACCGCGTTCTCGGTCTCGATCTTTTTCGTGCTTTGGGTGCTGATCCTGTTGTTCGTTCCGATCGCCGCCGCGCTGGTCATCTCCGCGCTGATCGGCACCGGCGTCCTGATGGGCTATCCGACGGCCATGACCATCCTCGGCTCGGAGACCGTTGGCCTCATCACGAGTGAGGATCTCGCGGTGCTGCCGCTGTTCATGATCATGGGCGCGCTAGCCGGCGTCGCCGGTCTGTCCTCGGACATCTACCGGCTCGCGCATGCGACCTTCGCGCCGTTCCGCGGCGGCCTTGCGCTCGCCAGCGTCGGCGGCTGCGCCGGCTTCGGCGCGCTGACCGGATCGTCGCTCGCCACCGTCGCGACCATCGGCAGTGTCGCGATCCCGGAAATGCGCCAGCGCGGATACGCAATGCAGCTGTCCACCGGCAGCATCGCCGCCGGCGGCACGCTCGGGCAGCTCGTGCCGCCGTCCACCGCCATCGTGCTCTACGCCATCCTGGTCGAGCAATCGATCGGCCGGCTCTACATCGCCGTGCTGATCCCTGCAGCCATCACCATCGTGCTCTATGTCGCCGCGATCATGATCTGGGTGGCGATCAATCCGAAGATCGCGCCGGGGCGCTCGCCCTTCAACGGCAAGGAATTCCTGCATGCGCTGTATGCCTGCAAGAGCGTGTTCCTCCTGTTCGGCATCGTGATCGGCGGCATCTATACGGGCTACTTCACCGCGACCGAGGCGGCGGCGGTTGGCGCCACCCTCGCCTTCATCATCTGTCTCTACCGGGGCAAGCTGAACCGCGCGAGCCTCGGCGAAGTGATCGGCGAAGCGACGCGCTCCACGTCGATGCTGTATTTCGTCATCATCGGCGCGATGGTGATTTCGTTCTTCTTCGGCACCTCGGGGCTGCCGCAGACGCTCCTGAACGCTCTCACCGGCCTTGGCCTGTCGAACCTGTCGGTCCTCGGCCTGCTGATCGGCGTATTCATCGTTCTCGGCACGATCATGGATTCGTTTGCGATCATGATCGTCACCGCCGGCATCGCATCGGCCATCGTCCAGAGCCTCGGCTACGATCCGATCTGGTGGGGCATCATGATGGTCGTGCTGGTGGAACTCGGCGTGCTGACGCCGCCCTTCGGCATGAACCTGTTCGTCATGAAGGCGCTGGTGCCTGACGAGCGCATGAGCACGATCTTCCGGGGCGTCATGCCCTTCGTCGTCGCCGACCTGTTCAAGATCGCGCTGCTGGTCGCATTCCCTGCCCTGGTCCTTTGGTTGCCGACGCTGGCCTTCAGCCGATAGCGAACGCCAGGTTCAAACCACGGACGCTACGACCTGCGAATAATCCGGGTCGCCCTTCAGGATGCCGCGGCGGCGCGCGAATTCATTCATGGCGGCGACGAAGTCCGGCGTGATGTCGGTCGTGTAAAAGGGAAGATCGCGCTCGATCAGCCCGGCGATCAGCGCCGCCTCGCGTTCAGGAAAGACCTTGCGCCCGACCTGGGCTGCGAGCGACACATCCTTCTTGAGCGCCGCATGCGTTTCCTTCATCGCGGTGACGGCTCTGCGCGCATCGTCCGGATGCTTCTGCAGAAATTCATCGGTGACCGCGAGCGAAGCCATCGTGTAGTTGAAGCATTCCTTTGGGCCGTCGCCGCGGCGGATATCGAGCACCACCGTCCCGGCGCCGCTCCGCACCGCGACCTCGGTGCCCATGCCGTTCGCCCAGAAGCCGTCGATCAGGCGCTCTTCCAGCGCCTTCGCCGCGGTCAGGCCGAAATTCACGCTGGGGCTGCCGGTATTCGGAACCGGCGCAATCGTGATGTCGTCGCGTGCTTCGTCGAGGCCCGCGGCCACGAGAAGCTGCTTCAGCCCAAGATCGACCCAAGGCGCAGCGCCGATCTTGCGCCCGCGGACAACGCTCACATCGCCGCGTGCGGGATTGATGTCCGAGCGCATCACCAGAAACCAGTACATGCCCTGCCCTTGCGCACAGAGCAGCTTCACGCCGCGCCATTCCGGAAAGGCTGCCAGCGCCGAATGCGCCGACCCCGCAACGCAATCGACCTCGCCCGCGCGCAAGGCCTCGTAGGCCTTGCTCACCGGGAAGATCAACTGCACGTCCGCGTCGAGGCCCTGATCGCGAAACTTGCCGAGCTCGGTTGCCGCAATCGCGGGAAAGTACGAGTTCGAGATCAGGTCGGGGACGGCGATCCGAAAGCGCCGGGACGGAGACGTCATGCCGCTGCCTTTTGCTTGCGGACGCTTTCCAGAAGCGAGGTGCGCATCAGGAAGGCGCGATGCGCGACGGGATCGGCGGCAGTGCGCCTGAGCTGGTCGAAATTGGCCTGCCGGGACGCCGGATCCTTTTCCTCAAGACGCTTCTTGTTCGCGATCGTCTGCTGCTGGACATATTCGATGTTCATCGGACGCCGGACGGCATCGTAGGTATCGAGATCGCTCGCCGGGCGTTCGCCATGCAGAACGGACGACAGCGATCCCGACAGATGCATGGCGTCGTGGATGCCGCCATTCAGGCCGAGCCCGCCGATCGGATTATTCACATGCGCGGAGTCGCCGGCGAGGAACACGCGGCCGTGCCGGAAGCGCGCGGCGACGCGCTGGTGAACCTTGTAGATGTTGCGATGGACGATCTCGTAGGTACCCTTCTTCGGGAAGAATTTCTGCAGCCGCGCTTCGGTCGCGGCCTCGTTCAGGACTTCCTCGTCGGTCTGCCCCGGAAGCGTCGGAAACACCGCGCGCCAGCGCCCATTGCCGTCGTCGCCCGCGACCTTGAACAGGTTGGTCCACTCATCGGGGTCGGAGAAATAGGCGCGATATGCAACGCCGTGCTCGGAAGCGAAATCGAACAGCGTGGTGAGCACGAGGAAGCGTTCGGGCCAGGTATAGCCCTCGAACGGAATATCGAGCGCTTTGCGGACCGTCGAACGCCCACCATCCGCGCCGACGAGGTAGCTACCTGAAATCTTCTGTGCCTTGCCGTTCGCCGTCACCGTGATCTCAACGTGGTCGTCGGCCGGCGTGATCGCGGTCACGGGCGTTCCGAAATTGAATTCGGCATGCTTGAACGCGCGCAGCCGCTCGATCGCCATATTGGCGATCTTGTGCTGCTCGCACTGGACCACGAACGGACACGTGGTGTCGTTCTTCAGGATGTCGTGGTCGAATTCGGCAACGACACTGCGCGTCGGCCGATCCCAGAACTGAAAGGTGCGGGCGACAAGTCCGCGAGCGATGACCTCGTCGAGGAGGCCGACGCTCGCCAGCATTTCGAGCGTTGCGGGATGCAGCGTCGAGGCCCGCGGCGCATCGTTGACCACGTCCGCTGCTTCGAAAACGCGGACCGGGATATCGCGTTGCGCCAGCGCAAGCGCGGTGATGACACCGACCGGACCACCGCCGGCCACAAGCACGGGAGCCATGGTCATGTCGGCCTCCTCTTTATTGCTTGACGCCGGCGAGGGCGACAGCCTCGGCCCAGGTCGCGACGTCCTTTTCGAGCATGGCCTTGTATTCGGCGGGTGTATTGCCCAGCGGATCGACGCCGAATTCGGACAACCGCTCGGCGAAGGCCTTGTCCTTGACCGCCGCCGCGACGACGGCCGCGATTTTCTCGACGACTGGCGCGGGCGTGCCGGCCGGCGCCATCAGGCCGTTCCAGGTCAGGACGGTGTAGTCCGGATAGCCGGATTCCTTGACGGTCGGGACATCGGGGGCGAGCGGATTGCGCTTGTCCGACGAGAGCGCGAGCATTCGTACATTGCCGGCTTTCGCCTGCGGCAACGCGTCCGAGAAATTCGAGAACATCGCCGGGATGTGGCCCGCCACCACGTCCGAAAGAGCCGGCGCATTGCCCTTGTAGGGAACATGCGTCATCTCGAGCCCGGCCTTCTTGAGAAACAGCGCCATCGACAGATGGTTGAGGCTGCCGATGCCGGCCGAGCCATAGCTCAGCTGCCCTTTCCGCGCGCCGACATAATCGACGAATTCCTTGAGGGTTTTGACCGGAATGTCCTTGTTGACGACCAGCACGAAGGGGTTGGTCGCGATGTTGCTGATCGGCGCGAAGTTCTTGATCGGATCGTAGCGGACCTTGTTGACGGCCGGCACGATCGCCATCACCGGCAGCGCCGCAATGAGGAGCGTGTGCCCGTCGGGCGCCGCCTTCGACACCACTTCCGCAGCGATCGCACCGCCCGCACCGGGTCGGTTCTCGACGACGAATTCCTTGCCGAAAGCATCGCTCAGTCGCCGCGCGGTGATGCGCGCAATGCCGTCGGTGTTACCACCCGCGGCGAACGGCACGACAATAGTGACCGGCCGCTGCGGCCAGTCCTGCGCCTGAACCGGAGCCGGCAGGCTCGCCGCAATCGCAGCGATAGCGGACAACGCGGCGGCTTGAGCTACGAAACGACGGCGAGTTCTCATTTTCAAAACTCCACTTGGCATGAATTCGTTGACTTAAGGATGCGATCGCCAATACGCGCGCGAGATGCGCGCGCGCTACGCCTTGTCGGAGACGCTCTTCTCATAGAAATGCACTTCGTAGAGCAGGCAGCCGGTTTCCGACTTGAACGGGCCATGGACAGCGCCTGGCGGACGGCAGGCATAGGTCGGGGCGGTGAATTGTTCTCCGCCGTTGCCGTTCGCGTCGTTGCCGACGATCAGGTCGCCCGACACGAGGTAGACTTCTTCCCAATGATCGTGGACAAAGGGAGCGGTCGTATATTCGCCGGGCGCAAAGCGCAGGAACCGCGTGCGGCTGCCGGTCTTGTTGGTTTCGTCGAGATCGCTGGTGAGGATCTTCTGCTGGATGCCGGCGGGATAACCGGGAGGCGAAGCCCAGCCTTCGGCGAGGTCCAGCTTGAAGAATTCCAGATGCGGCTTGGTCATGTGGTTCCCCGCTCAAGGTAACGCGTGACGTTGCGACGGAAGGAATCGATGTGATTGATCATCGCCTGCGAGGCGGCGTCCGGGTCACGGGTCCTGATCGCGTCGAAAATCGCGCGATGCTCCTTCTGGACTTCCCGGTGATGTTCATGGGCGGTGAGCGAAATGAACCAGAAGCGCAGCGATCGGTCGTGCAGATTCTGCAAGATCCCCGACATCACCGCATTCTTCGCAGCACGCGCCAGCGCGATATGGAATTCGCGGTCCAGCAGCATCATCTGCTCGATATTGCGCACCTCGGTCCAGGCGTCGGCGCGATTGAGGATGTCGCCGAGGACCGATATCTCGATATGGTTGGCGCGTTCGGCCGCGAGCCTCGCGCAATACGGCTCGTTGATGCGGCGCGCATCGATGATCTGCGCGACCTCGTCGAGGCTGACCGGCTTGACGATCACTCCCTTGCGCGGGATGACTTCAAGCAGGCCGTCCTGCGTCAGCCGGTCGATCGCCTGATGGACCGGCGTGCGGCCGATCCCGATGGTGCTCGATACGTAAGCCTCGTTGATATACTCGCCCGGCTTGAACACGCAGGTGATGATGCGATGCTTGATCGCGTCATAGGCGACATCGCGCAGCGACGGAGGGACCGACGGCGCGATCGTCAGGGGCGCCGGAGTCAGCGGCGATTGCTGGACCGGCTTGACGTTGCGCTTTTGCTTAATGGCGCCCATCGTCAGCTCACAACCGGCAGCACATTAATGTCGTAGCCGCAGCGGATCGTGCGCTGCAAAACCGGATCGATCAGTTCGCACTCGAACCGCTCGGCCGGGCGAATGCCGCCGATCGCGGCCAGCGTGCCGCAGAACATCAAGGTTCCATCGCGCAGCGCGCCGCCCTCATTATAAAGAGACAACAAGGACGAAGGCGCCAGCATCTGCGCCACCGATCCGTCCTGGTAAAGCTCGCGCTTGCCGCCGATGGTCGCATAGGCGCGCAGCTTCAACTGATCCCAATGCGGCGCGACGGCGTCGTAGCGCCAGAACTCAGTGCCAATCGGCTTGTCGCAGATCTGCTTCGATGCCGCGACGCCATAGGTCTCGAGCTTGCGGTCCGTATGATCGGAGCCGATCCCGACCCACAGCGCGCCCTTGTGCTGCAGCAGGACGAACTCGGCCTCCCCGCTGGTATCGGCGCTCAGCACCTCGATGGCCCCGGCGCAGGTCACCCGCGACAGGCTGGCCAGATAGAAGATCGGCGTGCGCGAGGGCGGGGTGACGCCGATCGCTTTCAGTTCTTCGATGTGATGCGCGACGGCCGCCGGGTCGCGCCCGGTCCAGCCTGCAACCACCAGCTTGGTGAGCGGTACGGATTCGCGACGCGCTTGCGCATCCAGGAGGTCGAGCTCGGGCATGGCCCCTCTGAAATATTACTGAAATATCTCTAGGGCAGCAGGCACACGAAAGCAATTGAAAATGGTTGAAGGCTGCAATTTTAGTGAAATTTCAGTGGAATATTGCCGAGCTTTGAGCGACAAATGCTCCCCCCGGGGCACCGAGATGGGCGTCCCGAGAACGGGAAGCGGGAGTGAAAGAGGCGATGAAGACCCCTGAAGTGGACGGAGACGGGATCGACACCATTCGCGGCGCGCTCTCCTCATTCCGGCGCGGCAAGAGCCGTGAAGCCTCCGTCCGAGAGCAGCTTCACCGCATCGCGGACCCGTCAGGGGAAGGCAGCCGGACCTTCCTCAAGGTCTACGAGACGGCCGTGGCAGACGCCGCGGCCTATGACCGGGCGGCGCAGCGGGGCGAAACGCTGCCGCCCTATGCCGGTGTGACGGTCAGCATCAAGGATCTGTTCGATGTCGCAGGCGACGTGACGACGTCGGGCTCGATGCTGCTGAAGAATGCCACGCCCGCGGAGCGCGATGCCGAAGTGGTGAGGCGCCTGAAGGCCGCGGGCTTCATCCCCGTCGGCCGCACCAACATGACCGAGTTCGCTTTTTCCGGCCTCGGTATCAATCCGCATTACGGCACGCCGCTCAATCCTTACGACCGCGCAACCGGACGGATTCCCGGCGGCTCAACATCGGGGGGAGCGGTTTCCGTCAGCGACGGCATGGCAACGGTCGCGCTCGGCACCGACACCGGCGGATCGTGCCGCATCCCTGCCGCCTTGTGCGGACTGGTCGGCTTCAAGCCGACCGCAGCGCGCATGCCCTCCGAAGGATTAATGCCGCTGTCGACGTCGCTCGATTCAATCGGCAGCATCGGACAATCGGTTGCATGCTGCGCGGCCGTTGACGAAGTCATCAGCGGAGAGCCGGCGGCCACATCCAAATGCAATCTGCCGTCACTGACTTTCGCTGTTCCCTCGTCTTATGTCTTTGACGACATAGATGGGCCGACATCCGCAGCCTTTGACCGCGCTTTGCAGCGGCTCTCCGCGGCGGGGGTGAAGATCGTGACACTCAACATGCCGGAATTGCTGGATATTCCGGTGATCAACGCCAAGGGCGGACTGACCGCCCGCGAAGCCTATCTTTACCACCGCGCATGGCTCGATGAACGGCCAGACGCATACGATCCTCGGGTCCGCGTCCGCATTCTCCGCGGAAAAACGCAAACCGACGACGATTATCGGGCGACCGAGCACGCAAGACGCGAGCTCATTGCAAAAGCCGACATCACCACACGGCCGTTTGACGCCAT
The DNA here is from genome assembly GCF_035565855.1 of Pseudorhodoplanes sp. Taxonomy (GTDB): domain Bacteria; phylum Pseudomonadota; class Alphaproteobacteria; order Rhizobiales; family Xanthobacteraceae; genus Pseudorhodoplanes. Next base: position 13,781 of record NZ_DATMRX010000220.1, read on the forward strand.
CGTCATGCCGACCGTGCCGAGGATCGCGCCGACACTCAGCGAACTAGCGCAGGATGAGGATTACGGGCGCATCAATCTCCTGATGCTCCGCAATCCGACAATCGCCAATATGCTGGATCGCTGCGCGATCTCGCTGCCTTGTCACAAAAGCGGCGAAGCGCCGGTTGGCTTCATGCTGATGGGCGAGCGGATGGCGGATCACCGTCTTCTGGACATGGCGGCGCTGGTCGAACCGATCCTGCGCGCCGCCTGAGGCAGCGCGCAAGCCATCACTCCGCAGGTTGCGGTGCGCGCGGGACCGCGCCGTCGTGTTGTGCGAAGGCCGGCACGCTTTCGCTGTGCTTGCCGTGCTGGCGCAGCGGCCGGTTGCCGGAGGCCGCACGGAGCAGCACGTAGAACACCGGCGTCAAGATCAGCCCGAAGGCCGTCACGCCGATCATCCCGGCGAACACCGCAACGCCCATCGCCTGCCGCATCTCCGCGCCGGCGCCGGTCGACAGGACGAGGGGAAGCACCCCCATCACGAAGGCGAGCGACGTCATCAGGATCGGCCGCAGACGCAACCGCGCTGCCTCGATCGCGGCCTGGACCGGATTGCGCCCGGCAAATTCCAGCTCTCTTGCGAATTCCACGATCAGGATCGAGTTCTTCGCCGACAATCCGACCAGCACGATCAGACCGATCTGGGTGAAGATGTTGTTGTCTCCGCCCGACAGCCAGACGCCCGTCATCGCCGCAAGCAGGCCCATCGGCACGATCATGATGATCGACAACGGCAACGCCAGCGACTCGTAGAGGGCGGCCAGCACCAGGAAGACCAGGAACACGGCGAGCGGGAACACCCACATCGCCGAATTGCCGGCGAGGATTTCCTGATAGGTCAGCTCCGTCCACTCGAAGTCGAAGCCCTTTGGCAAAGTCTCGGCCGCGATCTTCTTGACGGCGGCTTGCGCTTCACCGGTCGAGAAACCGGGCGCGGCGGTGCCGTTCACATCCGCGGTGAGGAAGCCGTTGTAACGCATGGCGCGTTCCGGCCCCGCACTCGACTTCACCCGCAGCAGCGCCGAGAGCGGCACCATCTCGCCGGATGCGGAGCGCACCTTGAGCTGGCCGATATCGTCGGCCCGCGCCCGGAACTGCGCATCGGCCTGCACCCGCACCGAATAGGTGCGGCCAAACCGGTTGAAGTCGTTCGCGTAGAGCGAGCCGAGATAGATCTGCATCGTCTCGAAAATATCGGTCACGGCGACGCCGAGTTGCCGCGCCTTGACGCGATCGATGTCGGCGTAGAGCTGCGGCACATTCACCTGATAGCCGGAGAACACGCCGGAAAGCTGCGGGGTCTTCTGCGCCTGAGCGAGGAAGGCCTTGGTGGCCTGGTCGAGCGCCTCGTAACCCATGCCGGCGCGATCCTCGATCTGCAGCTTGAAGCCGCCAATGGTGCCGAGCCCCGCCACCGGGGGCGGCGGAAACATCGCGATAAAGGCTTCCTGGATCGCGCCATATTGCCGGTTGAGGCTGGCCGCGATCGCGGCGCCGCTCAGCGCCTTCGACTTGCGCTTTTCGAACGGCTCAAGTCCCGCAAACACGATGCCGGCATTGGATGAATTGGTGAAGCCATTGATCGACAGTCCCGGAAAGGCGATGGCGTGCTCGACGCCCGGCGTCTTGAGCGCGATGTCGCTCATGCGGCGGATCACCTCTTCGGTGCGGTCGAGCGTGGCGCCGTCCGGCAATTGCGCAAAGCCGACGAGATATTGCTTGTCCTGTCCCGGCACGAAGCCTCCGGGCACCGCGCGGAAGACGAGGACGGTGAGGCCGATCAGGACGACATAGACGCCCATCAGGATCGCCTTGCGGGACAGGATGCGTCCGACATTCCGGGAATAGCCCTCGGACCCGCGGCGGAAGACGGCGTTGAAGCCGCGGAACAGCCAGCCGAAGGCAAACTCCATGATCCGCGTCAGCCGGTCCTTCGGTTCATCATGCCCCTTCAGCAGCAGCGCTGACAAAGCCGGCGACAAAGTCAGCGAATTGATCGCCGAAATCACCGTCGAAATCGCAATGGTCAGCGCGAATTGCTTGTAGAACTGGCCGGTCAGACCGCTGATGAAGGCGAGCGGCACGAACACCGCGCACAGGACGAGCGCGATCGCAACAATCGGACCCGACACTTCGGACATCGCCCGGTACGTCGCCTCGCGTGGCGACAGCCCCTCCTCGATATTGCGTTCGACATTCTCAACGACGACGATCGCGTCGTCGACCACGATGCCGATCGCAAGCACGAGGCCAAACAGCGACAGCGCATTGATCGAGAAGCCAAAGGCATACATCACCGCGAAGGTGCCGACGATCGAGACCGGCACCGCCAGCAGCGGGATGATCGACGCGCGCCAAGTCTGCAGGAACAGGATCACCACCAGCACGACCAGCGCGACGGCTTCGAGCAGCGTATGCACCACCGCCTCGATCGAGGCGCGCACGAATTGCGTCGGGTCATAGACGATCGAGTAATCGACGCCTTCCGGCATATTGGCCTTTATCTCGGCCATGGCCTTGCGGATATTGTCGGAGATCGCGATGGCGTTCGAACCGGGCGCCTGGAAAATGCCAATGGCGACCGCCTGCTTGTTGTCGAGAAGCGCCCGCAAGGCATATTCGGACGCACCGAGTTCGATCCGCGCGATGTCCTTCAGGCGCACGACCTCGCCATTGGCGCCGCTCTTGACGACGATCTCGCCGAATTCCTCCTCGGTCTGAAGGCGCCCCTGTGCGTTGATCGACAGTTGCAGGTCGAGGCCCGGCATGCCTGGCGAAGCGCCGACCACGCCGGCCGCGGCCTGCACATTCTGTGCACGGATCTCGCGGACCACATCGCCCGCCGACAGACCGCGCTCGGCGACCTTCTGGGGATCGAGCCAGACGCGCATCGAATAATCGCCCGCGCCCCACAGCAGCACCTGACCGACGCCGTCGATGCGCGCCAGCCGGTCCTTGACATTGAGGATCGCGTAGTTGCGCAGATAAGTCATGTCGTAGCGATCGTTCGGCGACAGCAGATGAACCACCATCGTCAGATCGGGCGACGACTTCACCGTGGTGACGCCGAGGCGCCGCACTTCCTCCGGCAGACGCGGCTCGGCCTGATTGACACGGTTCTGCACGAGCTGGGTCGCCTTGTCGGGATCGGTGCCGAGCTTGAAGGTGACGGTCAGCGTCATCGTGCCGTCGGTCGTCGCCTGGCTGCTCATGTAAAGCATGCCCTCGACGCCGTTGATCTGTTCCTCGATCGGAGTCGCGACGGTCTCGGCGATCACCTTCGGATTGGCGCCCGGATATTGCGCGCGCACGACCACCGAAGGCGGTGCGACTTCGGGATATTCCGAGATCGGCATCACCCGCATCGCCAGCAGTCCGGCGAGGAAGATGAGAATGGAGAGCACGCCGGCGAAGATCGGCCGGTCGATGAAAAAACGGGAAATGTTCATGTCGCCCTTCCCCGCGCCGCCCGGCGCTGCGGGATTGAAATTTGGATCAGTTTCTGGACGCGGAGCGCTGCTCCATCGACACCATCTGCGGCTCGACCACCGCACCCGGCCGTACGCGCTGCAATCCGTTGACGACGATGCGCTCGCCGGATTTCAGACCGCTGGTCACGACCCGCAGACCGTCAATCGCTGGCCCGAGCGCGACTTCGCGATACGCCGCCTTGTTATCGCCATCGACCACCAGGACGTATTTCTTGTCCTGATCGGTGCCGATGGCGCGCTCGGACACGGCAAGCGCCGGTTCGGTCCGGGCCTGTCCCATGCGCAACCGCGCGAACTGGCCGGGAATGAGCTTTCCGTCCGGATTGTCGAACACCGCTCGCACGCGCACGGTGCCGGTCCTCGCATCGACCTGATTGTCGATGAGCTGCAGGCGGCCTTTGAAGGTGGTGCCGTTGCTGGTCACGGTGGACATCTCGACCGGGATGCGTTCGATCTCGCTGTTGCCGCGGCCATCTTCGCCGAGCGATTCGATCGCGCGGGCGATTACTTCCTCGTCGGCATTGAAGCTTGCATAGATCGGGTTCACCGAAACCAGCGTCGTCAGCATCGGCGAGTTCGGGCCGGCCGCCACCAGATTGCCGACCGTGATCTCGAGCTTGCCGACGCGGCCCGAAACCGGCGCACGGACCTGCGTATATTCGAGGTTGAGCTTGGCCGATTGCAACGCCGCTTCGGCGGCACGCTGATTAGCCTCGGCTTCGCGATACGCGTTCATGCGCTGGTCGAGATCGCGCTGCGATATGATCTGCGTTCCCGAAAGCTGCCGCCCGCGCTCCATTTCGTTTTTGGTCAGGAGAACGCGCGCCTGGGCAGCGGCGACTTGCGCCTCCGCACGCGCGACTTCCGCCGCATAGGGCTCGGGGTCGATGGTGATGAGGAGATCGTTCTCCTTTACCAGCGCGCCTTCGCGGAAATGGATCGACTTGACGGCGCCGGCAACGCGCGAGCGAACCTCGACGCGCTCGATGGCTTCGAGCCTTCCGGAAAATTCATGCCACAGCGCAATGTCGCGCTGCTCCACAACCGAAACCGACACTGGCAGGGCCGTTGCGGGCTTCGCCGCGGCCTGCTCGCCCGATGCGTTGTCGGAAAAAGTGATGGCGGTGCCGCTCGCTGCGAGAACCGCAAGCGCGGCAACACCTCCGAGAAGAAACCTGCGGCGGAACATGGATCGATTCATGGTCAACTCCAGAGAACCTTTAGGTCCGTACCGATTGATGATGCGAGGACAGCGCCCGGCCGGTCGCTGTGAAGAAAGCGGAGAACAGATCGCGAAGCTCGCCGCGCCAGAGGGCGTCCGGATCGGCATTGCGATAGAGCGCACAGGGCCAGCCGGTCGGCGCCTTTAGAAGATGCTCGACAACGGGGACACCCGAATCCCGAAGCTTGCGCGCATAAGTCGATGTTTCGTCGCGCAATAAGTCGTCTTCGGCGCTGACCAGCAGCGCCGGCGCAAGACCTGCGAGCCGCGACGAGCCGACCGGCGAAGCATAAGGATGCACCGCGCGTGCGGCGGAGCCGAGATAGTGATGCCAGCCGTCGGCCCATTGGCAGCCGGCGGGACCCGCCTTCGCCTCGCGCACCGAACAGGTCGCAAGGCACGGATCGAGCATCGGTGAAAGCAGGATCTGCCCGGCAAGCGACGGCGCTCTCTGGTCGCGCGCCATCAGCGCAAGCGCCGCCGCGAGATTGCCGCCAGCTTCCTCGCCCGCGACATAAAGCGGCGCCTTTTTGGCGCTCCACGAAATCTTGCCACGCGCGAGAGCGGAGAGAATGTCAAAGGTGGTATCGAGCGCCTTGGGAAAACGATGCTCCGGCGCCAGCGGATAGTCGGCCGATGTGACGATCGCCCCTGCGTCGGCCAGCAAAGTCGCCGCAGCCCGGCCGGAATCGAGATTGCCGTAAACAAACGATCCGCCATGCAGATGCAGCACCGCTGGCGCCGTCGGCGCGGCGTAGGCCGACCGATAGACGCGGACCCGAACCGCCTCACCCTCCCCGATCGGGACGGTGTGCTCACTCGAGATCACCTTTGCATCTGTGCCGGACATCGTTGACTGCATCGTCATTGCGGCCAAGGCCGCGTGGTTATTGCGATGCAACAGAAATTAGAGTACCCCTTCCGATGTTAAATAGCTATTTGATGGCTTCACTGTTTCTGTACGTGAACAATGGCCAGCAACTCTCCTCCGCAGGTTGCCGCCCTACCCCGCTACGACCAGCTGGCGGCGATGCGGGCCTTTGCTCGCGTGGTAGAAGCCGGCACCTTCACCAGCGCCGCGGCGTCGCTCGGCATGCCGAAGGCGACGGTGACCAAGCTGATCCAGATGCTGGAGGCGCACCTGCGAACCGGCCTCCTGAACCGCACGACCCGTCGCGTGACTGTCACCGCGGACGGCGCGGCCTATTACGAACGCGTGGTGCAGCTCCTCGCCGATCTCGACGAACTCGACGGCAGCATGACGACGTCGCAGGCGACGCCGAAAGGTCGCCTCCGGATCGATGTCAGCGCTCCGCTCGCATTGCACATCATTATTCCGGCGCTGCCGGACTTCCATGCGCGCTATCCCGACATTCAGGTCGACATCGGCGTGACCGATCGGCCGGTCAATCTGATCGCCGAGAATGTCGATTGCGTCGTGCGCGGCGGCGTGATTTCGGACCAGTCGCTGATCGCGCGGCGGATCGCCGAATTGCAGTTCATCACCTGCGCAGCGCCGTCCTATCTGAAGCGCCATGGCGAACCGCAAACGCCGTCGGATCTGGAGAAGGACCACTTCCTGGTCGGATATTTCAGTCCGCAGAACGGGCAGCGATGGCCAATGACCTTCGCATCAAATGGCGAGACCGTGGAGGTCACGGGCCGCTACATCGCAGCCTTCAATGACGGCAATGCCTATGTCACGGCGGGTGTTGCGGGGCTCGGCGTCATCCAGTCGCCGCTGTTCATGGTTCAGCAACATCTGGCTGACGGTCGCCTGAAACCGGTCCTTACGAAGTGGGCCGGCGAAGCCATGCCGCTTCATGTCGTGTATCCGCCGAACCGGCATCTCAGCGCGAAACTGCGCATTCTCGTCGATTGGCTTGTGGAGATTTTTGCCAAGAGCGAGCTGATGCGCCCGGCGAAATCCTGACACTTATTCGCTGCGACGACGATTACGGCGGCGCGGCATTCGTCAGGGCGCCTCGCTGACGGCGAAGGCGCCCTGCTTTGATCTCTCAGTTGTCGGAGCCGATCGCCTTGGCGCCGGACGCGAAACCGGCTGCTTTGGGCCGGCTGCCCCGCCACACCGTCCCGTCACCATTCCTTCGATCAACGGGCTTTGCCGCGAGCTGGCCTTGCATCAGCTCTGCCTTTCGGCGCTTGCCCCGGCGACAGGCCCGAAATCAGCAACCGGATCGCGCGCTCAAGGCTCGCGATCCCCGCGGACGCATCGAGATTCCCCTCCGCAAGCCACCTGCGGATCTCGACCTGATACAGACAGAAGACGACCCAGCCGATGAAACGAGGATCCTCGTGCGGAGCGATTTCGCCACGCTTCACGGCGAAACCGACGCTTTCGACGATCAATGCGAGGAAGTGCTCGCGCGTCACCTTGAACCGGTTTGCCTGTTCGCCTGAGTCATAAAACAGCATTTCACGCAGCATGAGCTTGGACAGTTCCGGCTGCTGCGCGAAATATTCGTAGTGATCGCGGAATATCGTCGTCAGGTTCTGCAACATCGATGCGTCTGGGGACAAATCACCCTTCGCTCGCCGCTCCGCTTCGGCAAGGTCCTCGTTCGCGATCAGAAACAACAGATCGCGCTTGTTGTCGGCGTAAGTAAATACGGTGCCCATGCCGACGCCGGCCCTCAACGCAATCTCCCGCGTCGTGGTGTCGTCGTATCCCTTGGACACAAACAGTTCGCGCGCCGCAGATTTGATGCGCATCAGCTTGTCGCGCTTGTTCCTCTCGCGCTGACCGATCGTCTCGCCACCCTCTCCCGCTTTTCGCGCACGTGCTTTGGCCAGCATCGATGTCCGCTTCGTGTTTCGCCGCGTCCTGTCCGAGCGGCTTGTGATGGGTGGAAACGCTTAGAATTTCAACCGCGATGATATGGACTTTCGGCTAACCTCGCCCAAATCTGAGCGCGCTCAATATTTTACGCGAACCGTCCCGCTGTCAAATCGTAATGAGCAGCCTGAAGGCCCGCCGCGGGAAGCGCTGCAACGGCGGGCCATCTGACCGTTAGGTCGCTGCACTCGCGGGACTTTTCGTAACTCTCCCCGGAGCGCGCTTCTTTGCGCTCCGGGCGCCCAGAGCACCACCTAATAAATATGTCGATCAACCAGAGTGCGAGAAAGCGCCTTGGTGCTATTGCGGAAGCACTGGCTTGCAACTTGGTTGACCAGCGCGGCCGATGTCGGCTGGCTTCTCGACAGCGCCTTCAGCAAAGACCTGTCCGCAGAGTTTTAAATGTATACAATAACGAGATTTTCTTGCCTCATCTGGCGGTGTATGCTTTCCTTTGTATACAAATCCGTTTTGGCCGAACGTCAGAGAAAATACCGGGCGTTTTTCCTGAAGAATGGCGCGGCCTGGGCCAAGCTCGATGAAGGCTTCTTTATAAGCTGAGTGCCTCCGTCGCCCTGGGACATGCAATGAAAGCTCTTTCCGATATCGTCGTCCTCGATCTCACTCATATGCTGGCCGGTCCCTACGGGACGATGCTCCTTGCTGATCTCGGCGCCCGGACGATCAAGATCGAGCCGCCGAGGACCGGAGAAGGAACGCGCCGCCTGCTCGAGCATGATCCGGAAAATTCGCTTCACGGCATGGGCGCCTATTTTCTGACCCTCAATCGCAACAAATCGAGCGTGGCGATCGATCTCAAGTCTGCCGCCGGCCGTGAGATCATGCATGGATTGGTGCGCAAGGCGGATGTCGTCTTCGACAATTTCAGCCGCGGTGTCACCAAGAGGCTTGGCCTCGACCATGAGACGCTCTCTGCGATCAATCCGCGCATCATCACCTGTTCGGTCACCGGCTTTGGCGAGACCGGTCCCTTCCCCGACCGCCCGGCATTCGACATGGTCGCCCAGGGCATGGGCGGCGGCATGTCCATCACCGGCACCGAAGGAGGATCGCCACTGCGCGCGGGCATTCCGATCGGAGACCTCGGAGGCGGCGTGTTCAGTGCGCTCGGGGTCCTTGCGGCACTGCATGCGCGGACCATCACCGGACGCGGCCAGCATGTCGACGTGTCGATGCTCGACGTGCAGATTTCCATGCTCAACTACATGGCGACGATGTACTTCCTGTCCGGGAAGAACCCAGAGCCGCTTGGCAATTCGCACTTCGTGCACGTGCCGTATGACACGTTCCGGACCAAGACACGCTTTCTGATCATTGCCATCATCACCGACAATTTCTGGCAGGCCCTCGTCGAATTGCTGGATGTCCCCGAGCTGTACCGCGAGGACTTCCGCCACCAGCCCGGACGGCTCGCGCACAAGGCGCTGATCAATGCAGCGGTGCAGGCGAAGCTTGAGACCAATACCTGCGAATATTGGCTGGAACGCCTGCGCGAGCGCCGCATTCCTTGCGCGCCGGTGAACGATTTCGCACATGCGCTTTCCGATCCGCAGGTTGTGGCCCGCAACATGGTGGTGTCCGTCGACCACCCGAAAGGCGGCTCGGTGCGGATGCCGGGCAATCCGATCAAGCTGTCCGAGACTGGGGAAGAGGCGTTTTCGCCGCCGCCCCTTATTGGCGAAGATACCGACCGGATCCTCACGGAATTTCTGGGTCTGGACAAAGCCGAGATCGAAAGGCTCCGCCGCGAGGAGGCGATAGGTTGATCAATGGCCGAACGAATCGTCATCAACGAAGTCGGATTACGGGACGGCCTGCAGAA
>NZ_DATMRX010000221.1:0-29052 GCF_035565855.1 Pseudorhodoplanes sp.
CTAGTGCTTGGGCCGCTTCATGCCGAGCAACTTTTCGGCCTCGGCCTGGATTGCAGCATCGCTCGGCAGCGAGCCAACCACGCGCTCGACTTCATGGCTGCACGTGGCACATTTGAATTGCTGACGTTCGCCCTCCGCAACAGGAGACCGGTGCACGCAATGCATGTTGTTCCCGCACGAGACACAGGGGATCGGCGGGACCATCGGTGAATTGAGGAAATTAAATGGGTCTTTAGAGGCCATAGCTGCTCTCCGCTTACGAAGCAGGCAAGAGCGCGCTTGGTCTCCTAGCCACCGGCGCCTACGGGACAGAACCGAAGCCGATGATGGATTAAAGGTGGGGCTATTGCGAATCATAAACAAGGGGCAAGGTCATCGTTCTCTCGGTTGCCTTTGGGGCGTTGCCCCCGGCATGCGATGCGTGAGGAACATCCCCGCGGCCCACGGGGCTTACACTCCGTCGAGCGGAAACGGGGGAGTTTGAATGCAAACGAACCCACCTTGCCAGAAATGCGGAGAAAAAACGCTGCAGAAGGGTTCCGTCCCCTCGCTCGATAACGAGCCTGCGCAACGCATCTTCGAGTGCGAAACCTGTGGCGAGCTTACCTGGGAAGCCGCACCCAGGAGTGAGGCTGACCAACGCTGAGGGAACGGCAGACATCATGGTCGCCTTTGGCCCCAACGGGATCTCGCGGCGGAACCGAAGCCGCCATTTTCGCGAAACCAATGATGCGAGCCGCGGTAAACCGCAGGACCTTCCGGCCCGTTGCCGACGTTACCACAGGGCAAAGCGGCCCCGAGGCAAGGGCCATAGGTAGCGGCTAAGTGATTGATTTCGTTGGAGCGGGCGAAGGGATTCGAACCCTCGACCCCGACCTTGGCAAGGTCGTGCTCTACCCCTGAGCTACACCCGCATCCTTTAGGGTCCGGCAGCGCTGGCCGCCGGGGGCCTTCCTATGCCAAATGGCCCTGCCCAATGCAACTGCAAGGACGAAAATAACTCGACCTGACTTGATCGGGGCTCGGCCTTTCGACATGTCAGGGCTCCCCTCCGGCGCATTCGCGCTCCCACGACCCCCCCGACCGACATGCCTGCCAGTCCCGACGACCTGTTCGCTTTCCTCGATAATCTGGCGATTCCCCATTCCACGGTGAGCCACCCGCCGCTGTTCACCGTCGAACAGTCGCGCGAGGTGACCGACCACCTGCCCGGCGGGCACAGCAAGAACCTGTTCCTGAAGGACGCGCGCGGCGCGTTGTACCTCGTCGTGCTGCTGGCCGATTCGCGGGCGGACCTGAAGGCGCTCCCGCGCGTCCTCGATTGCGGGCGGCTGTCGTTCGGCTCGGCCAATCTCCTGCGCGAGACGCTGGGGGTCGAACCCGGCTCGGTGACGCCGTTTGCGCTGATCAACGATCGCGACCACCGCGTGACCCCGGTTTTCGACGCGGCGATGATGGAGCATCCGCTTCTGAACTTTCACCCGCTCGTCAACACCATGACGACCGCGATCGCACGCGACGACCTCCTGAAATTCGCCGCGGCGACCGGACACCGCCCGCTGATCCGCGCCGTTCCTGGCCTCCAGCCAGCATGAACCGATTGCAATTGGCGGGTTCCGTGCCATGTAATGGGCTGACTGAACCGGGTCACGGGCACCGGGTCTCGGAGCCATGGGTCTTGGGGCCATGGGTCTTGGAGCCATGGGTCTTGGGCCATCGGTCCTCGGACCACGGTTTCGGGCCGGACCCCGCAGGGATTGCTTAAAATGCTGCAGAATATTGGCGAGGCGCCGGGCGCCGCGCCCGCGTCGGACTTGATCGCGGACACCACCACCCAGACTTTCGTCAAGGACGTCATCGAGGAGAGCAAGCGGCGGCCTGTGCTGGTCGACTTCTGGGCCCCCTGGTGCGGACCCTGCAAGCAGCTGACGCCGGTGCTTGAGAAGGTCGTCAAGGCCGCCAAGGGCAAGTTCAAGCTCGTCAAGATGAACATCGACGAGCATCCTCCGATCTTCCAGCAGATCGCCCAGCAGATGGGTATCCAGTCGATCCCGGCCGTGCTTGCCTTCGTCAACGGCCAGCCGATCGACGGCTTCCTCGGCGCGCTCCCCGAAAAGCAGATCACCGAATTCGTCGAGCGCGTGATCAAGGACCGTGTCGGCGGCGACGAGAAGGATGCACTGGCCGCGGCCGATGCCGCGCTTGCCGGGAAAGACTACGCCGGCGCAGCCGAACTCTATGCGCATGTGCTGCAACAGGATTCCAACAGCATCGCCGCAATGGCGGGCCTTGCCCGCTGCTATGTCGGCACCGGCAATATCGAGCAGGCCAAGAAAACCCTGGAGATGATTCCGGAGGCCAAGCGCAACGACAGCGCGGTCGCCGCCGCACGCGCCGCGATCGAGCTTGCCGAACAGACCAAGGATCTCGGTTCCATTCCCGATCTGGAGGCCAAGGTCGCCACCGATCCGAAGGATTATCAGGCGCGGTTCGATCTCGCACTCGCCCTCAATGCCAAGGGCAATCGCGAGGCCGCGATCGACCATCTGATCGAGATCGTGAAACGCGACCGCAAATGGAATGACGACGGCGCCCGCAAGCAGCTGGTTCAGCTGTTCGATGCCTGGGGTCCGACCGACGAAGCAACGCTGAACGGACGGAAGCGGTTGTCCTCGGTGCTGTTCGCGTGAGTGGGCGCCGGCAGCGGCGCGCGCTCCGCGTATTTGCGGGTCCATTGAGTTTCTGAGTTATCGCGAAGGGCGGGGTGCGGCGATGCCCATGAATGCGATCTATCACGGACCGGCGGATTTGCCGGAGGTGATCCCGGTCTTTCCGTTGCCCGGGGCACTCCTGTTGCCGCGCGGCCAGATGCCGCTCAACATTTTCGAGCCGCGCTATCTCGCCATGGTCGACGATGCGCTCGCGTCGCGTCAAAGGCTGATCGGGATGATCCAGCCCGACAGCGCTCATCCCGGACTGGAAGAAAAGCCGAACCTGTTCAAGGTCGGGTGCGTCGGCCGCATCACGCAGATCGCCGAGAGCGGCGACGGCCGCTACCTCTTGCAGCTCACCGGCGTTGCGCGCTTCCGCGTCGAGGAGGAGCTGGAGGTCACGACGCCCTACCGTCAATGCCGCGTGACCTACGCGCCGTTCGCCGACGATTTCGTGGCCCGCAAGGGCGAGGACGCGGTCGACCGCAAGAGCCTGCTGCGCACGCTGGCGGATTTTCTGACCGCCAACAATCTCAAGGCCGATTGGGAGGGCATTGAAAATGCGCCGAACGAGGCGCTGGTCAATGCGCTCGCGATGATGTCGCCCTACGGATCGGCGGAAAAGCAGGCGCTGCTCGAGGCGCCCGACTTGAAGACCCGCGCCGAAATCCTGATCGCGGTCACCGAAATCGAACTCGCCAAGAACCGCACCGACGGCGAGACACCGTTGCAATGACAACGTCGTTGGCCGGCCCCGCCATCGATCAATCGGAAACCGGATGGGACGAACGTTCATGCCCGATAGCAAGACCAGCGCCGAGAAAGTCGATCCGAAGCTCCTCGAAATTCTCGTCTGCCCGCTGACCAAGGCCACTCTGGAATACGATCCGGTCAATCAGGAACTGATCTCGCGCAGCGCCAAGCTCGCCTATCCGATCCGCGACGGCATCCCCATCATGCTGGCCGAAGAAGCGCGCAAACTGGATTGAAGCCATGCTGAAAATCTACGGACGCAACAATTCGTCGAATGTCCAGAAGGCGATGTGGGGCATCGGCGAACTCAATCTGATATATGAGCGCTTCGATGTCGGCGGCGCGTTCGGCAAGAACGACCAGCCGGATTATCTTGCGATGAATCCCAACGGTCTGGTGCCGACGCTGGTCGAAGGCGATTTCGTCTTGTGGGAATCGAACGCGATCATTCGGTATCTGGCGCGGCGATACGGCTCGGGCACGCTGGAGCCGGCGGACCCCAAGAACATCGCGCTCGCCAATCAATGGATGGACTGGCAGCTCAGTGTGGCCGGACCCGCGATCTTTCACGCCTTCTGGGGCCTGATCCGCACGCCGCCCGAGAAGCGCAACCACGCCGCAATCGCTGATTCGCAGCGCAAGACCACCGAAGCGATGACGATTCTCGACGCGCAGCTTGGGCGCACCGCTTATGTTGCCGGCGACCGCTTCTCGATGGGCGACATCCCGGTTGGGGTGATGGCCTATCGCTTCCGCCAGCTTTGCCCGGATCGGCCGGCGCTGCCGCATCTCGAGCGCTGGTTTGCCGAGATCGAGAAGCGCCCCGCCTTTCAGGAGCATGTCGGTTCGATACCGTTGAGCTGATGCGGACACCGGCGCCTTGCGCACGCTCGCGATGCTTGCGGCGACAGCGTTTGCGGTGTTCTCCGTGAGCGCGACACAAGCGCGGGCGCAAATGGTCGAAGAGGCATGGTCGGCGGACGGGCTGCATGGCACGATCGCCACGCCCGCGGCGCATACGCGCGGGCCCGCCGTGCTCATCATCGCCGGCTCGGGTCCAACCGACCGCAATGGCAATGGCCCTCAGCTTGCGCCTGGTGCGCCGCGGCTGGAGACCAATACCTACCGGCTCATTGCCGCGGACCTTGCCGCCAACGGCATTCTGTCGCTGCGCTACGACAAGCGGGGCATCGGCGAGAGCCGAGCCGCGGCGGTGCGCGAGGAGGACATCACCTTCGACAAGTCCGTCGGCGATGTCGTCACGGCGTTGCGGAGCCTGTCGGCGCGACCCGATGTGTCATCGCTGGTCATTGCCGGCCACAGCGAAGGAGCCATGCTCGCGCTCGCCGCCGCCGCGCGTTTTCCGGTGGCGGGCGTCATATTGCTCGCCTCACCGGGCCGCACCTACCTTGCGCTGATGCGGGAGCAGCTCAAGGGAAAGCTGCCGCCCGATCTCGATGCCCGCGCAAACGAGATCCTCGACAGGCTCGCCGCCGGCAAGGCGGTCGCCGATGTGCCGCCGCCTTTGGCCGCGCTGTTCCGGCCCTCGATGCAGCCCTTCCTGATCTCCATCGGCAATTTCGATCCCGCTGCCACACTCGCGCAATTGAAAGCGCCGGCGCTGATCGTTCATGCCGGACGCGACCTGCAGGTCGCGCAAGCCGACTTCGACGCGCTTCGCGCGGCGCGCAGCGATACGCAAACGCTTCTGCTGCCCGAAGCCAACCACGTCTTGAAAGTGTCGCCGGCCGACATCGCGGGCAATGTCGCGCTCTACAGCAATCCAGCCGCGCCCCTCGATCCGGCGCTGATGCCCGCCCTGATCGCGTTCGTGCGCTCGCTCGCGCGCTGACTACAACGCCTCGCCCATGTCTTGTCATGCCCTGCGAAAGCGGGGCATCCAGTGAACTCTTGAAGCCATTGTGTTGACTGGATCGCCCGCTTTCGCGGGCGATGACAACTGAAGAGCGACTGTTTCCGTGAAAAGTGAATATGCTCTAAAGCGCCTCGCCCTTCAGGAGCTTCGGCACGTCGCCGGTTAGCCCGGCCGCTTCGCGGATAAAGAAGTCCTTCAGATTGGGCATGCGATCGACGATGCCGAGGCCGACATCGCGAAAAAGCCGCAGCACGTCCGAATTGTTGGAGAACAGCCGGTTGAGGCCGTCGGTCGCGACGCCCATCGCCATGGTGTCGAAGCGGCGCCAGCGCTGATAGCGCTCCAGCACCGAGGCCGCGCCGACATCGATGCCGAGGCGCGCGCTGTCGATCACGGCTTCGGCCAGCGCGGCAATGTCGCGCAGGCCCATATTGAGCCCCTGCCCCGCGATCGGATGGATGACATGCGCGGCGTCGCCAACGAGCGCGATGCGTTCGGCAATGAAGCTGCGCGCAACATGCAGGCCGAGCGGAAAGGCGCGGCGCTGTCCCGCGATCGCAAGATCGCCGAGATGCAAGCCGAAGCGCTGTTCGAGTTCTGCGAGAAATTCCGCATCGGGCAGCGCGACAAGCCGCGCAGCTTCGTCACGACCCTCGGTCCAGACAATCGACGAGCGCTTGCCCTTCAGGGGCAGGATCGCGAACGGACCGGGCGGCAGGAAATGTTCTTCCGCCCGTCCATTGTGATCGCGCTCATGTGCAATCGTGGTGACGATGCCGGCCTGGTCGTAATCCCATCCGACGCTTGCAATGCCGGCCTGTTCGCGGATCACGGAGCGCGCGCCATCGGCGGCAACCAGAAGCCGCGCCGGGAGCGCAGTGCCATCCGACAATGTCGCCGTCACGCGACCGGGGTCATACGCGAACTGGCGGATCGCGAACGGCCGCAGGTCGACTCCCTCTGCGCGCGCGCGGTCGAGCAGCGCCGCGATCATCGGTCCGTTCTCGATCATATGCGCGAACGGCTCGCCCGGCGCGATCTCGCCGTCGAAGGTCAGGAAGGTCGGGCGCATCGCGTTGCCGACCTTGGAATCGGTGATCACCATGTCGAGGATCGGCTGGGCATCCGCGGCGATCGCGTCCCAGACGCCGATGGTTTCGAACAGCCGGCGCGCCGCCGCGGCAATCGCCGAGGCGCGGGGGTCGCCCGAGGCGCGATCCAGCGCCGGATCGGCGAGCGCGACCGACAGCCCGCCCTCCGACCCCTGACGCAGCGCGATGGCCAGCGCGAGGCCGGCAAAGCCGCCCCCTGCAATGAGAATATCGGTCTTACTGTGCGCTTGCGTCATATCGGAAACCATGGTCCGTCATCCTGGCCCGCCCCCGTGGGGCGATCGCACGGATAACGACACGGAGAGCGAGCTTTTTCATGTCCGGAGCCGTCTCGGCCCTTCTCGACGTTCTCGACCTCGAAGCGCTCGAGGTCAATCTGTTCCGTGGCCGCTCGCCGCAGACCGGCTGGCCGCGGGTGTTCGGCGGACAGGTGATCGGACAGGCGCTGGTCGCCGCCTCCCGCACCGTCGAAGGAATCTCCGCGCATTCAATGCATGCGTATTTTGTATTGGCCGGCGATCCCAAGGTGCCGATCGTCTATGAGGTCGAGCGCACGCGTGACGGGAAGAGTTTCACCACCCGCAGCGTCAAGGCGATCCAGCACGGCCGGCCGATCTTCATCATGATCGCCTCGTTCCATAACAACGAGGACGGCCTCAACAATCAGATGCTCATGCCGGATGTGCCGCCGCCCGAGGCGCTGCCGGACGAAGAGACGATGATGCGCGACATTCTGCCGACGCTTCCCGAACCGGTGCAGCGTTACTACAAGCGCGAGCGTCCGATCGAGCTGCGTCCGGTCGATTACGGCCGTTACCTCGGCCGCAAGTCGGCAGACGGCCTGTTCAACGTCTGGATCAGGGCGACAGGCAGGCTTCCCGACGATCCGGCAATCCATCAATGCGTACTGGCTTACGCCTCCGACATGACACTGCTCGACACCGCGCTGGTACCGCTTGGCCGCACGCTGTTCGAGAAGGAATTCATGGGCGCGAGCCTCGACCATGCCCTGTGGCTGCACCGGCCGTTTCGTGCCGACGAATGGCTGCTCTATTCGCAGGATTCGCCGAACCTGCACGGCTCGCGCGGGTTATCCCGGGGCCTGATCTTCAAGCGGGACGGCACGCTCGTGGCGACGGTCGCACAGGAAGGATTGGTCCGGCTGCGGCGGACGGAAGGATGACCGAAACCAAACCGGCGGATTTCGTCGGCGCGGATCAAGCGGCATCGTTTCGGCGCTTAATCTTTGCGCCGCTAACCGGTAACCTGCCGATCGAAGCGGCCTGACCCGCGCCGGGCGGCTGCGTTGGTGCGCACGCTTTCGGCAAAACATTTTGTGTGCCGATCGCGTGCAGTCTCAAAACAAGGGCTCGCTTGTCATGAAACTGGTCACAGCGATCATCAAGCCGTTCAAGCTGGAAGACGTCCGCGATGCCCTGAACGCTGTCGGCATTCACGGCATGACCGTCACCGAAGTGAAAGGCTATGGCCGGCAGAAGGGCCATACGGAGATCTATCGCGGCGCCGAATATGCCGTGCATTTTCTGCCGAAGGTGCGGCTCGACATCGCGGTGGACTCGGATCGCGTCGAGAGCGCGATCGAAGCGGTGACGCAAGCTGCGCGGACCGGACAGATCGGCGACGGCAAGATCTTCGTCACTCCGATCGACCGCGCCATGCGCATCCGCACCGGCGAAACCGATAGCGACGCGCTCTGATCTCTCTGACTGGATGCCCCGCGAAAGCGGGGCATCCAGCAAACTCTTGAGGCGGTTGCGTTTACTGGATCGCCCGCTTTCGCGGGCGATGACAACTGGAGAGCGACTGGTTCGTGAAACCGAAGGTGTTTCAGGACACCAGTTCTCAGCGTGCGAGACCGTGCCGAGAGCGGTCTCGTCGCCTCCGGCCGGTGGGAGAACAAGACCGCGAAAGACGGTCATATGAGTACGTTATCCTACAGATAGCCTATAATTAAAGAAGATATCCTTTTTTACCCCGTCGTATTGCGATTAATTGGAACATTATTCTATCTGAGGGGCAAGGGCGCTGTGTTTGTCAGCGCCAGAAAGGATCTCCCATGCCCCGCCTTCTCTCTGGCGCTGCCCTTGCAGCCGCCCTGGTCCTCGCCGGGACCACCGCTTCGCTGGCCCAGGATTTTCCGACCCGTCCCGTGACCGTTGTGGTGCCATTCTCGGCGGGCGGACCGACCGACGCCCTGATCCGCACGCTCGGCGAGCGCATGCATCAGAGCCTCGGGCAACCGGTGCTGGTCGAAAACGTCACCGGGGCCGCGGGCACGATCGGCGTCGGCCGCGTCGCCAAGGCGCCGGGCGATGGCTACACGCTGAGCTTCGGTCACTGGAGCACGCATGTCATCAACGGCGCGGTTTATCCGCTGCCGTTCGATCTCCTGACCGACTTCGAGCCGATCGCGCTACTCACCAGCTATCCGATGGTGCTGGTTTCGAAGAATGACGTGCCGGCGAAGAACCTGAAGGAATTCGTCGCCTGGACGAAGGCCAATCAGCAAAAGGCCGCGGTCGGCAGCATCGGCGCCGGCAGCGCCGCCCATGTCGCCGGCGTCTATTTCGAGAATCTCGCTGGCGTGAAGCTCAACTACATTCCGTATCGGGGCGCTGCGCCCGCGCTGCAGGATCTGCTCGCTGGCAATATCGACTTCATGTTCGACCATGTCTCGAACGCCTTGCCGCATGTGAAGGAAGGCAAGATCCGCGCATATGCGGTGACGTCCGAGAAGCGCCTGCCGTCAGCGCCCGATATTCCGACCGTCGATGAAGCCGGCCTGCCGAACCTCTATGTGTCGATCTGGTATGGATTGTGGGCGCCGAAGGGTACGCCGAAGGCCGTCGTCGCCAAGCTGAATGCCGCGGTGAAGGACGCACTCGCCGACCCGGCCGTGCGTGCGAAGCTGGAAGCGCTCGGGCAGGTGATCGCGCCGCCGGAGAAGCAGACGCCGGAAGCGCTGGCCGCACATCAGAAGGCCGAGATCGAAAAGTGGTGGCCGATCGTGAAGGCCGCGAATATCAAGATCGGCACCAACTGATCATCGATTGAAAGGCGCGGCGGGTTATCCTTGCCGCGCCTTCTTCTGCGAGCTTCGACAGCACATGCCGGACACCTTCATCGACTATTACGACGCGATGTCGTCGCCGTGGACCTATCTCGGTCATCAGCGATTCGAAGCGTTGGCGCAGCGCTACAACCTGACGATCCGGCACAAGCCGATGGATCTCCTCAAGGTGTGGTCGGTGTCGGGCGGTCTTCCGCTCAAGCAGCGCGCGCAGCAGCGGCAGGTCTATCGGCATCTCGAACTCAAGCGCTGGAGCGAAATCCTCAAGCGTCCGTGCAATCTCGAACCGGCCTTTCATCCGGTTGCCGACCGCCGCGCCTGTTACCTCGTGATCGCTGCGATGCAGAAGGGGCTCGACTGGAGCCGGCTGACCAATGCGGTGCTGCGCGCGGTCTGGGTGGAGGATCGCAATATCGCCGATCATGCGACGCTGGCGGCGATTGCCAACGAGAACGGCATGGACGGCACAGCGCTTCTGGCGGCGACCGAGGACGACGCCGTGAAGGCCGAATATGACCGCAACACCGAGGAAGCGATCCGCATCGGCGTGTTCGGCGCCCCCACCTATGTCTACGAAGGCGAGCAATTCTGGGGTCAGGATCGCCTGCTCATGCTCGAATACCGGTTGGCGCAGAAGCATGGCCGGCCGACCGACGGCTTCTACTTCGGGTGACCGGGGCAGCGCGCCTGTCGCAAAAGTAGCGGGCAACGAATGGTTCGGCCCGCTTGAGACGCCTGCGCCTCTCAACGCTCCCGCGACTGACTGTTTATTAGGCAATGATGGCACTGCTTTGTGCGGCGCCATCGCGGCGGTCTGACCGAACCACCTCCACCACCGAAATTTTGTTGTTCGATCATAGCGTTACGCGTGCCGCAGCGAAGTGGCACGGGGTTTGATTCCCTCACCTCCGGGGACCGGCCAGCAGGGGCACATCCGCGTGCCGGAACCCGAGTGAGATTGCCCGGTGCGACATCTGCGCTCCGGGCCAACGGGGATCGAACCATATGAAAATCGTCATGGCCGTTATCAAGCCATTCAAGCTCGACGAGGTCCGCGACGCCCTGACCGCGATCGGGGTCCACGGCATGACCGTCACCGAGGTCAAGGGCTACGGGCGTCAGAAGGGGCACACTGAAATCTACCGCGGCACTGAATATGCCGTGAGCTTCCTGCCGAAGCTCAAGATCGAGGTCGCAGTCGCCACCGACCAGGTCGACAAGGTCATCGAAGCCATCACCGGGGCCGCCAAGACCGGCCAGATCGGCGACGGCAAGATCTTCGTCCTCAACCTGGAGAACGCCGTGCGGATCCGCACCGGCGAAACAGACGCCTCCGCCCTCTAACGCGAACGCACTCGGACAGGAGCTTCAATTATGTCGTTCAAGTTTCCATACCGGACCTGGCTGGGAGTCGCGGTCGCGGCTGCGGCTCTGGTTGCGGCCACGTCAGGCTATGCGCAGGACGCAAAGCCCAAACTCGACACCGGCGATACCGCCTGGATGCTGACGTCAACGGCGCTCGTGCTGATGATGACGATCCCCGGCCTGGCGCTGTTCTACGCCGGCATGGTCCGCAAGAAGAACATCCTCGCCACCGCGATGCAGAGCTTTGCGATCTGCTGTCTGGTGAGCATCCTCTGGATGATCTGCGGCTACTCGTTGATCTTCGACGATGGCGGCGCAACGCAGGCCTATATCGGCGGCCTCGGCAAGATGATGTTTGCCGGCGTCACCAACGAAACCACGAACTCGCTCGCAGGGACCATCCCGGAGTGGGTCTTCATCATGTTCCAGATGACCTTTGCCATCATCACTCCGGCGCTGATCACCGGTGCCTTTGCCGAGCGCATGAAGTTCTCGGCGATGATGTGGTTCATGGCGCTGTGGCTGCTGCTGGTCTATGTGCCGGTCGCGCACTGGGTCTGGGGCGGCGGCTTCCTCGGCGGCGCGGGCGTGCTCGATTTCGCCGGCGGCACCGTGGTGCACATCAACGCCGGTATCGCGGGTCTTGTCGCCTGCATCATCATCGGCCGGCGCAAGGGCTTCGGCACCGCCAATCTGGCTCCGTATAACCTCACCTACTCGCTGATCGGCGCCAGCCTCCTGTGGGTCGGCTGGTTCGGCTTCAACGCAGGTTCGGCCGCCGCCTCGAATGCGCTTGCCGGTGTTGCGATGGTCAATACCCAGATCGCAACGGCCGCGGCCGCTCTCGCCTGGATGTTCTGCGAGTGGATCGTGATCAAGAAGCCGAGCCTCCTCGGCATCATCTCCGGGGCCATCGGTGGTCTCGTTGCGATCACGCCGGCCGCAGGCTTCGTCAATCCGAAGGGTGCGTTGATCATCGGCATCGTTGCCGGCATCGGCTGCTACATCGCTGCGGTCCACATCAAGAAGGCGCTCGGTTACGACGACTCGCTGGACGTGTTCGGCGTCCACGGCGTCGGCGGCATCATCGGCGCCATCCTGACCGGCGTGTTTGCGGACGTTGCGATCAACGAAGCCGCCAAGGATGCCAGCGTCGGCGCGCAGATCTACGGCGTCGGCGTAACCATCGTCTACACCGCGATCGTCAGCGCCATCATCCTGTTCGTCATCAACGTGGTGATCGGACTGCGGGTGACTGCCGCTCAGGAAGAAGAAGGTCTCGACATCACCCTGCATGGAGAATCCATCCAGGAATAATCCAGAGTCGTGCGGCGGGGCGTATACCCGGCACCGCCCCTCGCCGAATGGAGGCTCCGGTCGCAAGACCGGAGCCTCTTTCGTTTGGTGCCCGCGCAGGTCGACATCATGCGCCGGCTTGTGTCATCTGGGATTGCTCATTCGCGCCGCGCCTGTCGGAAGTGTCGTCGCGCGCGCTCTCCGAAGGCGCCATCAGGCCTTCGTCACGCGCCGCGCGCTCACCCTCACGATAGGCGCTATCGAATGCACGAGTCGCAACGTTGGTCGCGCTCTCTGCGGTTTGCGACGCAGCGTTCCTGATCTCGTTTTTCATATCGTCGCTGAAGGAGCCGGCGATCTTGTCCTCCACCCGGGTGGACGGGAATGCCGCCGCCATCGCTGCGCCGATCGCCAGGCCCACTGCGCCAAGGACGAGCGGCTGCTCTTCGACAATCGTGGATACGCCGTTCCTGACCTTGCGGCTGACATCGGCCGCGCGATCGCGCGCATCGTGTATCCCCCGCCGCATGCTATCGGCGGTGCCGGACGCGGTGTCCGACATCCGGCGTGTCGCACGCGATGCGGTGTCGGTGACGCTGTCGAAGGCCGACGCGGCGCGGTCGCGTGCGGCTTCGAACGCACTGCCCGCCTGCCCCGCGAGATCGGAGGCTTCGCGCGCGAAGGCTGAGCCGGACGTCTCGGAGACTTCTTCGCCGAATTGTCCGGACGCGGCGCGGTAGCGCTGTTCGATATCGCGGTCGTCGCCGGTCTTGCGCGTCATTATCAACCAGGCGATTCCAGCGCCGATCAGAGCGACCGGAAGCGGGTTGTCTCGCGCCTGCCGTCCGAGATTGCGGGCAAATTCAGTGCCGCCATTATTGCGGGCGTAGTTCAGGGTCTCATCGAAGATGTTGCCGGGACTGATACTGGTTCGCAGCTCAGCCAGTGATTGCTCCAGGCGCGCCCGCGCGGATTCGGCCTCACGCTCGGCCTGGGAAACGGATTTTTGCGTCATGTTCGCACCTGCTCCTTTGCCATCGCGGCGTCGCTGCGTAACTGGTCGATCGTGGCGCGCGGCGCGAGGTTGTCAGCGGTGAGCCGGTTGATGCCGACGAACAGAAGGATCAAGCCGATCACCAGCGCTGCACCGCCCACGATCGCAGCGGCAATCGACGGCTCCATGCCGCGCTCGGCCAACGCTGCGGCCAAGGCTGTGAGTAAAATGACCAGGGCCGGTATCATCAGAACGGCGCCGACCAGCGCCATGATCATGCCGCGCATGGCCTGATTGATCTTCTCGCCGACCTCTGCGCGTGCGAGCCGCACCTCGCTGCGGAATAGCGACGTACCGTTGACCAGCACGTCTCCGAGCAGGTCGGGCACCCGTCTTCTCGTAACCGTGTCCATCTGTTGCTCCGCTAAAGACTGGGCGAGGGGTGATATTGTTGTTCGTCGCCCTGATGGTGATGCTGCGACGTTCTGCGGTCGCCGTCGCTCGAGCTCTTGAGGAAACGCGACAGCAGAACGCCCGCGGCGAACGAGCACGCGAAGAAAGTCAGTGGCTGCCGGCGCGCGAAATCGTTGAGCGAACGGTAAAGCTCGCTCACGTCGCGTCCTCGAAGATCCTCCGAGGCGCGGCTCAGTCCGTCGGCGGCTTCATGAATCAGGTCGGCCATCCCTGAATTCTGTTCGCCGAGCGCATCGGCGGCCTTATGAGCGGCTTCGGCGAAACCGGCCATCTTGTCGACGCCGATATCTTTTTGCCGGTTGGCGAAGCCGCGGAGGCGGTCTCTGGTTCCGCCCTCCGAATCAAGGAATGAATCGCGCGCGCGACCGTCGTGTTGCGAACGACCACGCTGATATGACCCGGATGTAAAGGGATCCGGGGCTTCTCGTCCGTAAGTGTCAGTCATGGTTGTGTTCCGCGGTAAGGGCTTGTCTCGGCGGGAGACGAACGCCAACTCGATCGACGTTGGCCAACCGCCGCGCGGCGGACGAAGTTCCGAGCGGAATTTAAGAAACTTGCGGCCTCGCTCGAACGGACCGGCCGCCTGCCGATGGTTAATCGGACCTTAACCAGCGCCGCCTAGGCTCCGGCAGCGTCAAGTAATCCGGCCGAAATGCGCGTGATGTTCATGAATGCCGCCGACCGCGAACCGTCTCCGTCGTCCGCGCGGACCGTCGAAGCACGCGCGCAAAGCCGCTCGGCCTTCGCGCGTCTCAACGACCTGCTGGCGCCGATCCAGCCGGGGCAACCGCCAATCAATTGCGCGGTCGGCGAACCGCAGCATCCGGTGCCTGCCTTCGCCGGTCCGGTTTTCGCTCAGCATATCGCCGATCTTGGACGCTATCCCGCGAACAAGGGCACCGACCTTTTCCGCAAGGCCGCCGCGGGCTGGCTCGCGCGGCGCTACGACCTGCCGCGCGCAATCGACCCGGAAACCGATGTGCTGGTGCTGAACGGCACGCGCGAGGGCCTGTTCCTCGCCGCGATCGCTGCCTCCCGCAACGCGCCGCCGCGCGCCGGAACACCGGCGATCCTCGTTCCCAATCCCTGCTATGGCGCGTATTCCGCGGGCGCGTCGGCCTCGCATTGCGAAACCGTCTATCTGCCGGCCACCGCGGCGAACGGCTTTCTCCCCGATCTCGATGCGCTCGACGACGCACTGCTGGCGCGCACCGTCGCCCTTTACATCGCTTCGCCCTCCAATCCGCAAGGATCGGTCGCGAGCCGCGATTATCTCGCGCGCCTCGTGACGCTCGCGCGCAAACACGACTTCATGGTGTTTTCCGACGAGTGCTATTCGGAAATCTATTTCGGCGACAAGCCGACCGGCATCCTGGAAGTCGGCGGCCCCGATTACGCCAACGTCGTCGCTTTCAACTCGCTCTCGAAGCGGTCGAACCTGCCCGGTCTGCGCGTCGGCTTCGTTGCCGGCGATCGTAACTTTCTCGCCCGCTTCCTTGAATATCGCAACAACGCCGCGCCGCAGGTGCCGATGCCGGCCCAGGCCGTCGCCGCAGCGGCGCTCGACGACGAAATGCATGTGATCGAGAACCGCAAACTCTACGCCCAGAAATTCGATCTCGCCGACCAGATCATCGGCGATCGCTATGGATACAAGCGCCCTGCCGGCGGCTTTTTTCTTTGGCTGAACGTCGCGGAGCAAGGCGGCAGCGTTGTCGCGGCCGAGCGGCTTTGGCGCGAGGCCGGGGTTCGCGTGCTGCCGGGTGAATACGCATCTTTCACGCAAGGCGACGGCAGCAATCCCGGCCGCGATTACATTCGCGTCGCCATGGTGCATGACAACGCCACCACGGCCGAGGCGCTGCATCGCCTCGTCTCGGTTCTCGGGTGACGCGCATGCCGGCCATTAGTCACCGTGGACTCGACCGTTTCGATTTTCTCTCCGACGATTTGCGCAATGCCATTCGCAAGCGTGTCGGAGAGGTTCTCGGAATTGCCCTGCTGCTGATCGCGCTGTTGCTGACGATCGCGCTTGCCACATGGTCGGTGCAGGACCCGAGTCTGAGCCATGCGACCGATGCGCCGGTGCGCAACTGGCTCGGCCGGACCGGCGCGAGCTTTGCCGATCTCGCGATCCAGCTGTTCGGGCTGGCGTCGATTGTGCTGGTGTTGCCGATCGCGGTTTGGGGATGGCGGCTGGTGACGCATCGGACGCCAGGCCGGCGCTGGATGCGCGCGTTATACTGGATCGGCGCGCTCGTACTCGGTGCCGCCTTCGCCTCCTGCCTGCCGCGCACCTCGGGCTGGCCGCTTCCGGCCGGGATGGGCGGGGTCACCGGTGACGCGATCCTGAAGGCACCGCTTGTCCTGCTCGGCGGCTCGCTGTCGGGCACGAGCCGCCTCGTGCTGGCAAGCATCATGGGCGCCGGTGCGCTCGCGACGATCGCGATCGTGCTTGGCTTCGGCCTCCGCAAGAGCTCCGACCTGGCCGAGGACATTCACCGCGAGGCCGAGGCGTTCGAGGAAGACGAGGAGCGTGGCTCCATCTCGCTCGGCTGGCTGACGCATCTCCTGCTCAGTGCACGGGCGCGCATCTCACTGTTCATCCGGCGCCGGTTGTCCGGAGACGAAGAGCTTGCAGCGCGGCCGCTTACACGGCCAACGGCGGCCCCCGCGCGCGCCGAACCGCGCATGGATGACGACGCCACCGAAGAAGAGGATTACGACAGCTTCGAGGACGACGAGGAGGAAGACGAGGAAGAAGAAGAAGAACAGGACGAGCCGGCGCCGAAGCCGCGCAAGGTCCGCGTTCAGCCGCAGCCGAAAGGAAAACGCGGCGGCGCCTTTACCCTTCCATCGCTCAACCTGCTTGCGGCTCCGAAGGCAAGCGACCGCGCAGCGCTCAGCTCCGAAGAAATCGAAGAACGTGCCGAAGCCCTCGAAAGCGTGCTGGAGGATTTCGGCGTCAAGGGCGAGATCATCAACGCCCGGCCGGGGCCCGTGGTGACCTTGTACGAACTCGAGCCGGCGCCGGGCATCAAGTCATCGCGCGTGATCGGCTTGGCCGACGACATCGCGCGCTCGATGAGCGCGGTCTCGGCGCGCGTCGCCGTGGTGCCGGGCCGAAATGCCATCGGCATCGAGCTGCCGAACGAATTCCGCGAGAAGGTTTATTTCCGCGAGATGCTGGCCTCGCAGGAATATGCCAACACGCCGGCCAAGCTGCCGCTGTGCCTTGGCAAGACCATCGGCGGCGAACCGGTGGTCGTCGATCTTGCGCGCATGCCGCATCTGTTGATCGCCGGCACCACCGGCTCCGGCAAATCGGTCGCAATCAACACGATGCTGCTATCGCTGCTTTACAAGCTGCGGCCGGATCAATGCCGCCTGATCATGATCGATCCGAAGATGCTCGAATTGTCGGTCTATGACGGCATTCCGCATCTTCTGACGCCGGTCGTGACCGATCCGAAGAAAGCCGTCGTCGCGCTCAAATGGGCCGTGCGCGAGATGGAAGAGCGCTACAAGAAGATGTCGAAGCTCGGCGTGCGCAACATCGACGGTTACAACACGCGCGTCAAGGAAGCCAAGGCGAAGGGCGAAACCCTCACGCGCACCGTTCATACCGGCTACGACAAGGAAACCGGCGAGGCGATCTACGAGAAGGAGGAGCTTGAATTCGAGGAGCTTCCCTATCTCGTCGTGATCGTCGACGAAATGGCCGACCTGATGATGGTCGCGGGCAAGGATATCGAAGGCGCGATCCAGCGGCTTGCGCAGATGGCGCGCGCCGCCGGCATCCATGTCGTGCTGGCGACGCAGCGGCCTTCGGTCGACGTCATCACCGGCACCATCAAGGCGAATTTCCCGACCCGCATCTCGTTCCAGGTCACCTCGAAGATCGACAGCCGTACCATCCTCGGCGAACAGGGCGCCGAACAACTGCTCGGTCAGGGCGACATGCTCTACATGGCCGGCGGCGGCCGCATCAGCCGCGTCCATGGTCCATTCGTCGCGGACGACGAGGTGGAGAAAGTGGTGCGGCACCTCAAGTCGCAGGGCGTCCCGCAATATCTCGAGGAAGTCACCCGCGACGAGCAGGAAGACGCAGACGGCGCGGTGTTCGACAATACCGGGATGGGCGCGGAGAAGGATCTCTACCAGCAGGCTGTCGAGGTCGTGCTGCGCGACCGCAAGGCCTCCACCAGCTACATTCAGCGCCGGCTGCAGATCGGTTATAATCGCGCCGCCTCGCTGATGGAGCGGATGGAGCAGGAGGGAGTGGTCGGACAGGCCAACCATGCCGGAAAGCGGGAAATCCTGATCGAGGAAGGGGCCAGCCGGTTCGGATGAGGCCCCTCGGGAATCAGGCCGAAATGCGATTTTCCCCAACCTTCAGTAACGGAAGCGGGTGCGCTTTGTGATCGGGCGATCCCGCGATCGGCGTAAGCAAGTATTGAGAATCGGCCCCATGCGGATTAACTCGGAAAAGGGGGCCGTCAACCATCATCGCCCGGGCCAGATGCCTTGCGCAGGGGGAGTCGAAAGAATGATGCGGACGCTGCCGAATTTCTGTGCCGCCGCTTTATCCGGTCTCCTCGCCGGCTCCCTGGTTGTGTCCGCGGCCGCGGCGCAATCGGCCCCATCAGCCCACCCATCAGGCGCCTCCGGCGCCATCGTCGTCGCTCAGGCGCGGCCAACCCCGCCCGGCACGGTCGGACCCTTCCCCACGCCGGTCCGGCCCAATGCCGCCGTCGGCAAGCCCGGTGAAACGACGGCGTTCGATGGCAAGCAGCGCGCGCTGGTCGATCGTATTTCGCAATATCTCTCCGGCATGCGGCAGGTGGTCGGGAAATTCGTTCAGGTCGGTCCCGATGGCCGCAAGACCACCGGCGATCTGTTCCTGCAGAAGCCCGGCAAGCTGCGTTTCGAATACGACGATCCGAGCCCGGTGCAGCTGATCGCCGACGGCACGTCGCTCGTCGTGCGCGACCGCCGGCTGGCGACGCAGGATCTCTATCCGCTCGGTCAGACCCCGCTGCGTTTCCTGCTCGCCGACAAGGTCGATCTGTTGCGCGACACCAATGTGGTCGGCGTCTATTCGGACGACATCTTCTCCACCGTCGTCATCGAAGAGAAGCAGACACTCGGCGGCAAGCACAAGCTGATGCTGATGTTCGACGCCAAGGATCTCACCCTGAAACAGTGGACGGTCACCGACCCGCAGGGCTTCGACACCACCGTCGCGATCTATAATCTCGACATGACCAAGAAGCTCGATCCGGCTCTGTTCAAGATCGATTACGAGCGGATGCACTGAACGCTTCGCGTCATTCCGGAGCGCGAGCACGGCTCGCGAACCCGGAATCCAGTGCCAACACCGAGCAAGCCACGCTGGATTCCGGGTCCGCGCCAACGCGCGTCCCGGAATGAAATCACTCCTCCGCTGCCGAAATCAGCCGCGCGCCACGCCGGAAGGTGAGCCAGCTCCACAGCCATGTCACCGCAACGACGAAGCGGTTGCGCAGGCCAATCAAGAAATAGACGTGGGCCACGCCCCAGAACACCCAGGCCAGAAAGCCCGTGAGTTCGAAACGCCCCATCTTCACCACCGCGGCACGGCGTCCGATGGTGGCGAGATCGCCGGCATGCCGATACTGAAACGGCGCCTTGGTCTCGCGGCCTTGCGCGCGTTCTGCAAGCTGGCGTCCGATATAGCGGCCCATTTGCTTCGCTGCCGGTGCGATGCCCGGAATGTGTTCACCCGACACCGACGCGAGATCGCCGGCGACGAACACATTCGGCAGCTTCGGCACCGACAGATCGGCATTGACCACGATGCGCCCCGCGCGATCATGTTCCGCATCGATCCATTGCGCACCCGGCGAAGCCACGACACCCGCGGCCCAGACGATCGTCGATGCATCGATCCGCGTGCCGTCGCCGAGCGTCACGCCATCGCGCGTGCAATCGGTGACGCGAGTGTCGACTTTCACCTCGACTCCCATCGTCTCCAGCGTGGTCCTCGCATAGCGCGACAGATTTTCCGGCAGCGCCGGAAGAATGCGGGGACCGGCTTCGATCAGCACGATGCGGGACGCGCGCGGATCGATGCGCCGGAAATCGGCGCGCAGCGTTTCATGCGCGACTTCCGCCATCGCGCCGGCCATTTCGACGCCGGTCGGGCCGCCGCCGACAACAATGAAGGTCAGAAGCTTGCGCCGTGCGTCGGCGTCGGCGGCGATCTCGGCCTCTTCGAAGGCGAGCAGAAAACGTGCGCGAATCTCCCGCGCATCCTCGATGGTCTTCAGCCCCGGCGCAGCGGCCGACCATTCATCGTGTCCGAAATAGGCGTGCGTTACGCCGGAGGCGAGCACGAGATAATCATAGGGCAACGAAAGCGGGCCGGCCTGCACGCATTGGCATTCCGTATCGACCGCCGTCACCTTCGCCATCGCCACGCGCAGATTGTCCTGCCGGCTCAGGATCGCGCGGATCGGCCAGGCGATGTCGGCAGGGGACAGCGCGGCGGTCGCCACCTGATAGAGCAGCGGCTGGAAGCAGTGATGGTTCTGCCGGTCGACCAGCACGATATCCACAGGCGCACGCTCCAGCGCCCGGGCGCATTCGAGACCGGCAAAGCCGCCGCCGACAATGACGATGCTGGGTCTTTTATTCTCCACCGTGCTCTCCCGTCCTTCGATCGTGACAACACCAGAGACTGACCGGGCATAACCGCCACTGCGGCTGGAAATCCGGTATGGCGCGCCCTATTAAGCAGACATGGCACTGAAAATCACAACCTGGAATGTCAATTCGGTGCGCTTTCGCATCGATTTGGTGGCCAAATTCATCAAGTCCGAACGTCCTGATATCCTCTGCCTTCAGGAAACCAAATGTCCGGACGACAAGTTTCCGCTCAAGCGGTTCAAGCGGCTTGGTTACGAGCATGTCGCGATCAACGGCCAGAAAGGCTATCACGGCGTCGCCGTGCTCTCGCGGCTTCCGTTCGACGAGACCAGCAAGCGCGGCTTTTGCGGGGTCAACGATTCCCGCCATATCTCGGTGACGATCGGTGAGCGGGCCGGTCTGAAAGATCAGATCGTCGTGCACAATCTCTATGTGCCGGCAGGCGGTGACGTTCCCGATCCCGAGGTCAATCCGAAATTCCGGCACAAGCTGTCTTTCCTCGACGAGATGCGCTCGTGTCATGACGTTCACGTCAACGGTCATGCGCGCGCGATCCTGCTCGGCGATCTCAATGTCGCGCCGCGCGAGCATGATGTGTGGAGTCACAAGCAGCTGCTCGACGTCGTCTCACACACGCCGATCGAAACCGAGAAGCTCAATGCCGCGCAGAAGGACGGCGGCTGGGTCGACGCCATGCGCGAATTGGTGCCCGAGCCGCAGAAGCTCTACACATGGTGGAGCTATCGTTCGCCGGACTGGAAGGCGGCGGACAAGGGCCGGCGGCTCGACCACATGTGGGTTTCGCCCGGCCTGATGGATCGCGTGTCGGGCATTCGCATCGCCAAGGAAGCACGCGGCTGGGCGCAGCCGTCCGATCACGTCCCGGTCACCGCGACGGTTGAGGTGTGATCGGCTGCGCGGCGATCAAGAAATGAGCCGCCCTAGCTCTGATCCTCGGGATCGAGCGCGTACCGAATTTCGAGCACCCCCGCGATCGATTCCCTCGTGCGCTGCGCAACATAGTCGCGCAGGCGCATCGCGGCGCCGGCATCGTCCTCGAGGATTTTCAGGAACATGCTGCGCGGAATCCGGATGACCGTGCTCGCCACCATCGCTTTGGCGCAGAGCGGCTTCGCACTCTCCGCCAGGATGGCGAACTCGCCGAGCATCGTCCCCGGCCCGGCGTCGAGCGTAGGGCCCGGCTTTTCGGGATCGGCGCTGAGCTGAAAAGCGCCGTCCTGCACGACGTAAGCGGAATCGACCCGTTCGCCGGGACGAAACAGCACTTCACCCGGCGCAATTTCACGCGCTTCGGCGCCGAGTGCGATCAGGCGAAGCGGACCGCGGCCCAACGCTCGCAGCATTGGCACCTGCTCCAGGACCGCAATGTCATCGTCGATGGTCATTGGCGCGGTTTCTGTGGGTCATCGGAGCACGGGCTTTATACCCGCGCCCCGAAGCCCACGCATTAAGGCACCAGCTTATAGCCGCCGGCATCCGTCACCAGGATCGACGGATTAGCGGCATCTTTCTCGACCTTCTGTCGAAGACGATAGACGTGCGTTTCGAGCGTGTGCGTCGTGACGCCCGAATTGTAGCCCCAGACCTCCTGAAGCAGCGTCTCGCGCGACACCGGCCGCTGCCCCGCGCGATACAGATAGCGCAGGATCGCAGTCTCCTTCTCGGTCAGGCGGACCTTGTTGCCCTTCTGGCCGGTAAGGAGCTTGGAGCTCGGGCGGAAGCTGTACGGCCCGATGGTGAAGACCGCGTCCTCGCTCGCTTCGTGCTGGCGCAGCTGCGCGCGGATTCGGGCGAGGAGGACCGCGAACCGGAACGGCTTCGTGACATAGTCATTCGCGCCGGATTCCAGCCCGAGGATGGTGTCCGAATCGGTATCGTGGCCGGTCAGCATGATGATCGGCGCCTTGAAGCCGCTCTTGCGCAGCACCCGGACCGCCTCCCGGCCGTCCATGTCAGGCAAGCCGACGTCCATGATGATCAGGTCGATCTGGCCGTCCTTGGCCGTCTGGATACCCTTGGCGGCAGAGTCCTCGGCCGCAGCCTCGAACTCCTCGTGCAAGGCGAGCTGCTCGACCAGGGTGTCGCGCAGCTCCACATCGTCGTCGACAATCAGTATCTTTCTGGCATTCGACATCAGGTGGCCCCCCAGGGCCGCAGTTTACCGATTTATGGCGAAATAGGGCATCGAAGGTTGTAAGGGCAAGCAAGACTTGCCTGACTGGTATCCGCGACCCACCATTCCCGTTCCCGATGGCGTCCCGAATTCTCGACCATATCCAAGTCCGGCGCCGATCTGGAGCCAAATCACGCGGCATTTTGAGGGCTGGACCCCTGGTCCTGCCCGTGGCGCTGGGCCGCGGCGGCATTCTGGCCAACAAGCGGGAGGGAGACGGGGGAACCCCGCGGGGCCGGTACCGCCTGAAGCGGCTCTGGTGGCGGCGGGACCGAATCACCCGCCCCCGGACCGCCCTGCCGGCCCGCCCGATCGGCCCGGCCGATGCCTGGAGCGAGGACCCGGCCGACCGCCGCTACAACCGCTGGGTGCGGCGGGAGCCGGGAGAGCCGGGCGACCGGCTGATGCGGGAGGACGGGCTGTACGATCTCATCATCGAGATCAGTCATAACGACCGGCCCCGAATCGCCGGCCGTGGCAGCGCAGTCTTCATCCACATCGCGCGGGAGAATTTCGGACCTACCGCCGGTTGCGTGGCGCTGCGGCCGCGCGACCTGTTGCGATTGCTGGAGCGCCTGTCTCCCGCGACCTGGATCGAGATTAGCTAAATTGCAGGTCACTGCCGCCGCGCCTCCCTGCACCATCGATTAAGAATATCGCAACGCAAGTTCCACCGATGAGTGCACGTTAATTGGAATGCGATGCCAGGCTGATAGATCGGAAGCGGGCATACCTCCTCGATCTGATCTGCGATGCACACGACACAGACACCCCAGCCTGCGCCGTCCCAAGAGCGCGAGATCATCGGGCGCGTCCTCTCCGTCGCCGGATCGAACGCGAGGATTGAACTGGCGGCAAACCTCGTCCGCGACGCATCGCGTGCGACGGTCGGAAAATTTCTCGGCGTGGTCGGCGCCGAAAGCGTGATCATCGGCATGGTCACCGAAGTGTGCGAGCAGACCGGCGGGCGCGGTGGCAGCGTCGCGCAGATCGACCTGTTCGGCGAAATGCACGAGCGCTTCGGAACACCGACCTTCTCACGCGGTGTCACCGATTATCCGGTCATCGGCGATCCGGTTCTGCTGATGACCAATGACGACCTGCGACTGATCTATGGCAACACGCGCGCGGCGGCGCATGTCGGAACGCTGCGGCAGGACTGCTCCATCAGGGCGCTGATCGACGTCGACGAGCTTCTCAACAAGCACTTCGCTATTCTCGGCACGACCGGCGTCGGAAAGTCGAGCGGCGTTGCCGTGATCCTGCAGCAGGTGCTCGCGGCGCGGCCGGATCTGCGGATCTTCCTCGTCGATCCGCACAACGAATATGGCCGCTGTTTCGGCGACAAGGCGCAAGTGCTCAACCCGCGCAATCTGCGACTGCCGTTCTGGCTGTTCTCCTTCGAGGAAACGGTCGACGCGTTTTTCGGCGGACGGCCCGGCGTCAACGAGGAAGTCGAAATCCTCGCCGAAGTCATTCCCATCGCCAAAGGCACGTATCTGCAATACCGCAGCGCCCACGAGCGGACGCTGACCAAGAAGCGCGATCCGAAGAGCGCGGGATTCACTGCCGATACACCCGCACCCTATCGCATCGAAGATCTGCTCGGACTGATCGACGAGCGCATGGGTAAGCTCGAGAACAGGTCTTCTCGCTTGCATCATTTCAAGCTGATGCAGCGCATCCAGACCTTCCGCAACAACCCGCGCTACGCCTTCATGTTCGAAAACGCCAATGTCGGCGGCGACACAATGGCGGAAATCATTTCGAACCTGTTCCGTCTTCCAGCCAACGGCAAGCCGGTCACCGTGATGCAGCTCGCCGGGTTTCCGGCAGAGGTCGTCGATTCGGTTGTCTCGGTCCTCTGCCGCATGGCCTTCGATTTCGGACTGTGGAGCGATGGTGTCTCGCCGCTTCTGTTCATATGCGAAGAGGCACACCGCTACGCATCGTCAGCGGAAATCAAAAGAGGCTTCGGGCCGACGCGTCGCGCGCTGTCGCGCATTGCCAAGGAAGGCCGGAAATACGGTGTGTTCCTCGGCCTCATCACGCAGCGGCCCTGCGAGATCGATCCCAACATCATCTCTCAATGCAACACGTTGTTCGTGATGAGGCTCGCCAATGACAGGGATCAGATGTTGATCCGCTCGGCGGTGTCGGACGCCGCGTCGAGTCTTTTGACCTTCGTGCCCTCGCTCGGCACCGGCGAAGCCTTCGTGTTCGGTTCAGGCGTCGCGCTGCCGATGCAGATGACCTTCAGCAACGTGCCCGAACATTTGCGGCCGTCGAGCGAAGTCGGACAGAGCGCGCAGGTTTCTGCGGATGCGGGGATCGACCTGATCACGTCGGTCATCGAGCGCTGGCGAAGCGCGACCATGAGTCAGAAGCTCTTTGAGGACGATGGCTACGACATCGGCCTTCCGCGCGACGACACGCCGCCGATGCAACCGGGCGGCCTCGAAAGCGGGGCCGACCTGCAGCGCGCTCGTCTCCTCAAACAGCCGCTCAGCGCGGCGCTGGCCTCGACCGACGCTCCCAAGGCCTGGCGGTAACCCTGCGTTTAGCAAGCTCGGCCTAATGAGGCCCATGACCTCCCCGGCCACTTCGGGTTGGGGAAGGGTTTTCCGGAATCGGTCCGGACGTACTGAAAGGCTACCAATGAGCAAACTTCTCACCTCGATGGTGCTTGGCGGCGCCGTGATGCTGGCTGCAGCTTCCGCGCACGCATTTCCAGCGGCTCCGGCGGCATCGATGCAGCTGCCGTCCGACGTGATCCAGACGGCCGGCGGCTGCGGCCCCGGCTGGTTCCGCGGTCCGGGTGGCGCCTGCCGTCCGAAGCGTGGCGTGGTGGTCGTGCCGCCGCGGGCGGTCGTTGTTGCGCCGCGTCCGCGTTGCTTCTGGGCCGCGGGTCCGCGCGGAAAGGTTCGCGTCTGCCGCTGATCCGAACCGGATCACTCTGCAGACAGCAGTGATCGGAATCAGGGAAGCTCCGCGCCGGCTGGTGCGGAGCTTCTTTTATTGAGGCCCGCTGTTGATACCGCTCAGTGCTGCGGCCGGGTTCCGAATATCGCGCTGCCGACACGCACGTGAGTCGCGCCGAACGCAATCGCGGCCTCAAAATCCGTGCTCATGCCCATCGACAGAAGCTTCAGTCCATTGCGCGCGGCGATCTTGGCGGTGAGCGCGAAATGCGGCGCCGGCGCCTCGTCGAAGGGGGGAATGCACATCAGGCCGGAAATGGTCAGCCCGTAATCGGCCGTGCAGCTCCGCAAGAATGCATCGGCGTCTTCCGGCAGGATACCGGCCTTCTGTGGCTCTGCGCCGGTATTGATCTGCGCAAACAACAAGGGCGAGCGCCCCTGCTTCTGGATCTCCTTCGCCAGGGCCTCGCAGAGACTCGGCCGGTCGACGGAGTGAATGGCGTCGAACAGCGCGACCGCGTCCTTCGCCTTGTTGGACTGGAGCGGGCCGATCAGGTGCAGCGACAGGTCGGGATGGTGCGCGCGGATCGCCGGCCATTTGGCCCTGGTTTCCTGGACCCGGTTTTCGCCGAAGACCCGCTGCCCCGCCGCTATCGCCGGCGCGATGGCATCGGCTCCGAAGGTCTTGGAAACGGCGATCAGCGCGACCGAGGCCGGATCGCGGCCCGCCTCGCGGCAGGCCGCCGCGATCCTGGCCCGGACCTCCGACAGCCCGGCCGCAATGTCGTGGGTTTCAGTCTCGCTCACCGTCTCCGATCTCCTCGGCTGGTCACTAACGGTGCCCCAATGCGGTCGCAAGCCGGAAGGCCGTGATTCGCATTTGCCGCAACGCCGCGCCGTTGACCGGCAAGTCGGATTCGTGGCACGTCCGGCCCGATTTCTGAGTGTTTTGAGCCCTTCATGACTGCTTCGCGCTACAACGCCCGCGACGCCGAGCCGCGTTGGCAAAAGACCTGGGACCGCGACGGCATCTTCGCGACCAAGAACGACGACCCGCGCCCGAAATACTACGTCCTCGAGATGTTCCCCTACCCATCCGGGCGCATCCATATGGGGCACGTCCGCAACTACACCATGGGCGACGTGGTGGCGCGCTACAAGCGCGCGAAGGGCTTCAGCGTGCTGCATCCGATGGGATGGGACGCCTTCGGCATGCCCGCGGAAAATGCCGCGATGGAGCGCAAGGTCCATCCCAAGTCCTGGACCTACCAGAACATCGCCGCGATGAAAGCGCAGCTGCAATCGATGGGGCTGTCGCTCGACTGGGCGCGCGAGATCGCGACCTGCGACCCGGATTACTACAAACATCAGCAGGCGATGTTCCTCGACTTTCTCGAAGCGGGTCTCGTCGAGCGCAAGCAGAGCAAGGTGAACTGGGACCCGGTCGACCAGACCGTGCTCGCCAACGAGCAGGTGATCGACGGGCGCGGCTGGCGCTCGGGCGCGCTGGTCGAACAGCGCGAGCTGACGCAGTGGTTCTTCAAGATCAGCGATTATGCGCAGGAGCTGCTCGATGCGATCGACACGCTCGACCGCTGGCCGGAGAAGGTGCGCATCATGCAGCGCAACTGGATCGGCCGTTCGGAAGGATTGCTGATCCGCTTCGCACTCGATCCGAAGACGACGCCATCCGGCGAAACCGAACTCAATGTCTTCACGACGCGGCCGGACACCTTGTTCGGCGCGAAGTTCATGGCGATCGCGCCGGATCATCCGCTTGCCAAGGCTGCGGCTGCAAAGAATGCGGCGCTCGCGGCGTTCGTCGAGGAGTGCAAGCGGCGCGGTACGTCGCAAGCCGACATCGACACCGCAGAGAAGATGGGCTTCGACACCGGCATCAAGGCGATCCATCCGCTCGATCCGAACTGGACGCTGCCGGTCTATGTCGCGAACTTCATCCTGATGGATTACGGCACCGGCGCGATCTTCGGCTGTCCGGCGCACGATCAGCGCGACCTTGATTTCGTCAACAAATACGGGCTCGGAAACGTGCCCGTGGTGTGTCCGCCCGGACAGGACCCGAAGACCTTCGTCATCACCGACACCGCCTATGACGGTGACGGCACGATGATCAATTCGCATTTCCTGAACGGGCTTTCCATCGCCGATGCAAAGGAACGGGTGGCGCGCCGCCTCGAAAGCGAATTGCGCGACGGCAAGGCGGTTGCGCAGCGCCAGGTGAATTTCCGGCTGCGCGACTGGGGTATTTCGCGGCAGCGCTATTGGGGCTGCCCGATCCCGATCATCCATTGCGAAGCGTGCGGCATCGTGCCGGTGCCGAAAAAGGATCTGCCGGTGAAGCTGCCGGAAGATGTGAGCTTCGATCGTCCCGGCAATCCGCTCGATCGTCATCCGACATGGAAGAACGTGCCGTGCCCGTCATGCGGCAAGCCGGCGCGTCGCGAAACCGACACCATGGACACGTTCGTCGATTCGTCGTGGTATTTCGCCCGCTTCACCGATCCCTGGATCGCGACTGCACCGACCAGCCGCAAGGACGTCGATCGCTGGCTGCCGGTCGATCAATATATCGGCGGCATCGAGCACGCGATCCTGCATCTGCTCTACAGCCGCTTCTTCACCCGCGCGATGAAGAAGACCGGTCACGCCGGTCTCGACGAGCCGTTCGCCGGCCTGTTCACTCAAGGGATGGTGGTGCACGAGACCTACCGCAAGGCGGACGGCGAGTACGTGATGCCGTCCGAGGTCGTCATCGCCGCCGAAGGCGATACCCGCAAGGCGACGCTGAAGACCACCGGCGAGCCGATCGAGATCGGCTCGATCGAGAAGATGTCGAAGTCGAAGAAGAACACGGTCGACCCCGACGACATCATCGGCGCGTATGGCGCCGACACCGCCCGCTGGTTCGTCCTGTCCGATTCGCCGCCCGAGCGCGACGTGATCTGGACCGAGGAAGGCGTCCAGGGGTCGTGGCGCTTCGTGCAGCGGCTGTGGCGCCTGATCAACGAGGCCTCGGAGATCGCGGCCAAGGCGCCCGCCGAGCGGCCGGCCGCGTTCACGGAACGGTCCGTCACGGTGCGCAAGGCCGCGCATGGGGCTCTCGCCAAGGTCTCCGAGGACATCGAAAAGCTCCGCTTCAACCGCTGCGTCGCCCATATCTACGAATTTTCCAACGCCCTCTCGGCCGCGATCGGGGACATCGCCGCCCCGGCCGATGTCACGCCGGATTTCGCCTGGGCGATTCGGGAGGCGGCGGAGACCCTGGTTCAGCTCTTTGCGCCGATGATGCCGCACCTGGCCGAGGAATGCTGGGCGGCGCTGGGGCACGACACGCTGGTCTCCATGCAGCCTTGGCCGGCGATCGAGGCCGATTTGCTGGTGGAAAACACCATCACCCTGCCCGTCCAGGTCAACGGGAAGAAGCGGGCTGATGTAACCGTGCCACGGGATGCAGGAAATTCTGATATCGAGGCTGCCGTATTAACGCTGGATGCGGTAAAGAAGGCACTGGACGGCAAGGCTCCCAAAAAGGTCATTGTTGTCCCGCAGAGGAT
>NZ_DATMRX010000222.1:0-14433 GCF_035565855.1 Pseudorhodoplanes sp.
TGAACCAGACAGCCGTTGTGGCCGGCAGTGACGCGAAGCTATCAGGCACCGCTGAAAAAACGGTAAGATCGAGCGCCCCGGATTCTGCGGGCCCGTTCAGATGCCGTTAGGCATCGCACCGTGGAGCCGGCCGGTTTTGAACAGGTGCCGTCAAGAAGATGACGCGGCCGAACGAGTTCACGTCGTTTCGTCTTAACCACTGGAATCGTTGTGTAATTAGGCGACGTTTCGAAGCGCCATCAGTACTCGGATTGATGGCCGGCCAGAGTCAAATCGCATGCGTGGGTTCGATCCGACATCGCCCTAAACGCGTCCGGCATCGCACTCATGCGGGGTGATGGGTGCTCCTGATTTTGGATCACAGTTAAAGAAGGTTTTAGGCAAATTTCGCGAGCTCGGAACCGCAGCCGAACAGGAAGCGCGTGGAAGAAGAACTCTGATACCTGCGTTGTCGAATGATTCACCATTTTGCGGTGAATTCGACATTGGATGACGGCGAGTTCTGCAGTCTCCTTGTTCCAGTATGAGTGCGGAGTAACGCGATGTCGCTGGGTTGGCGCGTTTGGAATCTGGGTCCCTGCGTCAGCGCCATCGGGACTCTTGCCATGGCGATGCTACTGCCGGCGCCAGCGCCCGCGGGAGATCGTTACCCGAGCGACGCCCTGCTCGTACAAATGGACGAAGCCAAGCTCGTCAAGCTTCCGGACCTTGCTGCAACGATCATCATCGGAAATCCGCTGATCGCAGATGCAACCATTCAGGCCGGCGGATTGGCGGTGCTGACCGGGAAGGGATATGGCGCGACAAATTTCATCGCGCTCGACCGCAAAGGCAATGCCTTGCTCGAAAAGACAATCATCGTCCAGGCCGCGATCGATACCGTCGTCGTCTATAAGGGCATCGAGCGTCAGACTTATAATTGCTCCCCGATATGCGAGCCTGTGATCTCGCCCGGAGATAGCGAGCAATTCTTCAACCGGACCTTGGTTCAGAGTACGACCCGCAGCACACAGGCGACCGCGGCGTCCGGCGGACGGTGACCGCACTAGAACTTCACTGTCGCGAATACCTTCACGGTGCGGCCAGGCTGCAGCACCTCGTCTTTCTTGAATGACTGGGCGAAGCGCACGTCGTCATTCAGCAGGTTGTCACCAACAAGCCCGAGCTTCAACTCGGACAGACCGCTCAGGTCGCCTGGAAGTTTCGACGAAAAGCTGATCTCGGCTTTCAGCAGGTTATACCCTGCGGTCATCGTTTCGAGCGCGGCCAGGTCCGTTTGCGCGAACGCGTGCAGAAGACCGACGCGGGCGAACCAATTGCCGTCACGATAGTAGATGCCGCCACCGAGCCGCTGCGGCGGGATCCTCGGCACATTGCTGCCGTCGCTAAAGGTGGCTCGCACGATGTCATAGCGACCGTCGACGCCCCAGACGCCGCAAGCGATCGGAACAACATCGTACTGTGCCTGGATTTCCGCACCACGAAACGTCGCGGCGCGCTGGTCATAGACTGCCTGCGCCAGTACGAGGTCCGGGTCGTCTGCACAGCTGCCGAAGGTTTCCCCGCAACGCAGGCCCGTCACGTTGCGGAAAATGAAATTGTCGAAGCGGGTATAGAAGGCGGCCGCTTCGAAACGAAGCGGACCTTTGGCGCGGCGCAGACCGACCTCGAGCGAATTCGCGACCTCGGTAACAAGATCGGGATTGCCGACGTCGAATGTGCCGGTCGCTTCGTGGACGCCGCGGGATAGAAGCTCCGGCGCACGCGGGGCGCGTCCGACATGTTGATAGGTGACGCTCGCCACAAGGTCGCCGGGCAGGTTCTGCAAGAAGCCAACGGCACCGCTCAGCGGCAGGAATTGACGATGCCGGGCAACATCGCGGTCGGGATCAACGAACAGGTCGGGGACCGAGCCGCCGACCCTGTTGCTCTCAATGCGGCCGGAGAGCTGCAGCCTCTGCGTCGCATTGAACCGGAACTCGTTGAAGAGATAGCCGGCGATGCTGCGCGTCGTGTTCGGATCGAAAAGGCCGCCCTCGCGCCCTGCCCCGTCGAGGCTTTCGCGACTCGCCTGCAAGCCGAGCGCGGTCGTGAGCGCAGCAAAGCGCAATTCGAACGGCTGAAGCTGCGCCTCCACGCGCAACTCCTTCTGATCGCTGAGAAAGAATTGCTGCGGGCCATAAAAGCCCCCTTCGCTTGCGATTTCTGCATGCCGATAATCGGTCGCACCGAACCAATAGCGGATCGCTTCGATCCCGTTGCTGTCGGGGCGTATTTCGCCTTTGCCCGTGAGCCTGGATTGTTTGAGATCGATGTTCGTCCGGGCTTCAACTGCCTCCTGGCCCGGAATGCGATAGGCCGCATCGAAATTCGTGTAGGCGAGACCGACATAGCCGCGATCGAAAATGAGTGAGCCGCCGATCGAATTGCCATGCGACCGATGCTCCGAATTCGGCTGCCATTTGCCGACGAGCGGTGGCGGCTCATCGGGAAAGAGATACGGATAGGACTGGATCTTGTAGTCACCGGCGCTTCGGCCCCAGAGGTCGGCGTGGACGGCGAAGTTGCCGCCGCCGGCATCGAGCAGAATTGCACCCTCGCGGCCGCGGTCGACACTCGTGATGGAGCCCCGGCCCTGAAATGCCATGCCGCGCGACGGGATCGATGTTGGAATGCGGTTGTTGTCGGCGTTGACTACACCGCCGATCGCCTGAGAGCCGTAACGCAAGGTTGCCGGACCGCGAATGACTTCGACGGTTTGAGCCGTCAGAGGATCGAGCGGCACCGCATGATCTTCGCCAAGCTCTGAGACGCCGCTCGCACCAATCCCGTTCTCCTGAATCCGCACGCGGTAATTATCGAGCCCGCGGACAATCGGACGGCTTGCCGCACCGGGTGCAAAGCCCGACGACATGATGCCTGGCTTGTCCTGAAGAATCTCGCCAAGCGTCTGGCCGGTGGACGAGTCGATTTCGCCGCGCGGCATGACCGTGACGGTCGCGAACTGATCGGCCACGACCGGCAGCGTGCCGCGATAGAGGTGCGGCGGCGCGGCGGGCGTGGTGGCCTCGATTGGCGTTTCGAGCGCTGTCTGACGCGGACCCGGCGTCGCCACCGGACGGACCGGGCGACGGGAGATCGGGCTTGCGGTGACGGTTATGGCGGGAAGCTCGACCGCCTGACCGCAAGCCGGGCCCTCAAAAAGTGGCAACGAAATCAGCGCGATAGTAGCAGCGCGGCGACCTAACATGTCGTTCCCTCAATATGTAATGTTATAACATTACATATTGAGCCCGACGAGTGTCAACGCGAGACGAGTCCGGTCCGCCCATTCAGCGCGCGGATCGGATGCCTGATCAGGAGTCCTACAGAATAAACCGGCTCAGATCGGCGTTCCTGGCGAGGTCGCCGATATTCTTCTCAACGTAAGCGGCGTCGATCGTCAGCACTTCCCCACTGCGGTCTGTCGCGGTGAAGGATATTTCGTCGAGCACGCGCTCCATCACGGTTTGCAGCCGCCGCGCACCGATATTCTCCACGCTCGAATTTACCGACACGGCGATGTCGGCAATCGCATCGATCGCATCTTCGGTGAAGTTCAGCGTCACGCCTTCCGTCGCCATCAGCGCGATATATTGCTTGATCAGCGACGCTTCGGTGTCGGTCAGGATGCGGCGGAAGTCTTCCCGGGTCAGCGCCTTGAGTTCGACGCGGATCGGCAGCCGGCCCTGCAATTCGGGCAACAGGTCGGACGGCTTCGAGACATGGAAGGCGCCCGACGCGATGAACAGGATGTGGTCGGTCTTCACCGGGCCATGCTTTGTCGAAACCGTGGTGCCTTCGATCAGCGGCAATAGATCGCGCTGCACGCCCTCTCGCGACACGTCGCCTCCGACGCGACCGTCCCGCGCCGTGATCTTGTCGATTTCGTCAAGAAAGACGATGCCGTTATTCTCCACGGCACGGATCGCTTCTTGAACCACGGTTTCGGTGTCGAGCAGCTTGTCGGCCTCCTCGTTCACCAGAAGGTCGTGCGATTCGGCAACCGTGACGCGGCGCGTCTTTGGTTTGCCGCCGAGCTTGCCGAAGATGTCGCCGATCGAGATCGCGCCCATCTGAGCACCGGGCATGCCTGGAATGTCGAACATCGGAAGCCCGCCGCCACCGCCGGACGACACTTCAATCTCGATTTCCTTGTC
Organism: Pseudorhodoplanes sp.; assembly: GCF_035565855.1. Taxonomy (GTDB): domain Bacteria; phylum Pseudomonadota; class Alphaproteobacteria; order Rhizobiales; family Xanthobacteraceae; genus Pseudorhodoplanes. Next base: position 4,200 of record NZ_DATMRX010000222.1, read on the forward strand.
GTTGAGTTCGCCATTGCGCAGCTTGCGGCGGAACGCATCCTTCGTCGTGGGACTGGCGTTCTCGCCGACGAGCGCGTTGACGACACGATCCTCGGCCGCGGCTTCAGCACGCGCCAGGACGTCCTTGCGCTTGCGTTCGCGGGTCTGGGCGATGGCGACCTCCACGAGATCGCGAACGATCTGCTCCACGTCGCGGCCCACATAGCCGACCTCAGTGAACTTGGTCGCTTCGATCTTGAGGAAGGGCGCGCCGGCCAGCCGCGCCAGGCGCCGCGAAATCTCGGTCTTGCCGACCCCCGTCGGGCCGATCATCAGGATGTTCTTGGGCAGCACTTCCTCGCGCAGGCGTTCGTCGAGCTGCAGCCTGCGCCAGCGATTGCGAAGCGCGATCGCCACGGCGCGCTTCGCTTCATGTTGCCCAATAATGTAGCGGTCGAGTTCGGAGACGATCTCGCGGGGGGAAAAGTCGGTCATGTCAACTCGTGTTCGAAGTCGTGGTGCTGCATCATCAGCACGCCTTCGGTCCGGCCTTCCAGATGCGGAACAGGCCGGAAGCCGGCCTTCATATAGGCACGCACCGCGCGCGCGTTAAGCGGATCAGGATCGATGATGATCCTTTCATGTCCCTGCTCGCGAAGCAGGCGAATGAATGCCGCAAGTGCGGCCGAACCGATGCCCCGCGACAATTTGCGCGGGTCGCCGATCGAAAGATCGACGCCGATGGTGTCGGAGCTCAATTCAGCGAGCCAGGGATTGTCCTTCACCCATTGCTGGTTCTGACGATGGCCAATGAACCAGTACTGGATGTAACCGACCGGTTCGCCACCCAGCACGATCAGAAACGGCCGGGTAGTATCGCGGCCCTCGACCATGTCGCGGATGTAGCCGAGCTCCTCGTCCGGATCACCCCACCACTCGCGCAGATGCGGCGCGCTGAGCCAGGTTCGGAGCAACGGATAATGCTCCGGCTGCACCGGAATGAAATCGATCGGCTGCGGTTCAGACCGCATTGAGCGTTTCCACGGTCACGCTGCGGTTGGTGTAGACGCAGATGTCGGCGGCGATATCGAGCGACCGGCGCACGATCTCCTCAGCCGAGAGCGGGCCGTCCGCGAGCGCACGCGCCGCCGCCAGCGCATAATTTCCTCCCGATCCGATCCCGGCGATGCCGGCTTCCGGCTCCAGCACGTCGCCGTTGCCGGTCAGCACCAGCGAGGTCTTGCTGTCGGCGACGATCATCATGGCTTCCAGCCGGCGCAAATAACGGTCGGTCCGCCAGTCCTTGGCGAGCTCGACCGAGGCGCGCAGCAGCTGTCCGGGATATTGCTCGAGCTTGGCCTCCAGGCGCTCGAACAGGGTGAAGGCGTCCGCCGTGGCCCCGGCAAAGCCGCCGATGACGTCGCCCTTCCCAAGGCGCCGGACCTTGCGGGCATTGGACTTCATGATGGTCTGGCCGACGGAGACCTGACCGTCGCCGCCGACCGCCACGATGCCGTTCTTGCGGACCGTCAGAATGGTTGTGCCGTGCCAGACCGGTGAATTGTCGGGAGAAGACATGCAGATTAACCCTGTGCGGCGGTGATTTAGGCACCAGCGAGCGCGTTTGCAAATTGGCAGTGCGATCGGTGGCACAATCCGCGATGCACTGTTAAAAGGCCCCGAATTTCACTCCGGAACCCGCACATCATGCGCAAAGGTCAAATCACGCGCAAAACCAAGGAAACCGACATTGCGGTCGAGGTCGCAATCGACGGGACCGGCCGCGCAGATATTGCGACCGGTATCGGCTTCTTCGACCATATGCTGGACCTGCTGGCGCGGCATTCGCGGATGGACCTCCGGATACGCGCCAAGGGCGATCTCCATATCGACGACCACCACACCACCGAGGATGTCGGCATTGCCCTTGGGCAGGCGGTCAGGATGGCGCTGGGCGACATGAAGGGTATCGTCCGGTATGCCGACGTGCATCTGCCGATGGATGAGACGCTGACGCGGGTGGCGGTCGACGTTTCCGGGCGCCCGATGCTCGTCTTCAAGGTCAAATTCGGCGGTGACAAGATCGGGACCTTCGACACGCAGCTCGTCAACGAGTGGTTCCAGGCCTTTGCGATGAACGCGGGCATCACCTTGCATGTCGAGACATTGTACGGGTCGAATGACCATCATATCTCGGAATCCTGCTTCAAGGGTCTGGCGCGCGCGCTGCGTTCGGCGCTCGCGATCGATCCGAAGGCGGCAGACGAGATTCCTTCGACGAAAGGCTCTTTAGGCGGCTGACCACGCCTGCGATCGTTCGCGCAAGGTGAGACTCCGGCAAAAGGCCGGATTACCGCTCTTGCCGACGACGAGCGGCCGAAGACCGAGGACCCTAGAGAATGGCCGTGTATACCGTTCACCAGCCTCCGCTGGGCAAGGCAGAGACCGCGCCGGACCCCGCGCGATTCACATTCGTTCGCGACGGTTTCTATGTCTGGGGCTTTCTGCTGTCGGTATTGTGGATGCTCCGCCACCGATTGTGGCTGGCGGCTGTGCTTTTCGCCGCGCTCGTGGTCCTGCTCGAAATCGGCCTCCGGTACGCGGGGGTAACCAGTGGATGGCGCATGCTCGTGCTGTTTGCACTGGCGTTCCTGGTCGGACTGGAAGGCGCGAGCCTTCGCCGTTGGACCCTCGCCCGGCGCGGCTACACCAATGTCGGTGTGGTGGTCGCCGAAAACCAGGACGATGCCGAGCGGCGCTTCTTCGTGAACTGGCAGGCCGGCAAGCGGCCAAATGCGGCACCGCCGCCCGCGCGGACGGAAACGGTGGTGCGCGGGACGCTGACGCCGCCCGCGCGCCCTGCCTATCCTCATGGGGGCGGCTCAACCGTGATCGGCTCGTTCCCGGAACCCGAGCGGCGAACATGACCACCGCCATCGTCGATTACGGCTCCGGCAATCTGCATTCCGCAGCCAAAGCATTCGAGCGCGCCGCGCGCGAACACGGATTGAACGGCGCGATCGTCGTGACCAGCGATCCGGAAGAGGTTGCGCGCGCGGACCGTATCGTGCTGCCGGGCGTCGGCGCTTTTGCGGATTGCCGCCGCGGGCTCGATGCGGTGCCGGGCATGGTCGAGACGCTGCGCGAACAGGTCGAACGGCGCGGCAAGCCATTCTTCGGCATCTGCGTCGGCATGCAGCTCATGGCGTCGCGGGGACACGAGAAAGAGGTGGTCGAGGGCCTCGATTGGATCGCTGGCGAAGTCGACCGCATTCATCCCTCCGATCCGACGCTGAAAATTCCGCATATGGGCTGGAATACGCTACGGACGCAGCGCGACCATCCTTTGCTCGACGGCATCGCAACCGGTGATGCCGGGCTCCACGCCTATTTCGTGCACTCCTACCAGCTAACGCCCACGGACCGCGCCAACGTCATCGCCGAAGCTGATTATGGCGGGCCGGTTACCGCGATTGTCGGCCGCGACAACATGGTCGGGACGCAATTCCATCCCGAAAAGAGTCAAAAACTCGGGCTTGCGCTAATCGCCAATTTCCTGAAATGGAAGCCGTGAACGTTCAACCCGTGGTCCCGGGCGAAGCGCGGCGCGAACCGGACTGCCATCCATAGCCAGTCCCGGATTATGGATTTCGGTTCGCGCTCTTGCGCACCCGTCGTTGTCATCGAAAGAGTCGCGTGATCCTTTTCCCTGCCATCGATCTGAAAGAAGGGCTGGCGGTTCGCCTTGAACAAGGCGACATGGCGCGGGCGACCGTCTTCAATCACGACCCCGCCGATCAGGCCTACGCCTTCGAACTCGCTGGCTTCGAATATCTGCATATCGTGGATCTTGATGGCGCCTTCGCCGGCAAGCCGGTGAATGGCCGCGCCGTCGATCGCATCCTCGAAGCGACCAACATTCGCGTACAGCTCGGCGGCGGCATCCGTGACATGGCCACCGTCGACGGCTGGCTACAGAAGGGCGTCGATCGCGTGATCATCGGCACCGCCGCGGTCCGCGACCCGGTCTTCGTCCGCGAGGCAGCAGCCTCATTTCCCGGACGCGTTGCGGTTGGGCTCGATGCGCGCGACGGCAAGGTCGCCGTGCAGGGCTGGGCGGAAGCCTCCGAAATGACGGCGATCGACATCGCCCGGCGCTTCGAGGACGCCGGGGTAACCGCAATCATCTACACCGACATCTCCCGCGACGGGATGTTGAAGGGCATCAACTGGGACGCGACCATCGCACTCGCGGACGCGATCTCCATTCCGGTGATCGCGTCGGGCGGTCTCGCCTCGATCGACGATGTGAAGACCTTGCTCGAGCCGCGCGCGAAAAGACTGGAAGGCGCGATCGCCGGACGCGCGCTGTATGACGGACGGCTTGATCCAGCCGAAGCCCTGGCGCTGATCAAAGCGGCGAAGAGCGCATGACGTTCAAAGTCCGCATCATCCCGTGCCTCGACGTGAAGGACGGCCGCGTCGTCAAGGGCGTCAATTTCGTCGATCTGCGCGACGCCGGCGATCCGGTGGAAGCGGCCATCGCCTATGACGCGGCCGGTGCGGACGAGCTGACCTTCCTCGACATCACCGCGAGCCATGAGGACCGCGGCATCATGCTGGATGTCGTGCGGCGGACGGCTGAGGCCTGCTTCATGCCGGTCACGGTCGGCGGCGGCGTGCGCACCGTCGACGATATCCGAACGTTGCTGCAATCGGGCGCCGACAAGGTCTCGATCAATACCGCAGCCGTGCAGCGGCGAGAGTTTGTCAAAGAGGCCGCGGAAAAATTCGGCGATCAATGCATCGTGGTCGCGATCGATGCAAAGACGGTTTCGGCCCCCGGCGAAAAGCCGCGGTGGGAAATCTTCACGCATGGCGGCCGCAAGCCAACCGGCATCGATGCGGTGGAATATGCGCAGGAGGTGGCGTCACTCGGCGCCGGCGAAATCCTGCTCACCTCGATGGATCGGGACGGCACCAAGGCCGGTTTCAACATTCCTCTGACGCGCGCGGTCTCCGACGCCGTGACCGTGCCTGTCATTGCATCCGGGGGTGCCGGAACGCTCGATCACCTCGTCGAAGGCATTCGCGACGGACACGCCACCGCGGTGCTGGCGGCGTCGATCTTCCATTTCGGCGAATTCACAATACGGCAGGCCAAGGAGCATATGGCAAAGGCGGGATTGCCGATGCGCCTCGACCCGTGACTTAATCGACCTTCTCGTTGGGATAGACGCCCCAAAGCCGTTCCTGCGGCACCCAGCCCTCGAAATTTTTGCCATTGACCCGGCACCATTTGCCGTCGCAACGCCGAACCTGTGCCACCACGCCCGGCTGGAGCTGTGCAGTCACCCCGGCGTCGGGACTGGGGCTGTCGGAGACCGGAATCAGCTGATCCTTATCGCGCGCGATGACCACCGCGGTCCGCCGGCCAGACAGGAGCGAGTGATACACCCAACCCTCGGAGCCCTCCGAATCGCGGATGCGGCGCCAGTTCTCGAATTCGGCGGTAATCTCGACCGGCAGTCCCGACTTCGTGAAAACCCAGGCGACGTCGTGGTCCTTTGTCGGCCCGGACCGCACGTTCACGCGATCCGATTTCAGGCTGACATAGCGCGGGACCGGCAGGCCACTGGCGCTGCCGGACGCAGCGTCGCCCGCAGCCCTGGCTGGCGAACACACGACAAGGCTGGCGAAAATGGCTGCGATAGCGATGGGCCGGATGGTTTGTCTTGATGCGGTCATCTGCTACATGGGAACGAAGACGCCGGTAACGAACGGCGCAGTGTCGGGGAGGCCGGTTAAGGACGGCTGAACAGCCCCGCGCTGTGCCGGGAACCGCATCGCGAAGGCTGATCACGAGACATGTCGAACCGCAAGAAGCCCTTGGTGATCGTGACGCGCAAGTTGCCGGAGCGCGTCGAGACGCGCATGCGCGAATTGTTCGACACCCGGCTCAATCTCGACGACAAGCCGATGAGCCAAGCCGACCTCGCCGAGGCCGTGAAGGTTGCCGATGTCCTGGTTCCGACCGTGACCGATCGCATCGACGCCGCGGTGCTTAGCCACGTGGGTCCGAACCTGAAACTCATCGCCAATTTCGGCAATGGCGTCGACAATATCGATGTTGCGACGGCTCTCGCGCGCGGCATTACCGTCACCAACACCCCCGGTGTTCTGACCGAAGACACGGCCGACATGACGATGGCGCTGATCCTCGCGGTTCCGCGGCGCCTCGTGGAAGGCTCTCAGGTGCTGACCAGCGATGTGGAGTGGAGCGGCTGGTCTCCGACCTGGATGCTCGGCCACCGGATCTGGGGCAAGCGGCTGGGCATCATCGGCATGGGTCGGATCGGCCAGGCGGTAGCGCGCCGGGCACGGGCCTTCGGGCTGCAGATCCACTACCACAACCGCCGGCGGGTTGCGGCTCAAATCGAGGAAGAGCTGGGCGCGACCTATTGGGACAGCCTCGACCAGATGCTGGCGCGGGTCGATATCGTGTCGGTCAATTGCCCGCACACGCCGGCAACCTATCACCTGCTTTCGGCCCGCCGGCTCAAACTGCTTCGTCCGGACGCCTATGTGGTCAATACCGCACGGGGCGAGGTGATCGACGAGAACGCGTTGATCCGGATGATCTCGGCTGGCGAGATTGCCGGCGCTGGGCTCGACGTGTTCGAGCACGAACCTGCCGCCAGCCCGAAGCTCGTTAAACTGGCCCGCGAAGGCAAGGTCGTGTTGCTGCCCCATATGGGCTCTGCGACCGTCGAGGGACGGGTCGATATGGGCGAGAAGGTCATCATCAACATCAAAACCTTCATGGACGGGCACAAGCCGCCGGACCGCGTGCTGCCCTCCATGCTGTGAGGCCGCTCCGCCTTAACCAAACACCCTGTTGCCGAGGTCGGTGTGACGACCGGCCTCTTTTTCCGGAAAAATTCCGGGCTAGTATTGGTGCCGACTGAACATGCGCGCCGGAGGGCCCGATGCGTTTCCTGCTTTCCCTCGCACTGCTCACGTTTCTGTACACCCCAGCGCAATCACAGGCGCTGACGGGCGATCAGATCAAAACGATGTTCTTCAACGGCAAGCCGTTCGTGGCGACCTCCACGACGCGGCAGCGTTACACCATGGTGTTCACGCCGGACGGCAAGGCGTCACGCGAGCCGCTCAAGAAGGCCGGTGAATCGGCCGAAAAAACCGTGGGGACATGGAAGGTCGTCAAGGAGGGCTTCTGCACCTCCTGGAAACAGGGCAGCCCCGCGACCTGCTACCGGCTGGTGCCGAACACCATGGACGACACCAAATGGTCGGTCATGAAGGGTGCGGTCACCGTCGCGAGCTGGACCAAGCCGGCGGAATAGCCGCCAGCTACGCCTTCCTGTGGATCGACAGATCCTTGATCGTGGGGGTCTCGCCCGAGAGCGGATTTGTGCTGTCCCAGGCGTATTCGATGCTTTCGAAACGCAGGCTGTGCGTGTCGATCATCAGCAGGCGGCCGACCAGACCCTGCCCGAACCCCACGATCTCGCGGATCGCTTCCAGCGCCATCATTGAACCGGCGATGCCAGGAAGCGCGCCGAGAATCCCGGCCTCAGAACAGGCCGGGATCGATCCGGGCGGCGGCGGCTCGGGAAACAGACAGCGGAATGTCGGATTGGGCTGGCCGGCGGCATTGCGCTGATGCGCGCGCAACGTCGTCAGCGCGGCATCGAATGTTCCGAGCGCGCCGGTGACCAGCGGCTTTTGCGCAAAAAAGCAGGCGTCCGACACCAGATAGCGCGTATCGAAATTATCAGAGCCGTCGAGGACGAGATCGTAGCGTGAAATCAGCTCCAGCGCGTTGTCTGCCCCGATGCGCACGGCATGACGCTCCACCGCCACGTGCGGATTGAGCCGCGCGATGGCAGCGGCCGCGGAATCCACCTTGGCGTCTCCGACGTCATGTGTGGTGTGGACCACCTGACGCTGCAGGTTCGAGAGCGAAACGAGATCGTCGTCGACGATACCGATTGTGCCGATTCCGGCCGCGGCGAGATAGAACAACACGGGGGCTCCGAGCCCGCCCGCGCCGATGACCAGCACGCGCGCATTCTTCAGTGCTGCCTGTCCAGGACCGCCGACATCCCGCAGCACGATATGGCGCGCGTAGCGCTCCAGTTCCTCCCGGCTCAGCATCGTCACCTCACTCCAAGCCTTTCATTTTGCGTCATCCCCCATGCTGACCGTCAAGCCCTTGCACAATCCCTAATTGCGCGCGCATCATAGAGCGGTATCCGGAGCGGAGAGGTCCGGGGCACAAGGGCGGCTGAGGGGTGTGGCTGACATGCGTGCCGTTGCGTGGGTCACCGTGATCGCGCTTGCGTTTGTACCGCAAGCGATGGCGCAGGCCCAAGCACCGGCCCCTGCACCCGCGCAAGCACCGGCCCCCGCTGCAAAGGCTGGCCCGAAAGCAGCCCCAAAGAGCCCCACCAAGGCCGCCAAGAAAGACAAGCAGAAGCAGGTTCCAGCGCCGGTGGCCGTCGCAACGCCCGAACAGCGGGCCGCCTATGCGGCACTTCCGGTAGCCGAACGCGTCGCGATCCAGTCCGACCTGTTATGGACGGGCGATCTGTCGGGCTCGATCGATCCTGATTTTGGCGACCGGTCGATTGCGGCCGTCCGCTCCTTCCAGCGGCGCAACAAATTCGAGGAGACCGGCATCCTGACGCGCGAGCAGCGGCAGACGCTTGCCGCCTCGATGCGCACGCGCAAGGAATATAACGGCTGGCGGCTGGTCGAGGACGAAGCGACGCCCGGCGTGCGGCTCGGCATTCCGTCCAAGCTGGTCCCTAACAGCGAAATCGGCACCCTTGGCAGCCGCTGGTCTTCCGGGCGCGGCGAGATCCAGATCGAAACCTTCCGCGAAAAAATGGCCGGAGCCACGCTCCAGGACCTGTTCGATGAAATGAAGAGACGCCCCAATGGGCGTCGCGTTGAGCAAGGCACGATCAACACCAATTCTTTCGTGCTGTCGGGCATGCAGGGCCTGAAGAAATTCCACGTCAGGGCTTATCTGAAGGACAACGAGGCGCGCGGCATCACCATCCTGTACGACCAGGCGATGGAAACCATCATGCTCCCGATGGTCGACATCATCACAAGCTCGTATCTGCCTTTCGGAGATCCCGCGACCGCATCGTCGTCTCGACGCGTCCATTACGGGTCAGGCATCGTGGTGACCGCAGCCGGAGCCGTGATTACCGAGCGTCAGCTCACCGATGATTGTCAGGGCATTATCGTCGCGGGACTTGGGCGCGCCGATCTGATCGCCGAAGATGCGGCCTCAGACCTCGCACTGATCCGCGTCAACGGCTCCCGCAATCTCAAGACAATGCCGTTCTCCAGCGAACCGCCGAAAAGCGCGGATCTGACGTTGATCGGCGTTCCCGAGCCCGAAGCGCAGGCTGGCGCGCGCGATGCGGCCACAGCTTCAGCGACATTGCGAGGAGTCGACGGCACTCGCGTGCTGCTCGATGCCCATCCGTCCCGCGGTTTCGTCGGCGGCGCCGCCCTCGACAAAGATGGCCGTCTCGCCGGCATGATCGACATGGCGCCGGCGACACTCGCGAGCCTTGCTCCGCAAACGGCTCGCATCTCACTGGTGCCGACGGCGACCGTTCGCAAGTTCCTGGCGAATGCCGGCCTGCGACCGGTCGAGGGCAACGGCACCGTCGCCGATGCGAAGCATGCAGTGGTGCGCGTGATCTGCGTCAGGAAATAACGCTGCGGGCACTGCGCATCGGCTTCGCTGTTCGCGCTATCACTTGTGCTCGAATTTCGGCGCCCGCTTTTCGACGAAGGCGGCCATGCCTTCCTTCTGGTCAAGCGTCGCGAACAGCGAGTGAAACACGCGCCGCTCGAACAACACGCCTTCGGCCAGCGAAGTTTCGAACGCGCGGTTGACGGACTCCTTCGCCATCATGGCAGCCGGCAGCGACATCGATGCGATCGTGGTCGCGATCTTCATCGTTTCTTCCATAAGATTCGCCAGCGGCACGACGCGCGCCACCAGACCCGCGCGCTCGGCTTCCGCCGCATCCATCATGCGGCCGGTGAGCACCATCTCCATCGCCTTGGCCTTGCCGATCGCACGCGTCAGGCGCTGCGTGCCGCCGATGCCGGGAATGACGCCGAGCTTGATTTCCGGCTGGCCGAATTTGGCGTTGTCGGCGGCAATGATGAAATCGCATTGCATCGCGAGTTCGCATCC
>NZ_DATMRX010000223.1:0-16616 GCF_035565855.1 Pseudorhodoplanes sp.
GGCGTCCGGCAAGGCGCTGCGCATCATGTTCCCGATGGTCGCGGTGGTCGACGAATTCACCCAGGGCAAGACGATGGTCGAGCACGAACTCACCTATCTTCGCCGGCATGGGCATACGCTGCCGGAGCGGGTCGATATCGGCGTCATGGTCGAGGTGCCGTCGCTTCTGTTCCTGCTCGACGATCTGTTGCCGCAGGTGGATTTTCTTTCGGTGGGCTCGAACGATCTGTGCCAGTTCCTGTTCGCGGCGGACCGCGGCAATTCGCATGTCGCGGAACGCTACGATCCGATTTCGGTGCCGGTCGCACGCGCGTTGCGTCTGATTGCCCGCAAGGGCCGCGAACACCGCAAGCCGGTCACGCTGTGCGGCGAGCTTGCGTCGAAGCCGATCGGCGCGCTGATGCTGGCCGCGCTCGGCTATCGCTCGCTGTCGCTCACCCCGTCGGCGGTCGGGCCGGTCAAGTCCATGCTGCTCGAACTCGATGCCGAGAAAGCACTGGCGGCGATCGGCCCATTGCTCGATCATTCCGAAACCGGCATGACGTTGCGCCAACGCATCGAACAATTCGCCGCGTCCGAAAACCTGCAACTCTGATTCCATGCTGCCAGAAGTCAAACTCGACGCCCTGATGGTGCGTCATGCGGAAATCGAGTCGCGGCTGAACGGCCAGCTGTCGGCCGAGGATTTCGTGAAGCTGTCGCGCGAATTGTCGGAGCTGTCGCCGGTGGTCGAGGCGATCCGCAATTACCGCAGCGCGGCCGCCGAATTGCAGGACGTCGAGGCCTTGTTCGCCGACCCCGGCACCGACAGCGAAATGCGCGAGATTGCCGACGCCGAACGCCGCGAATTGCGCGAGAAGCTGGAAGTTCTCCAGCACCAGATCCGGCTGCAGCTCCTGCCGAAGGATGCGATGGACGAGCGTAGCGTCGTCATCGAAATCCGCGCCGGCACCGGCGGTGACGAGGCGTCGCTGTTCGCCGGCGTGCTGTTTCGCATGTATGAGCGTTACGCCGCGAAACAGGGCTGGAAAGTCGAAGTCGTATCGGCGAGCGAAGGCGCGGTCGGCGGCTACAAGGAAATCATCGCCGAGATCACCGGCCGCGGGGTGTTCGCCAAGCTGAAATACGAATCCGGCGTTCACCGCGTGCAGCGCGTGCCGGAGACCGAAGCGTCCGGCCGCGTTCACACCTCGGCCGCCACCGTCGCCGTCCTGCCGCAGGCGGAAGACGTGGACATCAACATCCGCGACGAAGATCTGAAGATCGACACCATGCGCGCGCAGGGTGCCGGCGGACAGCACGTCAACAAGACCGAATCGGCGATCCGCATCACGCATATCCCGTCCGGCATCGTCGTCGCGGTGCAGGACGATCGCTCGCAGCACAAGAACAAGGCCAAGGCGATGGCGCTGCTTCGCGCCAAGCTCTACGATTCCGAGCGCGAGAAGCTCGACTCTGCGCGCGCCGCCGATCGCAAGGTGCAGGTCGGCTCGGGCGACCGCTCCGAACGCATCCGCACCTATAATTTCCCGCAAGGGCGCGTCACCGATCACCGCATCAACCTCACCCTCTACAAGCTCCCCGAGGTCATCGAAGGCGAGGCATTGGGTGAGCTGATCGATGCGCTGGTGGCGGAGAATCAGGCGGCGCTGCTCGCCGCGCAGAACGACGCGGCATGAGCCTGCCCGATCGCGCGATCGAGATCGCAGCGGCGCGCCGCATTCTCGCAGCGCAGTTCGAAAAAGCCGGGATCGACACCGCAGCGCTCGATGCGCGGCTCCTGATCGGTCATGCCCTGTCGCTCGATCACACCGGCCTTGCCAGCGCGGCAAAGCGGCTGCTCACGCCGGCGGAGCGCGACACTATTTCCGCGCTCGCCGCGCGCCGCGTGGCCGGCGAACCGGTCGCACGCATTGTCGGCGTGAAGGAATTTTGGGGATTGCCGCTGACGCTCTCGGCCGCGACGCTGGTGCCGCGGCCCGATACCGAAACCGTTGTCGAAGCGGCACTCGCGATCGTCGAACCTGCGCGCAGAAACGAACCGCTGCGCATCGCCGATCTTGGTACAGGCACGGGTGCGATCCTCTTCGCCCTCCTCCACGAGTGGCCGCAGGCGACGGGGCTCGGCATCGACATCGATCCGCAGGCCGTCGAAACCGCCCGCGCCAATGCAGCATTGCTTGGCATGGAGGCTCGCGCCGAATTTCGCGTTGCCGATTTCAACGAGGACCTGACCGAACGATTCGACCTCGTTGTTTCAAACCCGCCCTATATTCCGACACGTGACATCGCAGGTTTGGCCCGCGAAGTGCGCGACCACGATCCGCGCCGCGCACTCGACGGCGGCGCCGACGGACTTCATGCCTATCGGGCGATCGCGCGCCGTGCGCCATATCTTCTGAAGCCCGACGCGTTCCTGATTGTGGAAATCGGCATCGGCCAGACCGCCGATGTGGAGGCGATATTTAACGCTGCCGACGGCCTTGAAGTCGTCGCTGTAAAGCCCGATCTATCGGGTATTCCGCGAGCGGTCAGCGTCCGGCACAGGGGCCGGAAAACGGCTTGAAACCGTCACTTTCGCCATTCCCGGATGGCCATTCCGCCCCGCAAAAATAACGCTTGGATTATCGGAACGGACAGACTAGTTTCGTTTCAGATTATCCGGCCCTGAAGCGGGCCGCCAATTGAGGCCCGGGTGCGGTCGATGAGGGAAGAGGGCTTCCCCGAAACGGCTCCCGCGAAGGCGGCGGCCAATCGTATCAAGGGCACGTAGCCGAAACGGGCATTGGTCGACACGACAGGTCGAGCGACGAAATAAGGCGAACGAACAAAGATTTTTGCCGATTTGATCGGGTGCTGCTCCGGTGGCGTCTGACCGATGGTAACGGGCCGTCCGCGCGCCCACCGAGAAGCGGCTGACAGATGGCGCATACGCGCGCCGGGGGTAGAGGCTGTCGGAACGAACAGGTCCGAAACCAAGGCGGTCCGGTGCTGAATCTGCCGCGAACGCGAGCGGAGCCAGACCATCGCTGTGACACTGAAACTCGAGTTGGCGTAGTTCGCACCGGCGGCGCAGGCCGCGCATCAGGAGTTGGCAAACAGGCGAGCCATGAGAAACGGTCAGAATAAGCATCGGATGCGGGGTCGTAGCCGCAGCGGTAAGAGCCACAATCCGCTGACCCGGGTGTATGAATCGAACGGCCCGGACGTGAAGATCCGCGGCACCGCGAATCATGTTGCCGAGAAATACATCCAGCTCGCGCGCGACGCGACGGCGTCCGGCGATCCGGTTGCGGCGGAGAATTATTATCAGCACGCCGAACACTATTTCCGCCTGATCGCGGCCGCTCAGGAACAATTCCGCCAGAGCCAGCCGTTTCAGCAGCGGGACAGCGACGACAGCTTCGACGGCGACGACGATTCACAGCCGAATTACGCGGAGCCGCATTCGCCGCAGCCCTATCAGCAGCAGCCGCGCGAACCGCAGGGCTACCAGCAGCGCGAACAGCCTTATCCGCGCGACAATCAACCGCATTATCAGCAGCGTCAGGACAATCGTGGCGACCGTGGCGACAATCGCGGTGACCGTGGCGACAATCGCCGCGAGGGCCGTCACGAGAATCGTCCCCAGCATCAGGACAATCGTCAGGCGCATCAGGGCAACGGCGCGCAGGACGAGACCATCGACCGGCTGCCGTCGTTCATCACGGGAGGCCCGGCGCAGGGCGCTCAGCCGAATGGCGGACAGGACGCGCAGCCGAGCGGCGAGCGTTTCCCGAGCCGCCGCAATTCGCGGCGCCGCGACTATCGCGGTCCGCGTGCCGAGCGCGGTGCGCCCGAAGGCGGCGACGACGCTTCGCAGCAGGCTCAGCCGCCCGCAGGCGAGTAATCAGGATTGCCGGAGCGCGGCGTAACCGCGCGTCCGGCACCTGCTTCTTTCAAAGCAATTCGGTTCCGCGCGAGGAGCAACGCGCTCACGCGGCGCCGTTATTGGCCGGTCTCCGAATCGCGCGCCACGCCGCGCGATGACGGCGCCAGGGCCGGTTCCAGTCGCGGCACGAGGACGCGCTTTTCCCGGCGCACGGGGATCGCCCGATAGGCTTGCTTGCGGGCGTCAACAATATGCACGCCGGGAAATGGCGACAGGATCGTCGGCCCGAGCCGCTCCCACACACCGGCCGAACGCAGGAACCAGTTTCGCTGCACCGGAGGCACGAACAGCGCCTCGCCCCAGGCATCCGGCGTGAACATGGTCTCGCGCAGGATGCGGGTGATCTGCGAGCGCGAATACGGCCGCCCATGGCCGAACGGCGTGTGGTCCATGCGCGCCCAGAGACCGCGGCGATTCGGCACCACGGCAAGTAACCGGCCATTGGCGGACAACACCCGCCAGACCTCGCGCAACAGCCGGACCGGATCGTCGGCCATTTCCAGCGCGTGAACGAGAAGGACGCGATCGACCGCGGCATCCGTGAGCGGCAATTCGGTTTCGTCGACCAGCGCCGCGAGGCCGGGCTTGTTCGAGGGCCATTTCACCACGCCCTGCGAGGCCGGCATGAAGGCCAGGCAGCGCTCCGCCTCCTCGCGGAACAAGCCGAGATAGGGTGTGGTGTAGCCAATCCCGGCGATCCGCTCGCCGCGCGCCCCGTTCAACTGCGCGCGGATACCCTGCCCGACCAAGCGGCGCGCCACGATGCCGAGCGACTGGGCATAGAAATTCCGCAGATCGACTACGTCGACGAACATGGCCGCAAGCTACCATGAAATGCCGGGCTCGCACTGCGCCGGCTTCCCGCATTCTCCACATGGCACAGGCATGGTAACGTCATCGTTCAACCCAGGAACGGAACCATTATGCCGGCGAAAATTCACCAATTCCCCTGTCTCTCAGATAATTTCGGCGTCCTCATCCACGATCCGGAGACCGGCGCCACGGCGGCCATCGATGCACCGGAGGCGGCTGCGGTGGAGAAGGCCCTGAGGGAGACCGGCTGGTCTCTGACCGACATCCTGGTCACGCACCATCATGCAGACCACACGCAGGGCATTCCGGAACTGAAGGCGAAGCACAAATGCAAGGTGACGTCGCCGAAGAAGGAAGCGGCAAAGATCGCCGATACGGACGCGACCTACGGCGAAGGCGACATTGTGAAGGTGGGCTCGCTGGAAGCGCGGGTGATCGACACGCCGGGCCACACGGCGGGGCACATTTCGCTCGTGTTCGACAAGGAGAAGATCGGCTTTTTCGGCGACACGCTGTTCTCGATCGGCTGCGGCCGGGTGATCGAGGGAACGCCGGCGCAGATGTGGGAGTCGCTCCTTAAAATCCGCGCGCTGCCCGATGACATCACCTTCTATTGCGGGCACGAATACACGCAGGCGAACATCAAATTCGCGCTGACCATCGAGCCGGAAAATCCGGCGCTGCAGAAGCGCGCCGCCGAGGTGGACGAATTGCGTGCCGCCGGCAAGCCGACGCTGCCGCAGACGCTCGGCGTGGAGAAGGCGGCGAATGTGTTCCTGCGCGCGGACATTCCCTCGGTCGCGGACGCCGTCGGCATGAGCGGCAAACCTGCGGCCGAGGTGTTCAGGGAAATCCGCGAACGGAAGAACAAGTTCTGACAAACACTTGCAGGATGTTTTCTGCGCTCATCGCCGCGCAAACGGGGATCCGGTCCCTGGCTCTTCGTCCTCGCTTTCGCCGCGGTGAACGGAGTTGAGCCAACCGATGACCCTCCCGCTCTCCGGCCTTCTTGTTGTATCGCTCGAACAGGCGGTGGCGGCGCCGCAGGCGACATGCCGCCTCGCCGATGCCGGCGCGCGCGTGATCAAGATCGAACGGCCGGAGGGCGATTTCGCGCGCAGCTATGACGCCTATGTGCATGGCGAGAGCGCAAACTTCGTCTGGCTCAATCGCGGCAAGGAATCGGTCGTGCTCGACCTCGGCAAGCCCGCCGACAAGGCATTGCTCGCAGCGATGCTCGCGAAGGCCGATGTATTCGTGCAAAATCTCAAACCAGGGGCGATCGCCAAACTCGGCTTTCCGATCGCGGAGCTGCGCAAGAAGCACCCGCGGCTGATCTGCTGTTCGATCTCCGGCTACGGCGAGAGCGGCCCCTACACGACGCGCAAGGCCTACGATCTCCTGGTGCAGGCGGAGGTCGGACTCGCCTCGATCACCGGGGGCCCGGAGGCGCCCGCACGTGTCGGTTTTTCGGTCGCCGATATCGGCGCCGGGATGAATGCCTATCAGGCGATCCTCGAAGCGCTGATCGCGCGCGACCGCACCGGCGAGGGCACAGCGATCTCGGTCTCGCTGTTCGATGCCATGGCGGAATGGATGACGGTGCCGCTTCTGTCCTATGAGGGCGGGCATCCGTTCAAGCGCATCGGACTCGCGCATGCCGCCATCGCGCCCTATGGCGTGTTCAAGAGCCGCGACGGCATCGACCTCCTGATCTCGATCCAGAACGATCGCGAGTGGCGCGTCCTCGCCGACAAGGTGCTGGGCGATGTAACGCTCGCCAGCGATCCGCGCTTTGCGACCGGGATCGCGCGCGTCGAGAATCGTGCGGCAACCGACAGGCTGGTCGGCGACGCCTTCGCGCGCTTCGATGCGGCGGCCTTGATGGCGCTCCTTGAGACGGCCGACATTGCATTCGCGCGCGTCAGCGATTGCGCGGCGCTGTCGGTCCATCCGCATCTGCGGCGGATCAGCGTCGACACCCCGAGCGGCCCGGCAACAATGCCGGCGCCGGCGCCGGTGCTCGAACAAACGCGCCGTTACGGCGCCATACCGAAGCTCGGCGAACATACCGACACGATCCGCGCGGAATTTCTCAACAACATCAGCGAAGGGGAACGACCATGAACAAGGAGATGTACGACAAGGGGCTTTCGATCCGCCGCAAGGTGCTGGGCGATACCTATGTCGATGCGCAGCTCAAGAACGCGGACGATTTCAACCGGCCGCTGCAGGAACTCGTCACCGAATATTGCTGGGGCCATGTCTGGGGCCGCGAGGGCCTTCCGCTCAAGCAGCGCTCGATGCTCAATCTCGCGATGATCTCGATCCTCAACCGCCCGCACGAACTGAAGGCGCATATCAAGGGCGCGCTGACCAACGGCGTGACCAAGGACGAGATCATGGAGGTCTTCCTGCAGGTCGCGATCTATGCCGGCGTGCCGTGCGCGGTGGATTCGTTCCGCATCGCCCGTGAGGTCTTCGCGGCGGAGGGCAAATGAATGTCCGCGCGGTGCCTGCTGGCGGCGTGACGATGTCCGACATCCTGATAGCCGATATCGGCGGCACCACGAGCCGCGCCGCTTTCGCTTCGCTCGGCGGGCGGCCGGAACACATCATCACCATCGCCAATGACAGCGTCGAGGGACTGGAGGGCGTCCTCGCGCAATTGCTCGACGGCACAACGCAGCGGCCGCGCGCCGCTGTGCTGGCGCTCGCAGCGCCAGTGGCGGGCGACGTGATCACGCTGACCAATCGCAACTGGTGTGTGCGATTGCCGGAGCTGTCGGCCCGCTTCGGAATTTCGCCGATCCACGCGGTGAATGATTTCGAGGCGCTGGCCTGGGCGCTTCCGCACCTGAAGCCGGGCGACCTGCAGCTGATCGGCGACCACGCCGAATGGCCCGCCGGCGTGAAGCTCGTCCTCGGACCGGGGACCGGGCTTGGCGTCGCTGCGCTGGTGCCGGCCGCTGGCGGCTGGCAGGTGATTGCGAGCGAGGCCGGCCATTCGTCCTTCGGGCCCGCCTATCCCGACGAGGAGATCATCTTCCACCGGCTTGCCGAAAAAGCTGCGCCGCTCTCCGCCGAACGCGTGCTGTCCGGGCCGGGACTCGTTGCGCTGCATGAAGCGATGCATCCGGGCACGCTGCGGGTGCCGTCCGAAATGATCGTGCGGCAGGCTCGTGCCGGCGACCGCGCATCGCGCGCGACCGTTGCGATGTTCGTGCGCCTGCTCGGACGCTTCGCCGGCGACATGGCGCTCACCTTCCGCGCGACGGGGGGCGTTTACATCGCCGGCGGCGTCGCGACCGGCCTCGGGCCATTATTCGACGCGGGCCTGTTTCGCGCCGCATTCGAGCGGCATCCGCCTTACGAGGCCTTGCTGAAGGCAATCCCGTCGGCGCTGATCACCTGTCCGGAGCCCGGACTGATCGGCTGCGTCGCCGTTGCCGAACGTTTGATACGTTCGGTCTGACCGGCATTCCGGTCAAGCGAGACCCAGCTCGGCAAATGTCTCCACATAATGCTGCCCCGACCGGGCATCGAAGCAGCACAGCACCACGCGCTTGATGCTGCCTGCCTTCGCCGACAATTCCGAGACCACCGCGCCTGTTGCAATGCGCGCAGCACGATCACCCGGAAAGCCATAAATCCCGGTCGAGATCGCGGGAAAGGCGATGCTGGCCAGCCTGTTGGCCGCCGTGATTTCGAGCGCGCGGCGATAGCAGGAGGCGAGCAAGGCATCCTCATTCGCATCGCCGCCATGCCAGACCGGCCCGACGGCATGGATGATGTGCCGTGCCTTCAACCGGAAGCCGTCCGTCATTTTCGCGTCGCCGGTGCTGCAACCGCCAAGCCGCGCGCATGCAGCATCGAGCTCCGGTCCCGCGGCCCGAAAGATCGCGCCGCATACGCCGCCGCCGCGCACCAGCGCTTCGTTTGCCGCATTGACGATGACGTCCACGTCGAGCGTCGTGATGTCGCCGATCACAATATCGATGTGAGTTTTGCCGATTTCGGCGGTGAGAACAGGCGTTGACGAGGTCATGACTCACGTTAGCACAGCGCGTGCGGACGATGAACGCGAATGCCTCCGCATCGCCATGTCTTGTCATGCCCCGCGAAAGCGGGGCATCCAGTAAACTTCTGAAGCGGTTGTGTGTTTGCTGGATCGCCCGCTTTCGCGGGCGATGACAGCTTAAGAGCGGCAGCTTCTGCGAAAACTGAATATGCTCTACGCCGCCGTCTCCTTGGCGAGATCGAGTGTCGAGCGGTGACCGATGGCGTCGAAATGTCGGTCGAGGAACCGTCGCGCGGCGCGGCGCCCGGCGCGATGCAAGAGCGCGAAGAAATCGAAATCGTTCTTCAACCGCGAGCCGCTCAATCGCTTGTCCAGTCCTTCGAGCAGAATGCGATGCACATTCACGACAGGCGCATGGCGGCCGGCGCGGCCGACAAATTCCAGCGCGCGCAATTCGGCCGCCAGCGACGAGGAGAATGCGATCTCGTTGACGCGATGCAGGATCTCGCGGGCCGAAGTCGGGGTATCGTCTCGCCGCAGCGGCGCGATCTGGACCAGCAGCACATCGTCGTCATTCTCCGCGACGAGCGGAAGGATCGGCGGATTGCCGGTGAAGCCACCATCCCAGTAGGGCTCGCCATCGATCTCGACGGCGCGGAAGACATGCGGTAGCGCGGCGGAGGCCATCACCACGTCGGCCGTAATATCTTCGCGGCGGAACACGCGCAGACGTCCGCTGCGCACATTGGTCGCGGAGACGAACAGGTCGAGACCGCGATAGGCGCGGATCGCATCGAAATCGACGAAGCGTTCGATCAGTTGCTTCAGCGGATTGATGTTGAGCGGATTGAAATCGTAAGGGCTCATCACCCGCGACATCGCGTCGACGAAGAGCTGAACCGGCGAACTGCCGAGGGGAAACAAGGCGAGCACGCGCTCCAGAACCGCGCGCTGCGGTCCCGGCAGTCCGCCGCCGAGGCTCGCCGCACGCCAGAATTCCGCGAGACGCCTGCGCGCCTCTTCGGGTCCGCCTCGTGCAAGTCCATCCGCCAGCATCACGGCATTCACGGCACCGGCCGATGCGCCTGAAATCCCCGAGAAGGTCAGCCGCGTATCCTCGAGCAGGTAATCCAACACGCCCCAGGTGAAGGCGCCGTGCGCGCCACCGCCCTGAAGCGCCAGATTGAGGCGTTTGCCACGCGCAGCCGGCAGCGCCCCCTTCAGAAGCCGGTGAACGCCGGCCGACATGTCCTTCAGCATTCAGTTCCCCGATCGCTGCAACAGACACAACCAAGCTAAGACCCTCTTGTTGCATTGCAATAAACAAATTTGTGCATTGCAAAACCTCGCTCGCAAAAGGCGGCGCGGCTTGCGGTTCGGCGATGGGGCTATAAGAGAAGAGGATGGAAAGCCCGGTATTTCCCGCGCCGGATCATGATCACAGGCGCTGCAGCGCGGACGCGTTGCAGCACGCCGAGACGCTGTGCCACCAGCGTGGCCAACGCCTGACGCCGACCCGCCGTCAGGTGCTTGAAGTCCTGCTCGAGAGCCACAAGCCGCTCGGCGCCTACGAGATCATCGACCGCGCGGCGCGGCACGGCACCCGCCATGCACCGATCACGGTCTACCGGTCGCTCGATTTCCTGATCGAGAACGGGCTGGCGCACCGGATCGAAAGCCGCAACGCCTACATCGCCTGCGGACACCGGCACGGCGCGCAGGACCTTGTGGTGTTCCTGATCTGCGAACGCTGCGGCGAGGTGGGCGAAGCGCCGTCCCAGGTCGTTGCGGAATCGCTGAAGAGCGCGACCCGCGCCGCCGGCTTCACCCCGAAGGCGCCGGTGATCGAAATCACCGGCATCTGCAGCAATTGCCGATAGACGCACGCAGCTGCACGGCACCCACCGCAGACAGGGGCACATGGCCGCCATGAGCCCGGCTTCCTGTTCGCGCCGCCAATTCACGGCTAAGAATCGGGGGCTGCCATCCCCGCCGGGAACCATTCATGACATCGACCACACAGCACAATGCGGCGACCCGCCCGCTCGAACTGGGCGCTGCCGCGCTGGTGGTGTTTCTTTGCCTGTGCTGGGGCTTCAATCAGGTCGCGGTGAAACTCGCGCTCGCAGACATTCCGCCGCTGACCCAGGCCTGGATCCGCTCGGCGGGGGCCGCACTGCTGATCTGGATCTATGCGCGCAGCCGCGGGATCTCCCTCGAAATGCGCGGCGAGACGCTCAAAGCCGGGCTGATCGCGGGGGTCCTGTTCGGGCTCGAATTCATCTTCATCTATCGGTCCCTGCTCTTCACCACCGCGAGCCGCACCACGCTCTTCATCTATTGCGCCCCCTTCGTGGTGGTCTTGGGATCGCATTTCCTCGTGCGGAACGACCGTTTTCGCTGGACGCAATGGGCCGGACTCCTGATGTCGTTCGCGGGCGTGATGCTCGCCTTCGGGGTACCGACGCCGGCCGAAAATCCGCATCAACTGTTCGGGGACCTGCTCGCCCTCGCCGCCGGCGTCGCCTGGGGCCTCACCACCCTGGTCGTGAAATCGACCTCGCTGGCTCGCGCGGCACCGGAAAAGACCCTGCAATATCAATTGCTCGTCTCGGTCCCGATGCTGGTGATATCGGCGTGGCTGTTCGGCGAAACCGTCACGAAGATGCCCGGCACGGTGGCCCTCGCCTCGCTCGCCTATCAGACGATCTGGGTGGTTTCGCTGACCTTCCTGTTGTGGTTCATGCTGGTGGCGAAGTATTCCGCCAGCCGCCTGTCCTCGTTCACATTTCTGACGCCTTTGTTCGGCGTGTTCGCAGGCCATATGGTATTGGGGGACCCGATCACGCTGGCCTTCGCGGGCGCTGTGACGTTGGTCATCGGCGGCCTGATCCTGGTTAACCGTCCACGATAAGGCTTTGTGCGACAAAATCCGTCCCGGAGCGGCGGTTTGCGGTTCCGGACGCGGGGTTGTACTCCCGTTCTCACAATCGGATGTTAGATTACTTTGATGGATCAGCGGACTTTTCAGGAAACCCTCGGTGCTCCTGCACCGCGTCACCCCTCGGTGGCGGTGGATGTGGGCGGCGTCACGGTCGGCGGCGGCGCCCCGATCGTGGTGCAGTCCATGACCAACACGGATACGGCCGACGTCGAGCAGACCGCGCGCCAGGTCGCCGCGCTCGCCCGCCAGGGCTCGGAGCTCGTGCGCATCACGGTGGATCGTGACGAAGCGGCGGCGGCCGTTCCGCATATCCGCGACCGGCTCGCCAAGATGAGCGTGCGGGTGCCGCTGATCGGCGACTTCCACTATATCGGGCACAAGCTCCTGGCCGATCATCCGGCCTGTGCCGAAGCGCTCGACAAGTACCGCATCAATCCGGGCAATGTCGGCTTCAAGGACAAGAAGGACCGGCAGTTCGGCGCGATCATCGAAACCGCGATGCGTCACGGCAAGCCGGTGCGGATCGGCGCCAATTGGGGTTCGCTCGATCAGGAATTGCTCACGCATCTGATGGACGAGAACGCAAAGCTGCCGCGTCCCGCAGAGGCGCGCGCGGTGATGCGCGAAGCGATGGTGCAATCGGCGCTGCTATCCGCCGACCGCGCGGTGGAGATGGGCCTGCCGAAGAACCGGATCATCCTGTCGGCCAAGGTGTCCGCTGTGCAGGACCTGATCGCCGTCTATATCGATCTCGCGCGGCGCTCCGATTATGCGATCCATCTCGGTCTCACCGAAGCGGGCATGGGCTCGAAGGGCATTGTTGCGTCGTCTGCCGCGCTTGGCATTCTCTTGCAGCAGGGCATCGGCGATACCATCCGCGTGTCACTCACGCCGGAGCCGGTGGTGACCGCACGCTTGAAGTGAAGGTGGCGCAGGAAATCCTGCAGACCATGGGCTTTCGCACCTTCGTGCCGCTGGTCGCGGCCTGCCCCGGTTGCGGACGGACGACATCGACCACGTTCCAGGAACTGGCGCGCGATATCCAATCCTTCATCCACGCATCGATGCCGGAATGGAAGACGCGCTATCCGGGCGTCGAGGGGCTGAATGTCGCGGTGATGGGCTGCATCGTGAATGGTCCCGGCGAGAGCAAGCATGCCGATATCGGCATCTCGCTGCCAGGCACCGGTGAAGCGCCGGCGGCGCCGGTCTTCATCGACGGCAAGAAAGCCGTCACGCTGCGCGGCCCGACCGTCGCCGACGACTTCAAGGCAATGGTCATCGACTACATCGAGCGCCGTTACGGCGTCGGCGCTGCGGGCAAGACCGCCGCGGAGTGATCAGCGGCGGGGGCGCCCGCTGCCGCTCATCCGTGCATGGGACTCTCGCGCGTCGGACGAAGGCGACGCACCGAAGCGCGTGCTTGCCTCGGTGATGGCCCAGAGCAGGCCAAAAATCAGCGCGCTGACCGCAAACAGCAGAAGCAAGTCTTCAAGGATCAACTCACGTCCCCCTTGTCTTCATGCCGCCGCCCCTCCTGAAAAACGGCGGCCGCATGATCTGCGTTCCCTTCGCATTCTTTCATGTCGGAATTGTAATCGCTGCATCGCAAAAGAATCGGCTGCCGCTGCCGGTGGCGTGACGGCTTTCGCGCTTGCGAAGCAGTGGAGCGCTGCGATGCCGCATTGCCGCCACCTGAGCGCGCTCCCATATCACCGTCATGCCGAACGACGATTTCAGAAAGCCCCCGGTCGAGCGCCCACGCGTCGAACCCGAAATCATTCCGCCCCGGGCGCAGTCACGCCGTGGCGGATTCGAGAGCCTGTTCGTGCATATCGAAGAAGGCGATGACGGTATCCGCAGGGTGCAGGTCAAGACGCCCGGCCCGTTCACCGTCGCGCTGATCCTGCTGGCCGCCGGAGCGGTCGCCGCGCTGTTCTTTTTGTTACTGGCCGGCCTGATGCTGCTTTGGATACCGCTGATCATTGTCGCTATCCTGATCGCGGTGTTCTCCGTGTCAACCCGTGGCCTGTGGGCGCGGGCGCAGGGCTGGCTTCGCGGCGTGTGGCGTTAGCGCCCGCTTTCCTCACCGGATACCACCGACGCATTCAGCGCCTCGCGCAGCGCCACGATCTCACCGTGGAGCTTGTCGATGTCGCGCACCGCACCTTCCGCGATGCAACCGATGGCTGCCGGAATTTTCGCGACCTTGTTGCGCAATGCGGTGCCCTCCGCCGTGAGCGTGATGCGGACCTGACGCTCGTCTTCCTTATTACGCACGCGGCGAACAAGGCCCGCCGCTCCGCGCGCATATGGTGTTCCCCTATTCGGAAGCCGCGCGCAGGAATCTCGATGTGAAGATCAGTTTGGTGGATTGAGACGCGTTACATCGAACGCCGTCCATCGGTCGCGCGGAAGATGGCGCTCGCCCTCCTGCGCGTCAGCTCACTCATTTCTATTACACTTTTTAGTTGTATTTGTTTCATTTACAATTATAGATAACTCCGCTCAGTCATGCGCGGTGCTCTGACAGATCGGCTTTGGGTCGTCTGGAGGCTGTCTCCGGCAGGAACCCGCCTCGAAACCGCTCACCCGGGCCGCGCGCATAACCATCCGCTGGGGGAGGCGGTTCACCATGCATGAAGAAATCACAATTGCGCCCGGCCACGGCACGGCCGGACGAAAGCCCACGCCCGAATCACTGGCGCGCCAGCGCCTGAGCGGGCATTCCGATCCCGGCATGTTCGGACGCATGTTTCCGGACCTGCTACCGCTCAAAGTGCCACCGGCTGCACTTGAGGCACTCGGCGCTGCGATGCTCGATGCTTCACCGGGCGACCCTGGAGGCAACAATCCGGGTGTTCCCGCAGGCTTCACCTATCTTGGTCAGTTCGTCGACCACGACATCACGCTCGACCTCACTTCGATCGGCGAGAAGAATGCCGATCCCGACGGCATCGAAAATTTTCGAACACCGGCCCTCGATCTCGACGCGATCTATGGTCTCGGCCCGGACGGAAGTCGGCATCTTTACGCGCGCAATCTCGATAACGGCAAAGCCCCCGGTCCAAAATTACTGATCGGAAAAACCTTCAACGTCCCGGACACCGGCATCACAGGCGATCTTCGCAACGACTTGCCGCGCAATCAGGAAGGCTTCGCGCTGATCGGCGATCACCGCAACGACGAAAATCTGGTCGTCGCGCAGACTCATCTTGCCTTTCTGAAATTCCACAACAAGGTCTGCGACATGATCACGACGCCCGGCAGGAAGCCGGACGAGATTTTCCAGGAGGCGCGCCGCATCGTCACCTGGCATTACCAATGGATGGTGCTGCACGACTTCGTCGAGCGCGTGACCGAGCGCGGCATCGTTGCGAAGATTCTGCACGAGGGCCGCAAGTTCTATCGCTTCAAGCGGTTGCCCTACATGCCCGTCGAGTTTTCAGCGGCGGCCTATCGCTTCGGCCACAGCATGGTGAGGGGCCGCTATAATCACAATCGCCTGTTTCCCGCGGCGACACTCGAGCAGCTATTCCAGTTCACCGGCCTGTCGGGAAATATTGTCGGCGACCTTGCGAGCACTATGCCGCCGCCGCCGCCACCGCAATTCCATCTTCCGACATTGCCCAGCAACTGGATCATCGACTGGCGCCGTTATTACGACCTCTCCCCACCGGCCAATCCGGAGAGTGTCAATCTCAATCTGTCGCGCAAGATCGATCCGTTGCTGGTCGCGCCATTGCACACCCTTCCGGGCGGTGGCGGCAATCTGGCCGTTCGCAACTTGAAGCGCGGCGTTCATCTTGGCCTGCCGTCGGGTCAGTCAGTCGCCGGCGCGATCGGCGTAACACCGCTGACGCCGGACGAGATAGCGACCGGTCCTGACGGGGACGCCGCGAAGAAGCACGGCCTGCTCAAACACACGCCGCTTTGGTACTACATCCTCAAAGAAGCGCAGATGAAGGGCGGCGGCATCAAGCTCGGTCCCGTGGGATCGACAATCGTCGCCGAGGTCTTCGTCGGCCTCGTTCACGGCGACCACGAGTCGTATCTCTGGCAGAGAGGCCCGAGCTGGAGGCCTGAACTGCCGTCAAGGACGCCCGGAACATTTCTGATGACCGATCTTCTGCGGCTGGTCGGCGACATCAGTCCGATCGATGGCATAAGCACATTGTAACGCGAGGGCGCGCGCATCCTTGAGCATGCAAGGATGCGCGGCTCACGTATGCCGCAGCGCCTCGATTGGATCGAGACGCGAGGCGCGCAGCGCCGGATACCAGCCGAAGAACACACCGACGAGGCCTGAAAACACCACCGCAATCACGATCGACGCGGGCTCAACGAGAAGCGGCCAACCCGCAGCGTTCGAGATCAGATAGGCCGCGCCAACGCCGAGCAGGACGCCGATCAATCCGCCGATGGCGGCGAGCCCTGTTGCCTCGAACAGGAATTGCCGCAGGATGTCCCATTGCCGCGCGCCAAGCGCAAGACGCAGCCCGATCTCGCGCGTGCGCTCGGTCACCGACACCAGCATGATGTTCATGATCCCGATGCCGCCGACCGCGAGCGACACGCCGGCGACGGCCGCAAGCAACAGCGCCAGCGTGCGGGCGCTGGCTTCGCGCGTCGCCGCGATATCGGCGAGGTTTCGGATCGAAAAATCGTCCTCGTGTCCTGGCTGCAGGCGATGACGCTGCCGCAACAGCTGCTTCACGTCGTTCTCGACGACGCTCATATTTTCGCCGTCGAGCACCTTGACGTAGATCGAACCGACCGCACGCGCATTCGCCTGGTTGCGGCCGAGCACGCGTTGCCGCGCGGTATTGAGCGGCACCAAGGCGACATCGTCCTGATCCTGGCCCCAGGTGGTCTGACCCTTGCGGCTCATCACGCCGATGATGCGC
>NZ_DATMRX010000224.1:0-6105 GCF_035565855.1 Pseudorhodoplanes sp.
CTTGATCGAGTTCTCGCCCTTCACGCCGGAAACCGCTTCGGCGACATTGTCCTGCAGGTACTGCGAGAAATTGAACTCGACACCCGGAAACTCGGCCTGAAGCTGCTTCAGCATCTCCTCGGTCAAGCCTTCCTTGTCGAGCCCCGGCCGCCATTTGGCCTGGGGCTTGAGCGGAACGAAAAACTCCGCATTGAACGGCCCGGCGGCGTCGGTCCCGTCATCGGGACGCCCCTGCTGCGAGACAACGGTCTCAACCTCCGGGAAGGAACCGATCAACCGGCGCATCTTGTTCACGTAGCCGTTGCCTTCGGTGAGCGAGATCGTCGAAGGCATGGTGGCGCGAACCCACATGTTGCCTTCCTCAAGCTTCGGCAGGAACTCGAGCCCGAGCGAACGAACGGCGATTGCCGTCAACACCAGCAATGCGGCCACGCCGGCCAGGATGATCGCCTTGTTATGGATGGCAAAGTGCAGTACCGGCCCGTACAGCCGGTGCAACGTGCGCACCAGCCACGTCTCCGTCTCGCGCACATGATCCGGCAGGATGATGGCGCTGAGCGCCGGCGTCACGGTGAACGTGGCCAGCAAGCCGCCGAGCAGAGCATAGGCGTAGGTCTTGGCCATCGGGCCGAAGATGTGGCCCTCCACGCCACTCAGCGTAAACAGCGGCAGGAAGCCGGCAATGATGATCGCTGCGGCAAACAGGATGGAGCGATTGACATCGGTGGCGGCACGATAAATGGCGCCAAGCTTGCCGCTCGCCCCCTCCGGCAGCGCGAACTGCGTGGCTCCGCCATCCGCTCCTGAATGCGAGAGCGCACCGAGCCGACGGAAGATGCTCTCCACCATGATGACCGTCGCATCAACGATCAGGCCGAAGTCGATCGCGCCGACCGACAGCAAGTTGGCGGATTCTCCGCGCAACACCATGATGCCGACGGCAAAGAACAACGCGAACGGAATGGTCAAACCGACGATGAAGGCGCTGCGCAGGTTGCCGAGGAACAGCCATTGCAGCAGGAACACCAGCAGGATGCCGATCACCATGTTATGCAGCACGGTGCCGGTGGTGATCTTGATGAGATCCTGGCGATCGTAGATCCGCTCGATGCGCACACCGGGCGGCAGCACGTTGCCGGCGTTGATGCGCTCGACCTCGGCCTTCACCCTGGCGATGGTGGGCGAGCTTTGCTCGCCGCGCCGCATCAGCACAATGCCCTCGACGATGTCGTTATCGTCGTCCTTGCCGGCGATACCAAGCCGCGGCTTGTTGCTGACCGCCACCGTAGCCACGTCCTTCACCAGCACCGGGTTGCCGCCGTTCTGGGAGATCATGGTGTTGGCGAGATCGTCGATGGACTTGATGAGGCCGACGCCGCGCACGACGGCGGCCTGCGAGCCGATGTCGATGGTGTTGCCGCCGACGTTGAGATTGCTGTTGTTGAGCACCTGCAATAGCTGTTGCAGGGTCAGGCCATAGGCCAAAAGCTTGTTGAAATCGACCTGGACCTCGTAGGTCTTGGTTTTCCCGCCCCAGCCGATCACGTCGATGACGCCCGGCACGGCGCGGAAACGCCGCTCCAGCACCCAGTCCTGCAACGCCTTCAACTCGATCAGATCGTGATTGGGCGGACCAACCAGCTTGTAGCGAAAGACCTCTCCGATCGGACTCAGAGGAGAGATTTGCGGCTGCGCGCCGTTCGGCAGCGGCGGCAACTGGGCCAGCCGGTTTAGAACCTGCTGCAGAGCCTCCTCATAGGTATAGTCGAACGTGAACTGCAGCTTGATGTCGGAAAGACCATAGAGCGAAACGCTCCGCATCGTGTTGAGGTTCTTCAGATTGGACGTCTGAGCCTCGATCGGGATCGTGATGTAACGCTCGATCTCCTCCGCCGAGAGCCCCTCGCTCTGCGTGATCACGTCCACCATCGGCGGCGTGGGATCGGGATAGGCTTCGATATTGAGCTGGTGGAACGCCACGATGCCGCCCGCCATCATCATGACGAACGCCACGACCATGAGGATGCGGTGCTTAAGGGCGAATGCGACGAGCGTATCCATGAGATCGCCGGGTCCCGACCGCGATGAGCGCGATGAGCGCGATCAGGTTGCGGCAGCCTGATCGACGAACAGGCTGCCCTTGGTGACCACCGACTCGCCCGGCTGCAAGCCTTGAAGCACCTGGATCAGGCCGCCATGAGTCATGCCGGTCTTGATGTGCCGCAGCTCGAGAGTTTTGTCACTGCGCGCGACCCACACGCGAGCGGTATCAGCCTCGTAGATCACCGCCTCGCGCGGCACTGCAATCGAGGCAGACCCCTCTTCGGTGTAAATGGTGACGGAGGCAAACATCTCCGGCTTGAAACGGCCGCTCGCGTTGTCGATGGTCGCGCGCACCATCAGGCGGCGGATGGCCGGGTCGAGCGACGCCGCGACGTGGTCGACGGTCGCCTTGAAGGTCGTATTCGGATAGGCCAGCACGCTGAACTCGATCTGTTGCCCTGCCTTGATCTTCGGCGCCTCGCTTTCGCGGACGTAGGCCACGAGCCATACGGTCGAGAGATCGCCGATCGTGTAAACCGGATCGACCGAGCCGATGCTGGTGTAGCTGACATATTGTCCGGGGCCGATCTTGCGCTGCACCACCGTGCCGGCGATTGGCGTGAAGATCGGCGTCTCGGAGCTGATGCGGCCCTGCTTCTCGAAGGCCGCGATCTCCGCATCGGTCTTACCGAGAATGCTGAGGCGGTTGCGCGCGGCCTCAAGTGCGGTTTCCGCGGTGCGCTGGTCGGCGCGCGCCTGGGCGAGACTTGCCTCGGCGGTCTGATAGTCTCGCAGCGGGCCGGCCTTGCTTTCGTAGAGCGTGCGATTTTGCTTCTCGATGATTTCCGCAATCGCCACCTGCGACCGCGCCTTGTTCAAGCCCGCCAGCGCCGCCAGGAAGTCGTTTTGCGCCTGCACCATATCGGCGGCTTCAATGTAGAACAGCGGGTCGCCGGCCTTCACGACATCGCCCGGCTTGGCCATCAGCCGCGTCACCCGGCCGGGATAGGGCGAAAAGATCGGCGTCGCCTGATCCTCGTTGATCGAAATCCGGCCCTCTGTCATGTGCTCGGACCGGAACACGAGGGGCCTCACCACCTCTATTCCGAGCGAAGCCCATTGCGCCGCGGTCGGTACGAAGCGTGCGGTGCGCTTGGCTTGGCTGGACACTTCGGTGTCGGCATTGGACGCGGCTTTCGGATCACGCCCGTCCTGGGTCATGAAAACGATCACGACCGCCGCCACTGCAAGGATAGCCACAACAATCAGCGCGTGCGCCCGGCCGAAAACCCCACGAAGCCGTTGCGGGAAGTCATTAATAGGCATCACCCAAAACCTCAGTCCCTTCCTGCAAAAACGGAGCTTTCAGTCGACGTATAGCAGATATGCATATAGCGCTTCATTAAAAAGCAGCCATCTTTCCGGCTCCTGCTCCAGGTCGCGGACGGGCGCGAAAGGCTCCCGGATCGCGACTTTTTTTGGGATACTTCAGGGGTACTCCAATCGCTCCCGCACTGCGTTCGTGCCAAACTTAACGTCGGTTCATACTTGCCGCCGGTCAGGACATGGACCAATCCTTTCGCCCCGATCGAAGGCGAGGTTGCGATGTCGGAATGGGAGCGCTGGGAAACACGGTTTGGCGCGCCGGGCTATCTGTTCGGCACCGAGCCCAATGCCTTCCTCAAGCGCCACGCGCATCTGCTCAAGCCCGGACAAAAGGCGCTCTCGATTGCGGACGGCGAAGGCCGCAACGGGGTGTTCCTCGCCGAATGCGGCCTCGACGTGCTGGCGATGGATTTCTCTCCCACGGCGCTGGTCAAGGCTGCGGCTCTTGCCAAGGAGCGCGGCGTTACCATCCGCCTCGAACGGGCCGACCTTGAAACCTGGCAATGGCCGGTCAACGCTTTCGATGTGGTCGTGGCGATCTTCATCCAGTTTTGCGCGCCGGCCCTGCGGGCGCGCGTGTTCGACGGCATCAAGCGCGCACTGAAGCCCGGCGGGCTCTTGCTGATGGAGGGCTACGGCCTCAAGCAACTCGAATACAAAACCGGCGGACCCTCGCAGGTCGAGAATCTTTATACGCGCGCGCTTCTGGAGGAGGCGTTCGCCGATTTTTCCTCGCTCGAGATCGAGGAATACGATGCGGCAATCGAGGAAGGCGACGGGCATGGCGGCATGTCCGCCCTGGTCGATTTCGTCGGGCGCAAATAATCCGAACGGACCCGCACGGGCCTCTACCCCGGCCGGCTAAAGCCTTTCCGCCAGGAACCGCATCAACCGCGGCGCCAGGAAGCCGGAGAAGCTGTTCGGCTCGTCGATGGGATCGCTGCCGAAGTAATGCGGCGCGCCCTGCACGATGGTGGTGCGCACGAAGAAGCCCGCCTGCTTGAGCGCCAGCGCGAAGGCATCGGTGTTGGCGCGCCGGTCGACAAGGTCGTCCTCGGTGCCCACGCTCAGATGGACCGCGACCTTGTTATTGGCCAGCGTCGCATGGCTGATCGGCGAGGCGTCGAAGTAGAGTTGCCGGTTCTCCGGCAGCGACGCGCCGAGGAACAATTCGATGTTGTTCTGCCGCGGGCTTTGCAACTGGTAGGTCTGCCACATGTGCGCGAGGTCGTAGACGCCATAGAGGCCGGCGAACACCTTCACCGCGGTGCTTTCGCCGGCGTGCGCATCTTGCGGATAACCGCCGGCGAACAACGGGCTGCCGCCGGCCAGCGCCGCCAGCGCCCCGATGTTGCCGCCGGCGGAATGACCGAACACGCCGATGCGATCGGCGGCAACGTTGAGCGTCTTGGCGTTGCCCCGCACGTATTGGATCGCTGCGAGCACATCTTGCACCGCATGCGGAAACGTCTTCTGCCCGGCCTTGGCAAACCGATAGCTGACCGCAAACAGGCCGATGCCGCGGGCGGCGAAATAGGGTCCCCAATATCGGAATCCCGTGCGCGCGCCCTGCACCCAACCGCCGCCGTGCACGCCGACCAGGATCGGGCAAGGCCCGTCCGCCTTCGGCAAATAGAGATCGCCCGCAAGCGCAACGCTGTCATGCGTCGCATAGGTCACGCCGGGCCGCGTTTCGATTTCGCCCAGCTTTTCGGCCGAATTCATCCTTCGTTTTCCTTTCGACTGAACACGCGATGCGCGGCGATCTTGAAACACCGATGCCGGTCGTGCAATGGAAAGCAGAGTTGGAACGACAGGGCTGCGCACATGCCGGTGAGCACGGGCGAAACCACCTCGGTCGCGGTGAATGGCATCACCATCGAGATGGTTGACCGTGGCCGGGGACGCCCCATCCTCCTGCTACACCCCGATATCGGCATCGAAGCGGCTGCGCCGGTGCTCAACGAGTTCGCGCGCGGCGGGCGCGTGATTGCGCCGTCGCATCCCGGCTTCGGCGCCTCGCAACTGCCGAGCGGTATGAGCACGGTCGACGATCTGTCGTATTTCTATCTCGACTTGCTCGAGCAGCTCGATCTCACCGACGTGCTTGTGGTGGGCATCGGGCTCGGTGGCTGGATCGCCGCCGAGATCGCGATCAAGAACTCAGCACGGCTGTCGCGCCTGGTGATGGCCAACGCGGTCGGCGTCAAGATCGGGGACCGCGAGACCCGAGACATCGTCGATATCTGGTCGATCACGCCAAGCGAGCTGAACGCGCTCGCCTATTTCGATCCGAAGATCGCCGAGCGCGACTACAAGACCCTGCCGCCCGAAACCTCGCTCGCCGCCGCGCGCAACCGCGAGGCCACGGCGCGGTTCTGCTGGTCGCCGTACATGCACGATCCCAAGCTCAAGAGCCGGCTGCACCGCATCAAGCTGCCGACCTTGTTCCTCTGGGGCACCGCCGACCGCATCCTGAGCGAAGCCTACGGCCGGGCCTATTGCGCGCTCATTCCCGGCGCCGCTTTCGAGACGATCGAACGCGCAGGCCATTATCCGCACGTCGAGCAGCCGGAAGCCTTTGCCCGGCGGGCGCTGGCGTTCGCCGGCGACGCATTGCAGACCGCAGCACGCGCACGGCGCGCCTGAGGAGTTTCGCCATGTCCACGTCCGCCG
>NZ_DATMRX010000225.1:0-1571 GCF_035565855.1 Pseudorhodoplanes sp.
CGCCGTAAACGTCGCACCGCCCTTCTCCGCAAGGACCTTCGTGATCGCCGCCGTCAACGACGTCTTGCCATGATCGACGTGACCAATCGTCCCAACATTGCAATGCGGCTTGCTGCGGTTGAATTTCTCTTTCGCCATTGAAGTCTCCCGGCTCTCCGGTGGTGTTGGTGTCTACGGTTTGGCTCAGGCGTACTTGGCCTGAACTTCGTCAGCGATCGCTTTCGGTACTTCAGAGTAGTGATCGAACTGCATCGTGAATGTCGCCCGGCCCTGACTCATCGAGCGCAGGTTATTGACATACGAGAACATGTTGGCGAGCGGAACCATCGCCGTGATGACGTTGGCATTGCCACGCATATCTTGGCCCTGGATCTGACCGCGCCGCGAGTTGAGGTCGCCGATGACGGAGCCGGTGTAATCCTCCGGCGTCACCACCTCGACCTTCATGACCGGCTCGAGCAACGCGCAACCGCCCTTCTGCAGCGCCTCGCGCAACGCACCGCGCGCCGCGATTTCGAAGGCGAGCGCCGACGAGTCGACCTCGTGATAGCGGCCGTCCACCAACGTGACCTTCAGGTCCACCACCGGGAAGCCAGCCAGCACGCCCGCGTTGAGCACGGACTGCAGGCCCTTCTCCACGCCCGGAATGAACTCCTTAGGCACGGCGCCGCCGACAATCTGGTTATCGAAGACAAAACCCGTGCCGGGCTCGGTCGGCTCGACCTCGATCTTGACCTGCGCGAACTGTCCGGTGCCGCCGGTCTGCTTCTTGTGCTGGAAGTCCACCGTAACCTTCTTGGTGATCTTCTCGCGGTAAGCCACCTGCGGCGCGCCGATGTTGGCATCGACCTTGTAGGTGCGCTTGAGGATATCGACCTTGATGTCGAGGTGCAGCTCGCCCATCCCCTTGATGATGGTCTGGCCGCTCTCGGTATCGGTATGGACACTGAAAGACGGATCCTCGGCCACAAGCTTGGCCAGCGCGACGCCGAGCTTCTCCTGGTCCGCCTTCGATTTCGGCTCGATCGCGATCTCAATGACCGGATCGGGGAATTCCATCTTTTCAAGGATCACGAAGTGCTGCGGATCGCACAGCGTATCGCCGGTGCGCACATCCTTCAGGCCAGCCAGCGCGACGATGTCGCCGGCATAGGCCTCCTTGATGTCTTCGCGGTTGTTGGCGTGCATCAGCAACATACGGCCGATGCGCTCCTTGCGGTCCTTGGTCGAATTGATCACGCCGGTGCTGCTTGCCAGCACGCCCGAATAGATGCGGCAGAATGTAATGGTGCCGACAAACGGGTCGTCCATGATCTTGAACGCCAGGAGCGACATCGGCTCATTGTCGTCAGGATGGCGCTCGACCTCGTTACCCTTGGCATCGACGCCCTTGATCGCCGGAACATCGCGCGGCGACGGCAGGTAATCGACCACGGCATCCAGCAGCGGCTGCACACCCTTGTTCTTGAACGAGGACCCGCACAGCACCGGATAGAACGCGCCGGTGATCACACCCTTGCGGACCAGCTTCTTGAGCGTCGCCTCGTCGGGCTCCTTGCCCTCGAGGTAAG
>NZ_DATMRX010000226.1:0-6232 GCF_035565855.1 Pseudorhodoplanes sp.
AAGAAGGCCGGCATGACCAAGGCCGACATCGACCTGTTCGAGCTCAACGAGGCATTCGCCTCGGTGGTGCTGCGTTACATGCAGGCGTTCGACATCCCGCGCGACAGGATCAACGTCAACGGCGGGGCGATCGCGATGGGCCATCCGCTCGGCGCCACCGGTGCGATGATCCTCGGCACGGTGCTGGACGAACTGGAGCGGCGCGATCTCAACACCGCGCTGGTGACGCTGTGCATCGGCGCCGGCATGGGCACCGCGACGATCATCGAAAGGGTCTGATCCGATGCCCAAGGTTGATATCGCGGCGCTCCCCATCGACACCAACACCGGCTATCCCGATCCGTTCGCGCAACAGGTCGTTGGCCGCTCGCGCAAGCGGCTCGGCAACGCCGTCGGCCTCAGCCAGTTCGGTGTCAATCTCACCACGCTCAAGCCGGGCACCTGGTCGGCCCAGCGGCATTGGCATCGCAACGAGGACGAATTCGTCTATGTGCTGCAAGGCGAACTGGTGCTGTGCGAGGACGATGGCGAGACGGTGCTGCGGCCCGGGGACGCCGCGGGCTGGAAGGCGGATGCCGGCATCGGCCATTGTCTCGTCAACCGCTCGCAGGACGACGCCGTCTATATCGAAATCGGGACGCGCAGCGCGACCGAGGCCGTGATCTACCCCGATATCGATATGCGCATGGAGCGCGACAGAACCGGCAGCCGCTATCTCCATAAGAACGGCCAACCCTATCCGCCGCGAAAGGCCTGAATCATGGCGAGCCCCCAATTCAAGGTTGACGTCGATGGCGACGGCATTGCGCTGATCGTCTGGGACAGGCCGGACCGTTCGATGAATGTCATCGACGCAGCCACCGTTGCGGAGCTGTCCGCGCTTGTCGAAAAGATCGCCGGCGACGCCGCGATCAAGGGCGCGGTTGTCACATCCGGGAAGGAGACATTTTCCGCCGGCGCCGACCTCACCATGATGCAGGCGCTTGTGCACGCCTTTGGCGAGAAGATGCAGCGCGAGGGCGAGACGGCCGCGGTGACGTTCCTGTTCGAGGAGAGCCGCAAGCTGTCGCAGCTTTATCGACGCATCGAAACGTGCGGCAAGCCGTTCGTCGCTGCCATCAGCGGCACCGCGCTCGGCGGCGGCCTGGAATTGTGCCTGGCCTGTCATCACAGGATCGCCGCCGACAACACCAAGACGCGGCTTGGCCTGCCCGAGGTGAAGGTCGGTCTGTTCCCCGGCGCGGGCGGTACACAGCGCGTCGCGCGCATGATGCCGCCGGCGGATGCGCTGCAGTTCTTGCTCAAGGGCGATCCGGTGGCGCTCGACCGCGCCAAGGCGATGAAGCTTGTCGGCGCCGTGGTGCCGGCGGCCGACCTCGTCAAAGCGGCGAAGGATTGGGCCAAAGCCAACCCGAACGCCAAGGCGCCGTGGGACACGGACGGCTTCCGGCTGCCGGGCGGCCCGATCTGGTCCAAGGCCGGGATGATGACGTTTCCGGCGGCGAATGCGCTCTATCGGCGCGAGACGTATGACAATTATCCTGCGGCGCGCGCCATCTTGCAGGTGCTTTACGAGGGCCTGCAGCTTCCGATGGACCGCGCACTCGTTGTCGAGCAGCGATATTTCGCGAACGTTCTGCGGTCGCCGGAGGCGGCGGCGATGGCGCGCTCGCTGTTCGTTTCGGTTCAGGCGCTGAACAGGGGCGCGCGGCGGCCGACGAATGCGCCGCCGTCGAGGCTCAAGCGTATCGGTATCCTCGGCGCGGGCTTCATGGGCGCAGGGATTGCTTCCGTCAGCGCGCAAGCCGGCATTGAGGTGGTGCTGATCGACCGCGACCAAGCCAGTGCCGACAATGGCAAGGCCACTGTTGAGAAAAGCTTGAACGCTCAGGTCGAGCGCGGCCGCATGGCAGCGGAACGCCGCGACGCCGCGCTCGCGCGCATCCAGGCCACCGCCGACTATGCCGCGCTGAAGGGCGTGGACCTGATCGTCGAAGCCGTGTTCGAGGATCGCAAGGTGAAGGCGGAGGCGACCGCCAAGGCCCAGGCGGTGATGCCCGACATCGTATTCGGCTCCAACACCTCGACCTTACCGATCACATCGCTTGCCGAAACCGCAATGGATGCATCGCGCTTCATCGGCGTTCATTTCTTCTCGCCGGTCGAGCGGATGATGCTGGTCGAGATCATCCTCGGCAAGAAGACCGGCGATGCCGCGCTCGCGACCGCGCTCGATTTCGTGCGTGCCATCGGCAAGACGCCGATCGTCGTCAACGATACGCGCGGTTTCTACGCGAACCGCTGCGTGCTCAACTACATCCAGGAGGGCCACCTCATGCTGCTGGAGGGAATCCCTCCGGCCATGATCGAGAACACGGCGCGGATGGCCGGCATGCCGGTCGGGCCGCTGTCGTTGTGCGATGAGGTTGCCATCGATCTGTGCCTGAAGATCGTCAAGGCGACCGAGGCTGATCTTGGTCCGCAGGCGGTGGACCAGGGGCAGAAGAAACTGCTGCAAGAGATGGTGGAGACGCGCGGCCGGTTGGGCCGCAAGAACGGCAAGGGCTTCTACGACTATCCGCAAGGCGCGCCGAAACGGCTGTGGCCGGGGCTGGCCGACTTGCAGCCGAGGAGACTCGGCCGCGACGAGATCGAGGTGCTCGACGTCCAGGAGATGAAGGCGCGCTTCCTGGTGGTGCAGGCGCTCGAGGCCGCGCGCACCTTCGAGGAGGGTGTCATCACCGACGTGCGCGAGGCCGATGTCGGCTCGATCCTGGGCTTCGGCTTCGCGCCGTATTCGGGCGGCACGCTGTCCTATATCGACATGATGGGGACGAAGCGTTTCGTCGAGTTGTGCCGCAAGCTGGAGAAATACGGACCGCGCTTCGCGCCGTCGAAGCTATTGCTCGATATGGCGGCAAAAGGCGACAGCTTTTACGGCCGCTTCGCACCCGGCAGGAGCGCAGCGTAGGACAGTGCCGCTGCCGGAGTTTGCCTGCGTGGCAAGCTAAAAAATCGCCGTTGTCATTCGGGGGCGCTCGCATTCGCGAGCGAACCCGGAATCCTGCGGCGGACTCTGAACCTACATCTGGATTCCGGGTCCGGCCTGCGGCCGTCCCGCAATGATAGAGGCTCAGCGCGCGTGAACGCGCCGATACCGCGCATCTTGGAACGATGGAGAATCGTCCGCAGCAGCCTGTCAGGCGTGTCCGATGTCGCTCGACAGCATGCCCGGGCGGATACCGATCTTCTGCATGGCGCGGTTGTATTTCGCGTCGGCATCGGTGCCAAAGATCAACTCGGGATCCGCGCTGCAATGCAGCCAGCCGTTGCTCTGCATCTCGCTTTCAAGCTGTCCCGGCGACCAGCCGGCGTAGCCGAGCGCGAGGATGGCGCTGGCCGGGCCGTCGCCGCGCGCGATGGCCTTCAGGATGTCGAGCGTTGCGGTGAGGCAGATGCCCTCGTCGATCGGCAGTGTCGAGTTTTCGATGAAGAAATCGGCGCTGTGCAGGACGAAGCCGCGCTCGGTCTCCACCGGGCCGCCTTTGAGCACCGTCACGTCGTCGGCGCTGTGCGGAAGCTCGATCTTGTCCGACGCGGGAATGACGTCGAGCTTCACCAGGAGATCGCGGAAGCTGATATGCGCGGCCGGCTGGTTCACGATGATGCCCATCGCGCCTTCGGACGAATGGGCACACATATAGATCACGCTGCGCGCGAAGCGTTCGTCCTGCATGCCGGGAGAAGCGATCAGCATCTTACCATCCAGGAAGCCTTGACCGCCGAAGTCTTGGCCAGAGAAGCGATCGCCGGAAAAGTCCTCGCCGGACCGCCCCTGTCGGGCACTGCGCGTGGCATGCTTTCGGAGCGTTTTGCGTGTTGTTCTCATGGGATAAGGTTACTCCCATCCTGCCGCTTTGGAAATGAAACTCGGGACCGGCGGTCGCGTTCACGACCATGTCAGTGGTATATAGGCGTCGCTTTCATTAAATGATGGCCATGTCCGTAACGTTCCGTCTCGCCAGCATTTTTCCGATTCTGCTCGCGGCCGGCCTCGTCGGCATCGCGTCGTCGGGATTGGCATCCTCTGCCGCAATTGCGGCGGATGTTTCGCCTTGGAGCGGCGATGCGTCATCGTCGGCGCGACTCGTTGGCGCGAAGGCGCGCGACGATGCAGGCCGCCGGATGCTCCGCGCGGGTGTCGAGATCAAGCTCAAGCAAGGGTGGAAAACATACTGGCGCTATCCGGGCGATAGCGGTGTGCCGCCGGCCTGGGATTTTTCCAAGTCGGACAACGTGAAGGCGGTCACCGTGCTCTATCCGGCGCCCGAGCGGTTCGCGGACGGCGCTGGCGGCAGCTCCATCGGCTACAAGGGCGACGTCATCTTTCCCGTGCATGTCGTGCCGCAGGACGCGGCCAAGCCGGCGACGCTGCGGTTGAAGCTCGACTACGCTGCGTGCGAGAAGCTTTGCATGCCGGCGGAGGCCCAGTTGGAGTTGGCGCTCACCGGCGTCGAGGGCACGAACGAGGATGCCGTCGGCCGCGCGGAGGCCCGCGTGCCCAAGCCGGCGCAAGTCGGCGACGCCGGCGTCCCGGCCATCCGCGCTGTGCACCGCGAGGCCACCGGAGGCAAGTCGCGGATCGTGGTCGATGTTGCTGCCCCTACCGACGAGACGCCGACCCTATTCGCGGAAGGACCGACCGCGGACTGGGCGCTGCCGTTGCCGCAGCCGGTCGCAGGCGCGCCTACGGGCCTGCATCGCTTTGCCTTCGATCTTGACGGCTTGCCGCCCGGCGCGAAGGCGGAGGGCGCGACGCTGCGGCTTACGGCCGTGGCGGGCGATCGCGCGATCGAGGCCGCATTTCGGCTCGACTAATCCGCCGGACACGCTAGTTTTGGCGTGGATGTCCCATCCATAAACCACAAGAGGACGAGTGATCATGGCTATCAAGGTCGGCGACCGCGTGCCCAATTCGACATTCACGGTAATGACGTCCGAAGGTCCGAAGCCGAAGACCACCGACGAATTGTTCAAGGGCAAGAAGGTGGTGCTGTTCGCGGTGCCGGGCGCATTCACGCCGACCTGCCATAAGAACCATCTGCCGGGCTTCGTGCAGAACCTTGCCGCGATCAAGGCCAAGGGTGTCGACACCGTCGCGGTGACGGGGGTGAACGACGTGTTCGTGATGGACGCCTGGAAGAAGGCTTCCGGCGGCGACGGCATCGAGTTCCTGGCGGACGGCAGCGCGGCCTGGGCCAAGGCGGTCGGCATCACCGCGGACCTGACCGAGCGCGGGCTTGGCGTGCGTTCGGGCCGTTACGCGATGGTCGTCGAGGACGGCGTGGTGAAGGCGCTGAACGTCGAGGACTCGCCGGGCAAGGCGGACGTCTCGGGCGCCGAGAACCTGCT
Source organism: Pseudorhodoplanes sp. (assembly GCF_035565855.1). Lineage (GTDB taxonomy): Bacteria > Pseudomonadota > Alphaproteobacteria > Rhizobiales > Xanthobacteraceae > Pseudorhodoplanes. The sequence goes on from NZ_DATMRX010000226.1 coordinate 5,413, forward strand.
GAAGAGCCTTTGATCCGTCGCGTTGGCGTTTGCGACCGAGCCCTCTCCGCATGCGCGGGGAGGGCCTTTCATTTTTGCGCCGCGCGGATCTCCGCTATGGCGGCAACGGCGAGGCGGTCGGCGCGCTCGTTCATCTCGTGGCCGGCGTGCCCCTTGACCCAGCGCCAATGCACCTCATGGTTCTGGATCGCCTGATCGAGCCGCTGCCAGAGGTCCATGTTTTTCACCGGCTTCTTGTCGGCGGTTTTCCAGCCGTTGCGCTTCCAGCCGTGAATCCATTTCGAGATACCGTCGTGCAGATACTTGCTGTCGGTGTGCAATTCGACGACCGAGGGTTTCTTTAGAGCCTCCAGCGCGGCGATGGCCCCCATCAACTCCATGCGGTTGTTGGTGGTGTGCGCTTCGCCGCCCTTGAGTTCCTTCTCGTGCGCGCCGGATGTCAGGATCGCGCCCCAGCCGCCGGGGCCGGGGTTGCCCGAGCAGGCGCCGTCGGTATGGATGACAACGTGCGGACCCTGCGTCATGCGCGGACTTTCGCGGTCGGCAGTCCGTAGTCGCGGACGCTTTCGGCCTGCTGGTGGAAGCGCAGCTTGCGGAAATACTCGATGGGATTTTTCGGCCGCACCAGCGCGCCGGGCGGTACGTTCAGCCAATCGACCAGCCGCGTCAGCAGAAAGCGCATCGCGGCGCCGCGCGCGAGCAGCGGCAGCGCGGTGCGTTCGGCCTCCGACAGCGGCCGCGTTGCGATGTAGGAGGTCAGCAGGCTGCGGCCTTTGGTGACATTGTAGGAATGATCGGGCTCGAAGCACCAGGCGTTCAG
>NZ_DATMRX010000227.1:0-3159 GCF_035565855.1 Pseudorhodoplanes sp.
GCGGCCCATGTCGAGGAAGACGAAATCGCTGTCGCCGTTCTTCGCGGTCAGAACCGCAGGCACCAGACCGCCTTCGCCGCGGGTGAGGCCGGGATTGAAGATGGCGCGGCCTTCGTCATTGGTGACGGCGGTGCCAAGCACCTCGTTGTTGCGGGCAAGCAGGGTCAGCTCCGCGCCGGTGACGGGCTTCGCGCTGGCCAGCGAACGGGCGAAAACGGTGAGGCCGTCCTCGCCGGTATAGGTGGTGAGGCCGATGTCGGACACGACGAACCATTGCGTGGCGCGCGAGTTCCAGCTGTCGCTCTGGTCATCCAGCGGCTGGGCGGTCAGCACATAGACGCCGGGCTTGCGCTGCGGGATCGCTTCATCGACGGGGAAGGAGGTCGTGACCTCCTTGTTGAGGTCTCCGGCGATTTCGAGCTGGCCTTCCCACACCGGCTCGCCCATCTGGTCGGCGATGCTGGAAATGTCATAGCCGTCGAGCTGGCGCAGGAACTGGTAGCCGGACAGCAATTGCGCCAGCGCCCGGTCGCCGATGCGGTAGAGCTTCATGTCCGCCGCATCCATGTTGACGGTGACGACGGGAATGCCGCGCCGCGCACCGGCCGGCAGAACGAAGGAATCGCCGGTGAAGCGGGCCGAAGCGGCGCGATCCTGCACATATATAGAGAGCGTGACGGGCGCGGTCAGCACCTCGCCGATGGCGGCCGGCAGGCCGGCGCGGAAGGTGACTTCGTAGGACTGGCCGTGCGAAAGCCCCTCCACGCAGATCTGGCGCTCTTTGGCCTCTATGCCGGCCGGGGCGGACCCGTTGACGCGCACGAACTGCGTGTAGTCGACATCGGTGCGCACCAGATCCTCGGAGAACTGCGCGCAGATGCGCGGTGCTATCGTATCGGCATCGATGGAATGATCGACGATGCGAAAACCCTTGCGGGCCTTCAGGTCCTCATAGAGGCCGCGCACCGACGCCGAATTGACGAGCGAGAGGCTCGCCTCATAGGCCTGCAATGCGGGGCGGTAGAGCTCGCGCCCATCGAGCGCGGAGCCAAGATTGGCCAGCGCGTCGGCGCGGATCGCGGTGGTGCGCGACAGATCATAGGCATTGAGGGCGGCCGAAGTGGCATTGGTACGCAGCGTGGAGGTGTCGCCACTGTCGTGCGGGCTGACGGCGAGATTGGCACGGGCGAGTTCAAGCCAAAGCTTGCCCTCCTGAGGCAGGGCGGAGAGGGCCGCCTCATACTTCTGAACGGCGCCGCGCTGGTCGCCTCGTTGTGCGGCGGCTGCGGCATCCTCGACCAGCGCGCCCAATCCCTCTTCAGGCCTTTGGGCGTGCGGGCCGGTCAGGTTTTTACGATACTGCTCGGCCTGAGACTTTATCCAGTCCGGCACATAGGTGAGTGCGGGCGGCGCGCCGATATCGGCGTCGCCCGACAGCGTCACGACCTTGCCGGCGGTGGCGCCAGCGAAAGGCTTCATCTGGTTGAAGTCGGACTTCAGGAAGCACCACTTCGCCTTGTTGTTGTAGGTGAAGGCGCGGCAGGCCGAATCGCCGAGGCAGGCGGACGAGCACTCATCGAGGCTCACATTCTGCTCGGAACGCAGGTCGAAACCGAAGAAATCCGCGTTTTCAGTGGTCACGATCCGGCGCGCATCCTGCGCGTGGGACAGTCCTGTCATCGTCAGAAATGCGAAAGCAATTGCGGCAAGGGCCCGTGACGCGCGCATGATCGTGATGCCTCTTTGAGTTTGCGGCCAGATTTCGGCTATCGGCATGGCTTGTCAATGTCGCCGCCGCGCCACAGGCGCCGTAACGGTTTCATTTCACAGCATTCGTCGTTATTCAGCCCGAATGTCGTGTTCACGCATTCTTGCCTGAACAGCGAAGGATTTGATTTTCAACCTTGTGCTCTTCTGGCACAAGCGGACGCAACGTAATTCATCAAATATCCGAAATTTCAGTCGAATTTTAACTTTGTTCGTTAAGTTGAGGGAATGCGGCACGAAACGAGGCAGAAACCGAACGAAGCAGCGGCAGGCATTTCCCTGCCGCGCGCGCTGTTGTTCGCGCTGCTTGCAACGTCGGCCCTGACGGTTTCACCTCAGCCGGCCGCCGCATTCGAGCTGTTCGGCATCAGGCTGTGGGGCTCCGCCGCCAATGACGAGGACAGCGACATCGTTGATCCGATGAATTATTCGGTCACGATCAATGTGCCCGACGACCATGACGATCTGAAAAAGAAGCTGGAAGCCGCGTCGACCCTGAAGACGGACGAGGACAGGCCGGTTTCCGGCTCGCTCGGCCTGATGTCGAAGGCGCGCGGCGATCGCGAGCAGCTCGTCGCGGCTCTTTATGCGGACGCGCGCTATGAGGGCGTGGTCAATGTTTCGATCGATGGCCGCTCCATCGACGATCTGCCGCCCGATGCCGAGTTCCGGGGCCCGCAGCCGGTTCCCGTGGTGATAGAGGTAACGCCGGGACCGAAATTCACCCTTGGCGACATTCGCCTGACCGGCGATGCCGCCGGGCTGACGGGCGCCGATTTCGGACTGATCGCCGGCGGGGATGCCGGCTCGGGCGCGATTCTCAAGGCCGAGGCGCTGATCGTGCGGGCGCTGAAGGAAGAGGGCCGCCCTCTGGCCGAGATCACCGACCGCGAGATCGTGGCCGATCACAACACGACGACGCTCGACGTCACCCTTGCGGTGAAAGCCGGGCCGGTGGCCGGCTATGGCGAGACCACGGTCGAAGGCACCGAGCGGATGGACCCCGAGTTCACCCGCTACATGGCGGGGCTGAAGCGCGGCGAGCGCTATTCGCCCAAGGACATCGATGACGCGCGTGAACGGCTTCTGGGGATGGAGGTCTTCAACAGCGTGACGCTGCGCGAGGCCGATCAGCTCGACAGTGAGGGCAATATCCCGGTCGATATCAACGTGACCGAGCGCAAGACGCGCTATCTGGGCATCGGCGGCACCGTCTCCAATACCGAGGGCGTCGGTCTCGAAGGCTACTGGGGCCACCGCAACCTGTTCGGACGCGCCGAGAAGCTGCGCATCGACGGTTCGGTGAGCGGCATCGGCTCCAACGACATTTCGAAGCTTAACTACAATGCCGGCGTGATGTTCGAAAAGCCCGGCGTTATCGGGCCGGCATCG
>NZ_DATMRX010000228.1:0-22480 GCF_035565855.1 Pseudorhodoplanes sp.
CGCAACGACCAGAACCACCACAAGCGACGCGGCGATCCACAGGGTGGTGGTCACCATCGATTCAGATTGCCGAGTCTGTTCTTGTGCCATAGGCCGTCTCCATCCTGTGCTGCGGAGGGCCGCACTGCGCGAAGGTCCGGAGCGCCTTCGCAGCTTTGATGCACGCGTATCGGGTAAGACTTTAGTCTAATACACCTCAGAGGGCCGGAAAGCAATCACGGGTTGTATTTCGCGCACGGTTCGCAATCGTGCCGTCGCCAAAGGTGCATGATGCTGTTCAGCCTGCCGGACATACTCGCCCTGTCATTCTTCGTCGCCTGCTGGCTCGGCTACGCCTTCGTGCTGGAATGGACCGAATTCGGCCAGCGCGGCCTGAACTCGCGCATGCACACCTACCGCGATGGCTGGATGCAGGAGATGCTGCGCCGAGACATGCGCATGGTCGACGCGCAGATCATGGCGTCGCTCCAGAACGGCACGGCATTCTTCGCATCGACATCGCTAATCGCGGTCGGCGGCACCCTGACCGTGCTGCGCTCGACCGACGATCTCATCACGATCGTCTCGACACTGCCGTTCGGCGTTCAGACGACGCGGATGCTCTGGGAAATCAAGGTGATCGGCCTTGCGGTCGTCTTCGTCTACGCCTTCTTCAAATTCGCCTGGGCATACCGGCTCTACAACTACGTTGCGATCATGATCGGGGCGATGCCGCCTTCCGCAGAGAAGGACAATCCCGACGCAAGGCGCCATGCGCGAAGGACCAGCAAGCTCTGCGAATCCGCAGGGCGACACTTCAATCGCGGCCAGCGCGCGTTTTTCTTCGCGCTCGGTTATCTCGGATGGTTCGTATCGCCGTGGCTGTTGTTTGCCACGACAGCCGCCATCGTGGTGGTGATGTGGAATCGTCAGTTCACATCGGACGCCAGCCGGTCGATGACCGCAGATTGATCACTCAAGCGCGATCGCGACCCACGCACACGTAACCAGCGCGATGGCAAGCGCAGTCGCGACGTTCAGCAGCAGCAACTCTGCCCGATGCCGTCGGGCTTCGGCTTCCTCGTGACCCTCGACAATGTCGGGCACCTCGGCGATGCCCTGAACCGGGATGACTTTGGCCTCAATCTGCATTCTCGGCGCTCCGCCCTGACGCGCCAATGTCAGCTCAAAATGTTTACGAATTGGTAACCGCAACGGCCGGTTAAGGCCGGCAATTCTCGCGCGCGAGGTCGCACCCGCCTAACCGACGCGGTCCGGGGATCAGCTCGGCGGTCCGTCCGGTCAGCCAGTAGACCAAAAGCCCGGCCCACTCGTGCAAGGCCGCATCCGTCCGCGCCAATCCCCCCGCAAGCGAACCGAAAGGCCCGACGAGGTCGGCGGCCCCGCGGGTGCGGAAGTCGACCGGATAGGCCTCGACGGGAAAACCCGCTGCGCGGAAAACCCCGATCGACCGCGGCATGTGATGCGCCGACGTGACCAGCAGCCAGCGTTCGTTCGGCTTTGGCTGCACCAGCGCCTTCGTGTAGCTCGCGTTCTCGGCGGTGGTGCGGGCGCGATCCTCCAGCACGATGCGAGACGCAGGGATTCCGAAGCTTTCGAACAGCGCCGGAACGGCTTCGGCCTCGGTCGCACCCTGCCAAAGACGACCGCTGCCGCCGGTGAAGACGATGCGCGCCGACGGATAATCGCGCGCGAGTTTCGCAACCACGGTCATCCGTTCCGCGGCCTCGTTCAGGGCGATCTCTTTGCGCGCAGCCGATACGTCCGGGGAGACTGCGCCACCCAGGACGATGATGCCGTCCGGCGCCCGGCCGCGCGCATCCCATTTCGGAAACCGCTCTTCGAGCGACAACATGAGCACGTTTCCGAGCGGAGAAAACCCGACAACGGCAAGCAGCAGCACGGCGCCGATCAGGAGGCCCTGCCCGAACCTGCGATAACGCGTGCACACCAGGACGATGCCGGCGAGCGCCAGAACGATCAGCAGATTGGATGGCAGCGCGAAGAAGCCGAGGACCTTGGACAGGCCGAACATCACCGGTGCTCCCGCCGCCTGCCCGCTACTTTTTCTGGCGTTCCGCCTCGTAGCGCTTCCGAGTCTCTTCGTTCATCGGATAAAGGCCGGGCAGTTTGACGCCTTTCTCCACTTCGCGAACGACCCACTCCTCGTAGGCTTCGTGCTCAAGGCCCTCTTTGGCGATGGTCTCGACCAGAGCCTGCGGGATCACCACCGCGCCGTCATCGTCCGCGACAATGATATCGTTCGGAAAGATCGCGCAGCCGCCGCAACCGATCGGTTCGTTCCAGCCCACGAAGGTCAGTCCGTTCACGGAGGCGGGCGCGGCGATGCCGGAACACCAGACCGGCAGTCCCGTCTTCAGGATGCCGACCTTGTCGCGCATCGCGCCATCGGTCACCAGCGCCTGCACGCCGCGCTTGACCATGCGCATGACGAGGATGTCGCCGAATATTCCGGCATTCTGCACGCCCATCGCATCCGCGATCGCGATGCAGCCTTCCGGCATCGCTTCGATCGCGGCGCGGGTGGAAATGGGCTTGCCCCAGCTTTCCGGCGTTGCGAGGTCCTCGCGCACCGGCACGAAGCGCAGGGTGAAGGCCGGCCCCACGACTCGCTTGCCGCCGGGGACGAGCGGCATCGGTCCCTGCATCCAGCTGTGACGGATGCCGCGCTTGAGCAGCATCGTCGTGATGGTGCCGGTGGTGATGTTGCGAAGATCGTCGAGCGCACTCATTAAATGTTCTCCCGTCTCAGGCGGGCCCGAGATCCATCGCGGCATCGCGTCGTCGCAGATACATGATGAACGGGACCGACAACAGAACCATCCAGGCCTTGCCCACGACCTGTCCGGCGAGAAAGTCGAGTGAGCCGAAAGCCAGCCACAGGAACACGATCGAATCGATCACGAGGCCGACGATGCTTGAAACGATCACCGCGGTGATGAAGCGCCTTTCCTGCAGCGGCGTGTAAACCGCAAGATCGGCGAACTCGGATACGAGGTACGCCGTCGCCGAAGCCATCACGAGAGACAGCGGCGCGACCAGGCCAGAGATGGCGGCGCCGATCAGGATCGCGGCCACCGCCGCGCCCAATCCGAGCCGCCGCTGCACGAGATCGCGCAAGACCAGCGCAATGCCGACCATCAGCACGCCGGACGGCGCCATCAGTCCCGGCGCCACCGGTACGAGGCAAGGGCCGTCACGCCCGCAGACGGTGCCGACATTATAGATCATCCAGTTTGCCACCGGGATGGTCAGGCAAAACAGCGCGAAGAACAGCGACCCTTCGAGCCAGCGGCGTGTCTCGTTCATCATCGACGTGCGCGGTCCTCTCGCCATTTCTTATAGCCGGCCGCCCGCAGCTGGCAGGCCGGACACTCGCCGCAGCCATAGCCCCAGTCGTGACGGTGCGAGCGGTCGCCCAGATAGCAGCTATGGGTGCGCTCGACGACTGTGTCGAGCAGTCCCTCCCCGCCAATGTCCTGCGCCAGCGCGAAGGTCTCCGCCTTGTCCAGCCACATCAGCGGGGTATGCACCACGAACCGGCGGTCCATGCCCAGCGTCAGCGCGACCTGCATCGCCTTGATGGTGTCGTCGCGGCAATCCGGATAGCCGGAATAATCGGTCTCGCACATCCCGGCGACAAGGTGTTTCGCCCCGCGCCGATAGGCGAGCGCCGCGACAAAAGTCAGAAAGACAAGGTTGCGGCCGGGCACGAAAGTGGTGGGCAGCCCGTTATCGGCCATGGCTATTGCGACGTCGCGGGTCAGCGCCGTATCGGAAATCTGTCCTAACACAGCAAGGTCGATGACGTGATCCTCGCCAAGCCGCGCGGCCCAGTCCGGGTTGAGCGCACTGAGCGCGTCACGGATCTCCGGACGCACTGTGAGCTCGACCGCATGGCGCTGGCCATAGTCGAAGCCGACGGTTTCGACCCGCGCGAACCGGTCGAGCGCCCAGGCGAGACACACGGTCGAATCCTGACCACCGGAAAACAGGACGAGCGCGGTCTCGGCGCTCAATCCCATCGCGGCGACCAGGCCCAGTCGACGAGCCGTCCACCGGGATGTGCAAGACCGGTAATCTCGGCCATCTCCGCGTCGGTCAGAGCAAAGTCGAAGATCGCGATGTTCTCGGCGAGCCGCTCCACCTTGCTGGTGCGCGGGATCGCCCCGACACCCTGCTGGATCAGCCAGCGCAGCGAGACCTGCGCGCCGCTTTTGCCATACGCCTTGCCGATGCGCGCCAGCACCGCATCGTTCTTGGCATTGCCCTGCGCGATCGGCGAATAGGCGACCACCGCCATGTGGTGCTTGCGGCAGGCGGCAATCACCTTGGACTGGTCGAGATACGGATGATACTCGATCTGATTGCAGACCAGCCGATCACCTGAAAGCCGGCTCGCCTCCTCGATCAGCGCGACGGTGTAGTTCGAAACGCCGATATGACGCACGAGGCCATCGCGCTTGACGCCAACCAGCGCGTCGATGGTCTCGGACAAGGGCACGCCCTTGTTTGGCCAGTGCAAGAGCAAGAGATCGATCTCGCCGAGGCGCAGCGCTGCGACCGATTCCTTTACCGACCGTTCGAGCAGCCGCGGCGCGAGGTTGTCCGGCGCAATTTTGGTGACGACAAAGACCTCCTCGCGCCTTATGCCGGAGGCGCGAATTCCGTCACCGACCTCGCGCTCGTTGCCGTACATCTGCGCCGTATCGAAATGCCGGTAGCCGAGCCGCACCGCCTGCTCGACGAGCCTCGCGCAATCGCGTCCGCGCAATTCCCATGTTCCAAGCCCAAGGGCCGGAAAATGCGCACCTTTGGCGTCCAGGAAAAGCATCGGACTTCAGCTATCCCATTTTGGCGCTTGCGGCGGATTGACAATGCGGCCGTTCGGCTCGGCGAGATTGCGGATTTCCGTCATTTCCGAGTCCGCCAGCAGGAAGTCGAAGATGTCGACATTGGCCTTGAGCTTCTCGGGCTTGGCCGTGCGCGGGATCGGGATCACGCCTTCCTGCACCAGAAATCTCAGCGCGATCTGCGCCTCGCTCTTGTTATGAGTCTTGGCGATCCGTTCGAGCACGGCGTTGCCCGGAATGCGGCCGCGTCCAAGCGGACAATAGCCGGTCACCGAGATCCCGCGGCCCTTGCAATAGGCATGAATGGTGCGGTGATCGACAAACGGATGCGCTTCGATCTGATTGTTCACGATCGGCTCGTCGGCGAGCTTCTCGGCTTCTTCGAGCAGCGCGATGGTGAAGTTGGCGACGCCGATATGCCGGGTCTGGCCGTTGCGCTTGGCCTTGCACAGCGCCGGAATATAGACCTCCGGTGGAATCTCGGGATGCGGCCAATGGATCAGCAAGAGATCGACATACGGGAGGTCGAGCCGCTTCAGGCTGTTTTCCACTGACTCTTCGAACTCGCCTGGATTGAGTTCGGTATGCCGGACCTTGGTGGTCAGGAAAATCTCATCGCGCGGCACGCCGGATTTACGGATACCCTCCCCGACCTCGGCCTCGTTGCCGTAGAACGCGGCGGTGTCGATATGCCGGTACCCCATCCTGAGCGCGGTGCTGACGGCCTCGACGCAGACGTCGCCTTTCAACGTCATCGTGCCGAGTCCGATCGCTGGAATCCGCGCTCCCTTGACTTCGACCACTGGAACCATGCCGCACGCCCCCTTCTCAATGGCGCGCGAGAATGCCGCGCCGGAAGGCCGCTGCCAAGCATCGTCGACGCCGGCCGGGATAACTTTGGCTCCGCGACGCGGAACGCGGTGTATCTAGTGCTTTTTTTCCAAAACGGAGAAAGCGACCTCGGGAGCGCCTTCGATCACGCGGAGCAAGGCGCGCGCGGGGCCGCGCGGTGTGCGTTTGCCCTGCTCCCAGTTGCGCACCGTTTCGACCGGCACACCGATGCGCGAGGCGAATTCGGCCTGGGTCATGCGCGCAGCGGCACGGATCGCCCGTGCGTAAGCGGCATCACCGCCCGCCGGACCGGGCGCGGCGGGCGCAGCGAATTGCGGGAATTTGCTGGTCTCGGACACGACGCGCTCACTGCCGTCGGGCAGGATTTCCACAATGCGGCCGTCGGCCTTGAGACGCAATCTGAGGTCGGGCTTGCTGGTCATGCCGGAATGATCGGCGCAATCGTTCAATGAACCATTAACGCTGCGACGCGGCCGTTGCACGATGCGTAAGCATCGCGCGTCTTGGCCCGCGCGACTAACGCGTCTTCTCGAAGATCTCGCGCCCGATCAGCATACGTCTGATCTCGCTGGTGCCGGCGCCGATTTCGTAGAGCTTGGCGTCGCGCAACAGGCGGCCGGCGGGAAACTCGTTGATGTAGCCGTTGCCACCGAGCGTCTGGATTGCATCCAACGCAATTTGCGTCGCGCGCTCCGCGGCAAACAGAATAGCGCCGGCTGCGTCCTCGCGCGTCGTGCGCCCATCGTCGCAGGCCTTGGCCACCGCATAGACGTAAGCCTTCGCCGCATTCATCCCGACATACATATCGGCGATCTTCGCCTGCATGAGCTGAAACCGCCCGATCGGCTGGCCGAACTGCTTGCGGTCATGGATATAGGGAATGACGAGATCGATCGCGGCTTGCATCAGGCCCAGTGGACCCGCAGCAAGGACGACCCGCTCGTAATCCAGGCCCGACATCAGGATGTTGACGCCGTTACCGACCGCGCCAACCACATTCTCTTCCGGTACCTCGCAATCCTGAAACACGATCTCGCCGGTGTCGGAGCCGCGCATGCCGAGCTTGTCGAGCTTCTGCGCCGTCGAAAATCCCTTGAACTTCTTCTCGACAATGAATGCGGTGATGCCGCGCGCGCCCGCCGTCACATCGGTCTTGGCATAGACCACGATGGTGTCGGCCAGCGGGCCGTTGGTGATCCACATTTTCGAGCCGTTCAGGATGTACTTGGTGCCCTTCTTGTCGGCGCGCGTGCGCATCGACACGACGTCGGAGCCCGAACCGGGCTCGGACATCGCGAGCGCACCGACATGAGCTCCCGAAATCAGCTTGGGGAGATAGCGCTTCTTCTGATCGGTCGACCCGTTGCGGCGGATCTGGTTCACGCAAAGATTCGAGTGTGCGCCATAGGACAGGCCGACCGAACCGGAGGCGCGTGAGATTTCCTCCATCGCAACGCAATGTTCGAGATAGCCGAGCCCGGATCCGCCCCACTTTTCCTCGACCGTGATGCCGAGCAGTCCGAGATCGCCGAGCTTCGGCCAGAGATCCCGCGGAAATTCGTTCTTCCTGTCGATCTCGTCGGCGCGCGGCGCGATTTTCTGCTGGGCGAAGCGGCGAACGCTGTCGCGCAGCATTTCAACGTCCTCGCCGAGCCCGAAATCGAAACCGTTCCAGGTATTGGAAATCATGGCCGCTCCTCCGAACGGTATATCGGTTCACAGACGCGCTTCTTGCGGCGCGTCGGACGTATTCTCCAGGCAAATCATGGTCGCGAGCATCCGCGCGATCAACTTCGATTGGCTGCGGGCATGTGCTTCCACGTCGACCTCGACCACGGTGAGCGTACGCCCGGACCGCAGCACCTTACCCTTGGCGACGAAGCGGTCCCCGACCGCCGGCGACATCAGGTTGATCTTCAATTCCACGGTCAGTGGCGCCGAGCCTTCCGGCATCAGAGAATAGGCTGAAAATCCGGCCGCAGTATCGGCCAAAGCCGTAGTGACGCCGCCATGCAGAAATCCGCGCTGCTGGCACAGGTCCGGCCGCGCCTTCAAGGCAACGTCGCAGGCGCCAGGCGACAACGCGGCGATCTCGCCGCCGATCAGCGTCATGAAGGTTTGCCGCGCGAAGCTTTCGCGCACGCGCGCTTCCCAATGCGGATTGCGGGGTTTGAACTGGCTCATGAGAACCGACCCTTTCCGGGCGCCGCTTGACCCATACGGTAGCGTATGTTTCAGTACGGTGCCGTATGGAAGGAGTCAAGCGGGATGGCACGAGGCAAGGCGGCCGTGGCAACCGAGGCTGCGCCCCGGAAAGCCGCCCTCGATGCGGCGGCCTGGATTGGCGCAGCGCTCGACGCCCTCGCAACCGACGGGATCGAGGCGGTGCGGATCGAGCCACTGGCGAAAGTGCTGCACGTCACCAAGGGAAGCTTCTACTGGCATTTCGCCGACCGGCGCGCCTTGATCGATGCGATGCTTTCGGACTGGGCCAGTGGCCGGATTGCGGCGATCCGCGAGCAGGCGCCGTCCGACTCCGACCCTGCCCTCGCCCTGCGCCGGCTGGTCGAGCTTTACACGCGGCGGGGCAATGCGCGGGGGCTCGCCATCGAACTCGCGATCCGCGCGCTGGCCCGCAATGACGCCGCCGCAGCCCGCGCCGTGCAGGCGGTGGACGCAGAACGCCTGCGCCTCGTCACGGCGCTTTTCGAACGACTCGGCTGGCCGGAGCGTGATGCGTCGGCGCGAGCGATGATGGTCTACGCCTTCCTGTTCGGGCAAAGCCTGCTCGATCCGAAATCGGTGCGTGCCGGCGACGTTGCGTTGGCGCTTGATTCCCTGCTGGCGCCGCCGCGATAGGCCGTCAGTTCAGGCCGAACCAGAGCGTCGCGATACCGAGAAAGGAGAAGAAGCCGATCACATCGGTGATGGTGGTCACAAATGGACCGGACGACACCGCGGGATCGATGCCGAGCTTGGTCAGGGCGAGCGGGATCGCGATGCCGCCGAGGGCCGCCGCAGCCAGCACGGTGAGCATCGCAAGACCCATCACCAGGAACAGGTCGGTGACGCCGAACCAGGCCACCGCCACTCCACCCATGATGATGGCGAAGCCCAGCCCGTTCATGATGCCGACCAGCAACTCGCGCCGGACGACTCGCAACGCATTGGCATCGGACAATTCGCGGGTGGCAAGCGCGCGCACGGCGACCGTCATGGTTTGCGTCCCCGCATTGCCGCCCATCGAGGCCACGATCGGCATCAGCACGGCGAGCGCGACCATTTTCTCGATGGACGTCGAGAACTCGCCGATCACCCATGCGGCGACCAGGGCGCAAGCGAGATTGACCAGCAGCCAGGGAAATCGTGCCTTCACGATATCCCAGACCGAGTCCGACAATTCTTCGTGGGCGCTGACGCCGCCGAGCGCCTTGATGTCTTCTTCGGCTTCCTGCTCGATGACGTCCACGATGTCGTCGAAGGTCAGTACACCGACCAGGCGGTCTTCCTCGTCCACGACGGGCGCGGCAACGAGGTTGTAGCGTTCGAATTGCCGCGCCACCTCCTCCTGATCCTCGGTGGCACGCACCCGGCGGCGGTCCTCGTCCATGAGCTCGACCACCGGGACGGGCCGTTTCGTGCGCAGCAACCGATCGAGCGCGACCGCGCCGAGGAACTTGCCGTCCGGGTCCGTGATATACAGCTCGTAGAAGCGGTCCGGCAGATTGTCGGTCTCGCGCATGTAGTCGATCGCCTGACCGACCGTCCAGTCGGGCGAGACCGCGATGAATTCGGTCTGCATCCGCCGCCCGGCCGATTCCTCCGGGTACAGGAGGCTGCGTTCCAGCGCGACGCGCTCGACCGGCGGCAGCTTCTCCAGGATCTCGACCTGTTCCTGCCGGTCGAGGTCCTCGAGGATGTAGACCGCGTCGTCCGAATTGAGTTCGCGAACACCCTCGGCGACGGTTTCCGGGGGCAGCTCCTCGAGGATCTCGCCGCGGACGGTCGCGTCGACTTCGGTGAGGGCCGAGAAGTCGAAGTCCTTGCCCATCAATTCGATGAGCTGGGGTCGAAGCTCGGGATCGAGCGCCTCGATCAGGTCGCCGGTATCGGCCTCGTGCAATTCCCGGACGAGATCGCGGACGACAGCGCTGTCATGGTGGCGGACCGCATCGCTAACGCGTTCGATGAAGTCGGCGCGGACCGCGCCCGTTTCATCGCGGAAGGCGTCGGCATTCCCTCGCGGCTCGATGGTCTGATCCCGCGTGGCCACCTGCGCGTCCTGATCGACCATGTTCTCTCCGCAACGCGCCCGTTCGCGACTGCCGCTTCGCGGCTGCCCGCTTGTAGGCGCGGCATTGCACAGTGACAACCGAGAAGCGGCTCATGTCCTCCGGCAAATTGCAGTCCATTGCCGCCGCAAGTCCCGACCCTGCCGAACGCGAGAGTGCAGAAGAGCAGACCGCGCCGCTAGCACTGCAGGGCGTTGCCCGGCCCATACCCTGATGTTTATGCGCAGGACTTTGCCCTTCGTTGACAATCCGGCCTTTTAGTGAGGCTTGATTAAAATTTTAGGCAGTTTGGCGAGCTCTCGTTAGCACCCGCAGCCCTAGCTTCTCCGCGTGTTCAGGACCGAAGAAGTTCGACACCAGGGTTCCACCCAAAGCGACAAACAGAGGATTACCATGATCCGCAAATTCCTCCGCGACGAATCGGGCGCCACGGCCATCGAATATGGTCTGATCGCTGCAGGCATTTCGGTTGCCATCATCGGCGTGGTCACCACGCTCGGCGGGAAGCTGGTCACCACCTTCACCAGCGTCCAGGGCGCGCTGAAGTAAGCTCACCTTAAGACAGCAAGCCAGACATCCTGAAGGGGATCGCCCAGTCGGCGATCCCTTTTTGCTAGGGTGCATTTGCTTACGCAGGTTGGCTCGCCGCAGGGGGCCATCGGCCAAGCCGCAAGGCCCGCCATCCCTCGACGTCGGCGATTGGTACGGCCGAGAGACGGTTCGGCCGGCCTGCGCTCATCTGACCGCCACCATCGTCCAAAGCTGCTGCGCACCGCCGCCGCAGCCGTAGAGAACGAGAACATAGCCAAGCACGCAGAGGTTGTAGGCCCGACCGTCGCCGGTATAGAGGCGACGGCTGCGCTCGCCCGCGAAAGCGGTGACTTTCGCCGCATCTGCCCATATGCGGACGGTCAACGGTGGCGTCAGAATAGTGCAGATCCGTTGCGCGGCCTCGTAAAAGCCTTCCGAAACGAGGGACACATAGCGGCCGGAGCGTCGGAGCAGCCAAAGCGCGCCCCCTAACGTCAGCGCCACGGCAACGGCAAAAGCCATGACGGGCACGGGATTCCAATATCCATAGATCAGTTCGAGCGACATGCCCTGCCATCGCAGCGTCGATGCGAATTGCGGATCGATCGCGGCCGAAATCGGTTCGATCAGCAGCTTCGGGAAAAACGACATGCCAATGATGCCGGCGGCCAGAAGATATTGCGGGACCAACAGAAATACCGGCGCTTCGGCAACGGTGATGTCCGCACTCTTGCGCATGCCGAGAAAGATCGCGTGGATGAAGCGCGCCATGTACAAGAAACCGACGAATGTCGCGAGCAGCGTCATTATTGCCGACGCGGTCCACCCCTTTTCCATCATGGCGCTCAACAACAACCATTTGCCTCCGAATCCTGCGAGCGGCGGCAGACCGGACATTGCGACAACTGCCACGACCGCGAGCACGAACGTCTGCGGCATCGCACACCCAAGACCGCCAAGTTCGGACAGCAGGCGCTTCCCGGATCGCAGGATGATCGCAGCGGCGGCGAGAAAAAGAATTCCCTTCACCAGCAGGTGACTGGCCACGAGATAGAGCGCCGTGACCCAGCCGAGATGGCTCATCAGCGCAATGGCAGCCACGATGTAGCCGATCTGGCTCATGCTGGAATAGGCCAGCATGCGTTTGATGTCGTCCTGACGCACCGCGAGCAATGCACCGACGAGCGTCGTCAGCATGCCGATGGCACCGAGCACATGTGCAAGGCCGAGACCTGCTTGCGATCGGATTGCGACATAGGTCCCCATCAGCAATCCGAAGATCGCGACCTTACTGATCACGGCGGAGAGAAGCGCGGACACGTCGTCGTCTGCCTCTGCGTAGGTCCCCGGCACCCAAACGTGCACGCCGGCCGCGCCGGCCTTGATCAGGAACCCGATTGCGAGCAGCACAAAGACCGCCGGCGCGTCAGGGCCGACGACCCGGAACGCTGACAATGCGAGCGTGCCGGAGGCCGTGTGCATTATCGCGAACCCGGCCAAGAGGAAGAATGCGGCGGCAAGCGAAAACAGCAGATAGCGTAGTGCGTACGGCACTGCCGCGGGCCGTTGCAGGACCAGAAGATAGGAGGAGAGCGTGATCAGCTCCCACACCACGAGAAATTCGAGGCTCGAGTTCGCGCGGGGCAACGCTGCGAGCGAGAGCAGCAATACGGAGAGGAGCGGATAAAACCCTGGACGCGCATCGGATCGGTACAGGCATCCGGCCGAAACCACGAGGCCGCCGCTGAGAAGAACCGCTGCATAGAGCTGGTTCAGCCCGGCCATCTCGCGGATAAGCCATACACCGCCCGCGAGGACGAGGGAGAGTGTGACAAGGCCCTGGATGCGAACCGGCGCGCGCTCCAGAAGGCACATCGCAAGCCCGGCGGCGAGCGGCAGAGCAACCCAGTATGCATCGATGCCAGAAAGCCGGGCAACGATTGCGCCGCTGACGACAAGCAGAACAGCCATGCCAAAGATCGGAACCAATTCCAGAGCTTTGCCCGGCAGCCGCTCGGCCTTCTCCCCGCGGCGCACCGAGCGGCCAAACCATCGATACATATAGGCCGCCTCGAGCAGCGATCCGATCAGCGCCACTGCAATGAAGCCATAACGCTGCTCCGAAGCGAGCGTCTGGATGAATTGCCATTTGGCGAAAAAGCCGGGAAACGGTGGCAGGCCCGTTATGGCTACGATCATGACGCCAAACACTACGACCACGGCCGGACGGTCCGCGATCCGCGACCAGTCGCGGAGTCTTACTGTGCCGACATAGCCCACGAGCCAGAACAGCCCGACCTTCGCGAAAAGGTGATTCACGAACAGACCGCCGATCACGAGCACAATCGTGCTTTCGGCCGCTGTTCCGTGCATTAAGGCGGCGGCCATGGTCATCAACGCCATCTGCCCGATCGAAGAATATCCGAGAAGCCGCGGCACATTGGTTTGACGCAAGCCGATAAGGTTGGAGAAAACAAACGTAACCGCTGCGAGCACGGCGATCAGCGGCAATTGCTGCTCGAACAGTGGAAGCAGCTTGAACAGCGCGAAGAAGACGCCGGCCGAGACGCCACCGGATACCAACGCCGCAACATCCGGGCGCGCTGTTTCGTAAACATCGAGACCCCAGCCATTCGCGGGAAACGGCTTAAGCTCAAGCAGCAGGCAGGCCAGGACAAAGATCAGTCCAGCAATGCCGACGGGCCCTATTATCGTGGAACGGATTGCGATCAGGTCGTCGATGTTAAGCAGTCCCGTTTGCGCATAGAGCAGCATGGTTCCGGTCAGAAAGAAGCCGGACGCAAGCACCGTCGCCATAAGATACTTGAAGGCGGCGGAAAGCGCCGCCGGTGTGTCGCGCAGGCTCAACAACCCGTAAGTGGCGATCGAAACGATTTCGAGAAACACGAAGAGATTGAACAGGTCGCGGGTCATCACCATGCCCTGGATGCCCATGACCGCGAGAAGATACAAAAGCACGATTCCGTATTTCTCGCGCATGACAAACGGCACACCGAACAATGCGAACACATTGATGCTGAAGGCGAAGAGCGCTTCCGGCAGCGCGAGGCGCAGATTAATGGCGAGCGGCGGCGTGGCGCCGCCGGTCAGGATCTCGATAGCAGGCCCACCGTGGGTGAGCCGGAGCAGCGCGATACCGGAAATCAGGGTCATCGCCGCGAGAGCCAATCCAAGAGCGGCTCGAACCAAAACCGGGGCGATAAGATGGAGCAGCGGGACGAGGAACCCGATGGCGAGTGCAATGATGTAAATATTCAGCGGATGAAGGAGGCTCTCTACCATTTCGATTCCGTGAAGGAGTTGATGGAGAGCGTCCTTTTCGTGTCGTACAGACGGATTGCGTAAGCCAGCAACACAGCGGTGACCGCGAGACCGATCACAATCGCGGTCACGACCAGAGCGGACGGGATCGGGTCAACGGCGCGTAGAGGCGCCTCGGCGATGGGAAGGGCGCGGTCGATAATCGGCGCCGTCCCGCCGCGCACGAAGCCGATCGCGACGATCAGGATATGGCTCCCGGTTCCGATCAAGGACAACGAGATAATGATGCGCAGAATATTGCGATGGGTGACAACACCCCAAAAACCGACAAGCATGAGTGCGAGACCGGTCGACAGCACGACAGAAGCAATCATGGTAGATCCTGCGCGGCTTCAGCTTCGGAAGCGATCAACGAGCACACTCAGCTCGCAGCCGACTTTGACTCCCAGAAGTACAGAAAGCACGGGAATCGCGCCCGCGCTGAACAAGGTGCCGAATTCTCCGACCGGAAGAAAACGAGTGTCGAGAAAGCGGCCGGCAAAAACCAGTCCGGCGACGCCGACCAGGACGAACAGGACCCCCGCTATAGATTCGGTAATGCTGAGAAAGGCGACGTTGATGGGTTGGGCCGGGCGCGCAAGCATGAACAGCAATGTCGCTGATGCGATGATGGCTCCCCCCTGGAATCCGCCGCCGGCCGAAATGTGTCCATTCAGGATGATGTAGGCGGCGAAGATCGACATGATCGGTATGAGGATTTGGGCGGAAGTCCTTACGATCTCGGAGGCAGGCGACCCCGCTTCATCACCTACATCCGAGCTGAAAGCGCGGCCCGGTCCGCGGAGAACCATGCCCACACCAACCGCAGCCATGAAAAGCGCGGTCACCTCCCCCAGCGTATCGAAAGCCCTGAACGCGAGCAGAATTCCGCTGACCACATTAGGCGCACCGAGGTCGTGGGGGACCAGCTTCACATAGCTTTCCGCCAAGGGACGCAACGCCTGTTGTTCGCTGTAGCCAATGGCGATGCTCGCGAAGATCATCGCGAACAGAATGACAACCGCCGCGGACAGGATACGTTGCATCAGGCCGCCCTGCCCCGTCTCGCAGTCGCCGTGCCGGCGCGGGGCGGTGTCGTTGCCGGAGGCCGCATCATACGCGCGGCGCGCGCCAGCGCGTGCGAAGACACCGGATTGGTCATGAACACGAAATAGATCAGGATCAGAAGTTTCAGTGTCCACCCCGGATGATAGACGGCGATGCCGATGAGGATAAGGGCATTGCCGAGCGTCGAGGCCTTGGTCCCGGCCTGCATGCGCGTAAAGACGTCCGGCATGCGCAGCATTCCAAGTCCCGCCGAAAAGTGGAAGAAGGCGCCGACCAGAATCAGAATGCTTCCGATCAATTCAGCCATCGGTCATTCCCGCGTGCTTGCGGTTCGTCGGATCGCATAGAGGAATATGACGGTCGACAGGCCGGAGCCGATCGATGCTTCCGTCATCGCCACATCAGGCGCGCCGAGCAGAACGTAGCAAACCGCTGCGAACAGCGTTGCAAGTCCGCCGCTCACCGCGGCCGCCAGCGCGCCCTTCAGGGTGATCGCAAGGATGCCGCTTACCATGATGGCGCCGCATATCAGAAAGACCAGAAGCTCAAGCATCGTTCAAAGCCCGCGCTCGAGGTAGCGCGCTGTGGCGACCACGGCGAGAAAACTGAGAACGCCGTAAACCAGCGCAACATCGAGATAGATGAAGCGCGCGCCGACATGCGCGTAGAGCGCGATCATCGATATCGAGATGACGGTCAGCAGATCGACCGCCGCGATGCGGTCGGCCACTGTCCGCCCGAGAACCAGACGCAACACCGTGAACACGATGGCGAAGAAGATTAACACGCCCGCGAGCAGGAGGATCGTGTCAGCCAAAGGTTCTCTCCAGATCGGGTTCGAATGGACCGACAATAATCCGCGTCGCTTCATCAGGGTCGGTGGTCTGCACATCGAGCCAATGGACCGTGACCGTGTCGCCTTCGAGATCGATGACCAGGGAGCCCGGCGTCAACGCGATCGAGTTGGCAAGTGCAAGCCGTCCGACCGGTGACTTGAGGCGTGTTTTGACCTCAACAATACCCGGATTGATGTCGATGCGCAGCGCATAGACATAGCGCAGCATATTGAGATTGGCGCGCACCAGTTCAGCCGTAAAAACGCAGGTGTAGCGCATGAAATGGAGCAAGCGCCCCGGCGAGAAGCGAATATCGGCCCAGGCTGGAAAGCTGCGCGCGAAGATCACGGCGAGCACTGCGGAGATGAGCGCGCCAGTGAGGATCGATTCGATCGCGAAAGACGAGTTGGCGGCAAACCAGAGGACAAGGAGCAGTAGCCACAGCCACAGAACGCCGCGCGGCACCCTCGACCCGGGATGGTCCGATGCCATGCGCAGCGACACTCCTCACCGCGATTGCGTTAAGCAAGCTTAGGGGCCGCTCCGTTGTAAATCAACCTTGCGGCAAGACCCGTACAAGTCGGCACGCACCTTCCCGAAGCGATTAAGGGGTCATGCGGGACGACGCTTTAAATTTGAAGAGCCGCCAAGGTTAACGCATTGGCCCGAACGTCCACTGCCCGTTGCGGAATTGCCAACCGGCGCCGACGAAGGCGTGCTTTGGATCATAACGTTCCCAGCGACCGGAAACCCAGGAATACTGGCCCTGTCTGCGGTCCCAGGCCCAATGGCCGGGAATATAAGTCCTCTGCGCTGCACGGTCGGCCTGACGCCGCGCCTGCGAACGCGGCACCAGCGGCCGATCAGCTCGTCGTTGTGCTGACATTTGCGCGTCCGCCCGCTCCGCGCCGATGATCAGCGAGGGCCCCGCAGCAACAATCGCAGCCATCAGCAGCCGCACTATACGATGCGCATTCATCACATTGCCGTCGCGGGTGGCGCCTTCGCCATGCGCCGTTCGAGGAAGCCGAACCACATGACGTAGATCGTCGGCAGGAAGATCAGCATCAGAATAGTCGCGACCAGGAGCCCGCCCATGATGGCGAACGCCATTGGTCCCCAGAACAGCGTCGGCGCGATGGGAATAAGGCCGAGCACGGTGGAGATCGCGGTCAGCACCAGCGGCCGCGCGCGCGCCATCGCGGCGTTAATCGCGGCCTGTTCGGGCGATGCCCCCTGAGCGCGCTCCTCGGTGAATTGGGACAGCAAAATCACCGCGTTCTTGGCAATCATTCCAATCAGCGCCAGGATGCCGAGGATTGCGACGAAGCCCAGCGGCCGGTTGAAAATCAGCAATGCCGCCACAACACCGATCAGCCCCAGTGGCAGCAGGATTACCACCATCGCGACTTGCCCGAATTCCTTGAGCTGGATCATCAGTAGCGTCAGCATCACGATGATCATAATCGGCACAACCGCGAACACCGCCGCCTGACTTTCTGCGCTGGTCTCTGCGGTACCACCGAGTTCGATACGATAGCCGGCAGGCAAAGTGCCGTTAAATGTCCCGATCTTCTCGTCCAGCGCCGCAACCACGGTTTCCGGCAGCCAGCCGGATTCGACATCGGCAAGCACCGACAGTGTCGGAACGCGGTCGCGCCGCCAGATTTGCGGCTGCTCTTGTTCGTAGGAGAAAGTTGCAAAGCTCGAAAGAGCTGCCGTGCGTCCACCCGGCACCGGCACCTGTAGTGTTGCCAGCGTATCAAGCGCGATGCGGTCTCGCGCATCCGCTCGCGCGACTACATTGATCAGATAAATGTCGTCGCGAAGCTGCGTAACCGTCGATCCTGAGACCGCGGTGCTTAAGGTATTTGCGAGAGCCTGGCTGGTCAGGCCAAGCCGACGCGCTGAATCCTGGTCGATCTGAATGCGCAATTGCCGTGCCGGCTCGATCCAGTCGAAATGCACGCGCTTCGCTCCAGGATGCGATGCGACAATCTCCGCAAGTTTGAGCGCATTGCTGCGCAGCGTTTCGAGGTCCGGGCCGACCACGCGCCATTGCAGGGGCCATCCGATTGGCGGGCCCATTTCAAGCGGGCTGACCCGCGTGATCGCCTGCGGGAACTGCTCGGTGAGGAACTTGCTGAGATCGCGCTCGAGCCGCAGCCGGGACTCGAGGTTCTTCGCCAGCACGACCATCTGGGAATGATGGTCGCTCGGCGGCAGGATGGCGAGCGGGAGATAAAAGCGGATGACGTTTCGGCCGATATAGGCACTCCAGTAATCGACGTCGTCGCTCTTCTTGAGGAATTTGTCCTCGATGCGTTTGACAGCATCTTCGCTCGCGAAGATCGAGCTCGACCGCGGCAATTGCAGGTCGACGATCAGTTCGTTGCGGTCCGATGGCGGAAAGAATTGTCGATTGATGACCTGAAGGCCGAGGATCGCCACGACAAACAGGGTGATGGTCACCGCGATGGTCAGCCACCGCAGCCGGATCGCGGTGGTGAGCAGCGATCGATAGCAGCGCATGATGCGCCCTGGTTCGTCGCTCGCACCTTGCGCCGGGGGCTTGAGGATGATCGCGCCGATGATCGGCGTGAACATCACCGCGACCAGCCAGGACGCAATCAGCGCGATGGCAACGACGAGGAATAGCGAGATTGTGTATTCTCCGGCCTGGCTTTGCGCGAAGCCGATCGGAATAAAGCCCGCGATGGTGATCAGCGTGCCGATCAGCATCGGCGCGGCAAGCGTGTTGTAGGCGAAGCTGGCCGCCTCATCGATGCTGTCGCCTTTTGCGAGGCGCCGAAGCATCGCGTCGACCGTCGTCATGGCGTCATCGACCAGCAATGCCAGCGCGATGATGAGCGCGCCGAGCGAGACGCGCTGCAGGTCGATACCCATGATCTGCATCACGAGGAACACGACCGCCAGCGTCACCGGGATGGCTATAGCGACCACCGCGCCGGGCCGCAGGCCCAGCATCACCAGGCTGACCGCGAGAATGATCAGCACCGCCTGATACAGCGACGTAGTGAAATCGCCAATGGCGCGGTCCACCACCAATGGCTGGTTGGAAATCTGTGTCGTTTCGATACCGATCGGCAGGTCACGATTGATTACCCGCATCGCAGCGGAGATGTCCCTGCCGAGTTGCAGGATATCGCCGCCCTCCCGCATGGAAATTGCAAGAGCGATCGCTGGCTTGCCGTTTACCCGAAGAAGCGGTTGCGGCGGATCGACGAAGCCTCGCCGCACGCTTGCGATGTCGCCCAGCCGAATGGTGCGCCCACCTGCCACCAGCGATACGTCGAGGATGTCGGTGTATTTGGCAAACGCACCGGACACGCGCAGCGCCAGATTTTCGGTTCCGGTATTGATAACACCGGCCGGACGCACGGTGTTCTGCGCCGCGATCGCCGCAAATATCTGGCCGTAATCGAGCCCCATCGACGCGACGCGGTCCGGCATGAATTCGATGTAAATCTGCTCGTTCTGCTCGCCGACGAATTCGATCTTGGCGATGTCGTGCACGTGGTGCAGCAATTCTGAGCGGACGCCGTCCACATAATCGCGCAGTTCGCGGTCTGAGAACCCGTCGGCGGTGAAGGCATAGATGATTCCGAACACATCGCCGAAGTCGTCATTGAAGAAGGGCCCAAGCACGCCTTGCGGCAGGGTGTGGCGAATATCGCCAATGCCGTTGCGCACCTCTTGCCACACCGCGGGCACCCGATCGGGCGGAAAGGCGCCGTCGAGATCGACGTAGATCGTCACGATGCCCGGCCGCACAATGGAGCGGAGCGCGTCGAGCCCGGTGGTCGTCTGGAGCTGGCGCTCAAGCCGTTCCGCCAGCAGCTTCTGCGTCTCCTCCATGCTCGCGCCGGGCCAAACCGCCGTCACCAGCATGGTCTTGATGGTGAAGCTTGGATCCTCGTCCCGCCCGAGATTGACGAATGCCAGCGCGCCGGCAAGGACGGCAACCAGCATGAAATAGACGGTGATGGACCTGTTCTTGATCGCCCAGGCAGAAAGGTTCGGCCCGATCATGACGCCCCGCCCAGCAGGCGCACCTTCTGACCCGGCCGCAATGCCTGTACGCCGGCGGTGACCACGAGCTCGCCCGGCGCAACACCCTCGGAAACAACCACGGAGCCTGAATTAAAGCGCGCCACTCCGATCGAGCGCAGAGCGACGGTCATGGCCTTGGGATCGACCACCCAGACCGCAGGCTGGCCGTCCCTGCTGGTCAGCGCCGACGCGGGAAGTTCGATACCGGCATGTCGTGCGAAGGTCGCCCGGCCGATGACGGTCGATCCGAGGCGCATCTCTGCCGGCGGATCGATCAGCCCGACACGCACCCGAAAGGTACCAGTCGCGGCGTCGGCGCGTGGTGCAATCTCACGGACGCGGCCCATCGCGGTGACGTCGGGAGAAAGCGACAGCGATACGGTGACCTCGGGATCAGGTTGGCTCGCACCGCGGATATTTGGAGGCACATTGAAGACCGCGTCCTTGCCCTCGTCACGGGCGATCTGCACGATCATGCGACCGGGCTGGACAACTTCACCGGGTTCCGCGCCGCGCGCGGTGACGACACCGGGTGCATCCGCATAGAGTTCGGTATCGTCGAGGCGTTGCGATGCGATCCCGACCTGCGCCTCCGCCGCCTTGACCGCCGCCTGCGCAGTCGTGAAGACCTGCTCGGCGCGCTCGAAGGCAACGCGCGCTGCGATCTGTCGTTCGTAGAGGTGCCGCTGGCGGTCGTAGTTGATCCGAGCCTCGGAGAGTTGGCCGGTCGCCGCCACGAGCGCGGCTTCCGCCGCACGCAGGCCGTTACGCTCGTCCGTTGGATCGAGCCTTGCGATGAGCTGGCCCGCCTTGATGGTATCGCCAACATTCACGGGGCGTTCGGTCAAACGGCCGCCGATGCGAAATGCCAGATCCACCTGCACCTGGCTCTCGACGATGCCGGCAAGCTGGATGTTGTCGCCCGCCTCGCGCTTTTCGATCGTGACGGCTCGAACCGGACGAATTTCCGGTTCGGCCTTGTCCTCCTCGCGCGAACAAGCAAGCAGTAAACAAGGTAGCAGCGCGAACAGCACGAATTTGCTGCGAGCCTTTCGTGGCATCCCGCTCGCGCTGGGCAAAGCCATTGGCCCCTCAATCAATACAGGAAGCGGTGTTGTAGGCTCCAGGCAAACTATGGCGGCTGGAAACGACCATGACCAAACGGCGTCAGCCTCCAGCCCAGACTGACGATGGCTCATACCGCGCAACCCGAGGGACGCCGCACAAAGCCTAGCTGAACAATCATGCCTCGTGTCAAGAAAGATGTTCCCCTGTCCGGACGCCAGGGACTTTCTTCGGCTTCCTGCACTGCACTGGAAACACATGAGTGCAGTGCAGTAGGTCCCGACTGCCTGACGAGGGTCAAAGCGAAGTCACCGCAACCGACTCGCCTCGTTCCTTCGTCCCTTTCGCGAGGATCCCACTTCTCCTCAAGGGCGCGGCCACTGTCAGGATCCCATTTTGGAGCCGCTTGCCCGTGCGATCGAGGCCGGACCGTGCGGCGACCTGACCTTCATCGTAGGCGAGAAGAGCCGACTGCTGACCAAAGATTCGTTTGGCAATTCATTCGGCAGTCACGCGCGCCGCAGGGTCAACAAGTCCGCACATGGCGTACCCAAACTTGCCGCGACGCGAGCCGCGAATAACGGAGCCTCTGGCTCAGATGAACGCCATCGTCGGCTGGACCGGCCCGATCATGGCAATGCAACCTGGGCCTCACCCGGATGCAAGGTGAGGCCTTTAGAGCCAAAAACCGAACGATTTCAATGGTGTTTTTTCTGAATGGTGCGGCCGAGAGGACTCGAACCTCCACGGTGTTACCCGCTGCCACCTCAAGGCAGTGCGTCTACCAATTCCGCCACGGCCGCGTTTGGGTAATGCGCCGGCTGTGCCGGCGTGAGGTCGGGCAGCATGTAACAAATGCCAATCCGACGGACAAGGGCTGTGCGGCCGCTTTCGGCAGGCGCAGAGGCGGAAAACTAGCGCATTTCCGGCGACTTCGGCAGAATCCGCTTCACTTCCACAGCAATCCGATTGCCGTTGACCACCACCGTCCCCTCGGCAATGGGAAGGTTGTTCGCCAGAATCTTGACGTCGTCGTCCTCCCCCGCGTCGAGCTCGATGATGGCGCCGCGGCCGAGACGCAATACTTGGTGGATGGGCATCACGCTGGTCCCGAGCACAACCGAAATATCCAGCGAAACCTTGTCGAGTGTGGGCACCTGATTATCCTTCCAACCGTCCGGGACGCCGGACTGGCTCGTCAGGTCACCATGCTATGGTGAATCAGTGGTTAACGCGCGCAACTTCCTCGTTCCCGGTCTGAGAGCCGCCCCCGGCAGCCCTGCGGTCGATTGGCAGGTCTCTAGGGCGCTCGTCCTCTACCCGGATGCCGTGGCCGCCATGGAGGACCGGGTCGCAGCCATCGCCGAGGGCCGCGCCAATGAACTCGTCTGGCTCCTCGAGCACCCCCCGCTCTACACCGCAGGAACCAGCACGGGCGCGGACGACGTGCTCGACGCCGGATTCCCGGTGCATCGCACCGGCCGCGGCGGCCAGATGACCTATCACGGCCCCGGACAGCGGGTGGTCTATCTGATGCTCGACCTGAAGCGGCGGCGTCAGGACGTGC
>NZ_DATMRX010000229.1:0-12899 GCF_035565855.1 Pseudorhodoplanes sp.
CCAGACCTTCCACACCACCACGAATGCCATCAGCGCGGTAACGACCATCGTGCCGGTCACGGCGATGCCATAGGCCGAAGCGAGCGCGGTGGACGAGCGAAAGAACACGACCAGCACCAGCACGCCGATCAGGATCAGCATGTTGACGCGCGGCATATAGATCTGGCCGAACTGGGATTCCGACGTGTGGCGGATTTCTAGGCGCGGCAGAAGTCCGAGCTGGATTGCCTGACTGGTGATCGAATAGGCGCCGGTGATGACGGCCTGGCTCGCTATCACGGTCGCTGCGGTCGCCAGAACGACCATCGGCAGGATTGCCCATTCCGGGTAAAGCAGGAAAAACGGATTCTCGATCGCCTTCGGATCGGCGAGCACCAGCGAACCCTGCCCGAGATAATTGATCGTCAGCGCCGGCAACACCACCGTGAGCCAGGCGGCGCGGATCGGCCGCTTTCCGAAATGCCCAAGATCGGCATACAGCGCCTCGGCGCCGGTGACGACCAGAAACACCGCACCGAGCGTCAACAGCCCGATCATGCCGTGTGTCGCGACAAAGCCAGCGCCGTACAGAGGATTGAACGCGCGCAGCACCGACGGATTGTCGCCGATATGATAGAGCCCGGCCGCGGCGAGAGCGATGAACCAAACAAGAGTGATCGGTCCAAAGAAGCGCGCGACGCTCGCTGTACCGTGCGACTGCACGGCAAACAGCGCGAAGAGAATGATGATGGCGAGCGGCACGACATAGGGTTCGAAGGCCGGAGTGACGATCTTCAATCCTTCGACTGCAGACAGGACCGACAGTGCGGGCGTAATCAGCGCGTCGCCATAGAACAGCGCCGCGCTCACGATCCCGAGCCCGATGATGAGCCCGCCTCTCTCGGGAAGCGCACGATGCGCCAGGGCCATCAGAGCGAGAGTTCCGCCTTCTCCCCGGTTGTCGGCACGCAAAAGGATGATGACGTATTTGGCCGTGACCACAAGCAGCAGCGCCCAGATGATCAACGAGAGAATGCCGAGCACCGCCTCTTCGGTCGCAGCGTTACCGCTGCCGACCGCGGCGCTGACGGATTCGCGCACGGCATAAAGCGGGCTCGTGCCGATATCGCCATAGACAACGCCGATGCTTCCGAGGGTCAGCGCGAACAAGCCTGCACGCGGTTTTTCGGCCGAATGCAGAGTGCCGCCGGACTCGCCGGCGGCGACTGATGAAACCATGACGGAATCTCCTTTTCGGAAAATGCCCGCGAATTGCGAGCGGCGCGCTATTACGCCGATCCGAGGGCTTTGTCCTTGCGGCTGCGCGGCGAATTCGCCCATACAGCCATGCTGGCGACGCTTGTCTTCCCGCCACCAAACATTGCTATCCGGCTGAGCGCATTGCAGATTCCGTGCAAGCCTTCACGTCCGCGTGAAAAACTCTGTCTGCAATTTGCATAAGCAGATGACCGGCGCTGCGCGCCGTTGCCGAGCGACTGGAAAATACCGGCGTTGTTCAGCGCCGCAGCGCGTTACACCGTCACCTGGGTTCCGATCTCGACCACCCGGCCGGTCGGGATCTGGAAGAAGTCGGTGGCATCACTCGCCATCCGCGCGAGGCGGATGAACAGCCGGTCCTGCCAGACCGGCATGCCGGACGTCGGCGAGGGTTTGAGAGAGCGCCGCGACAGGAAGAACGACGTCGACATGATGTCGAAAGTCCAGCCGAGCTTGCGCGCAATCGCGAGAGCCTTCGGCACGTTGGGCTGCTCCATGAAGCCGAAGGTCATCCTGACCGCGGTGAAGTGCGGACTGATCTGCGTCATCGTCACGCGGTCCTCGTCGGGAACGCGCGGCGTATCGGCGCTGGCAATGGTCAGAATGACGTTGTGCTCGTGCAGCACCTTGTTGTGCTTGAGATTGTGCATCAGCGCGGTCGGCGCGAAAGCAGGATCGCCGGTCAGGAACACGGCCGTGCCCGGCACGATATGCGGGGGCCTGCGCTCGAGAGAGTTCACCAGCGTATCGAGCGGAATTTCGAGCCTGCGGGTCTTCTGCCGCAGCAAATGCGTGCCGCGCCGCCAGGTCAGCATGATCAGAATGATTACTGCGCCGATCAGGACCGGAACCCAGGCGCCATCCAGGATCTTCAGCATCGCAGCAAGCATGAAGGCGCAGTCGATGATGATGAACGGCCCCATCAGCAACATGACGAGCGGCAAACGCCACTTCCACAGCTTCCAGAACACAATGACGCCAAGAAGCGTGGTCATCAGCTCGGCCGCGGCGACCGCAAGCACATAGGCCGATGCGAGCGCGCTCGAACTCCTGAACATCAGCACCAGCAGCAGCACACCGACCAGCAGCGTGGTGTTGACCCGCGGCATATAGATCTGCCCGTAATGCGCCTCCGACGTATGCCGGATCTCAAAGCGCGGCAAGAGGCCGAGCTGGATCGCCTGCTGGGTCAGCGAATAGGCGCCGGTGATCACAGCCTGGCTCGCGATCACGGTGGCGATGGTCGCAAGCCCGATCATCGGGAGCAGAAGGTCCTGCGGCACCAGCGCGTAAAACGGATCGGCCACGGTGATCGGATCGCGCAGCACAAGCGCGCCCTGCCCGAAATAATTGATCAGGAGCGCCGGCAGCACCGCGAATATCCATGCGGCCTGAATCGGCTTGCGTCCGAAATGACCGAGATCGGCATAGAGCGCTTCGCTTCCGGTGACGACCAGAAACACCGCGCCAAGCGTGATCAGACCGATCCAGCTATTTTGCGACAGGAACACGACCGCATGATACGGATTCAGTCCGTGCAGCACCGCGGGGTTGGCGTAGATCTGCACGGCGCCGAGGATCGCCATCACCACGAACCAGACGAGCGTGATTGGGCCGAACAAGGCCGCGACGCGCCCCGTGCCGTGCGACTGGATTGCAAACAGACCGGCCAGGATGACAACGGTCAGCGGTACGACATAGGGGCCGAAGACCGGCGACACGGCATTCAGACCTTCCACCGCCGACATCACCGACAGCGCCGGCGTGATGAAGGACGAGCCGTAGAACATCGCGGCGCCGATGACGCCAAGAACCAGTACGATCGGTCCGCGCTGCCCAAGCGCGCGGAAAGCCAGAGCCGTCAGCGACAGCGTGCCGCCTTCGCCATTGTTGTCGGCCCGCAGCAGGATGAAAATGTATTTCAGGGTCACCACCAGAACGAGCGACCACACGATCAGCGACAGGATGCCGAGCACCGTCGCCTTGGTAACGATCTCGCCGTCGGTCGCGGCCATGACAGCTTGCCGGAACGCATAGAGCGGGCTGGTGCCGATGTCGCCATACACCACACCGACGCTGCCGAGCATGAGTTTCCAGAAATGGGGATTGTCGTGTTCCGTCTCGCCGACGGAAAGCGCACCAGCGTTCGCCCGTTCAGGCGCGGGAGCGTCGGAAGATGCAGTCATGGCCCTTTGGCCTAACCCTTGCGGGTTGTCCCTGCGGCAAGGCGCGGGGCTTATCCTACACCACGGGCATCCGCAATAGGAGCCGTGGCGGAGCTGGCATCAGGGTTTCAGGTCCGGTGGAACCGGCGGCGCCTCGCGCATCAGGGTAATCGTCACCCGGCGATTGGCGGCCATATACGGATCGTCAGGAAACAGCGGCTGGGTGTCAGCGCGGCCGGCCACCATGTAGAGATGCGACGGCGGCACGCCGGATTCTTCCAGGATCTGGCGAATCGCATTGGCGCGGTCGGCTGAAAGATCCCACGGGCCATAGCCAGGTCGCGCCGGTGTCCGCAGCGCGGCGGTGTGGCCGACAATCGACAGCCGGTAAGGCATCGCGCGGAACCGGTCGGCAAGCGTCTGCACCAGCCGCCGGGTGCGCTCATAGGGATA
The DNA here is from genome assembly GCF_035565855.1 of Pseudorhodoplanes sp. Classification (GTDB taxonomy): domain Bacteria; phylum Pseudomonadota; class Alphaproteobacteria; order Rhizobiales; family Xanthobacteraceae; genus Pseudorhodoplanes. The sequence goes on from NZ_DATMRX010000229.1 coordinate 3,876, forward strand.
CTTGGAGCCGTCCGGGAACATCGACCGGCCGTCCTGATCGACAATCTCGATATTGAGACCGTCCTTGGTCTCTTCCATCATGATGTTCTTTGAAATTTCGGCGATCTCCGGCATCTCCTGCAGCGCCTGCCGGAGCGAGGCCGAGGCCAGCGCGAAGCCTGAGTCTTTCTTCAGGCGGCTGCCATGCGATTTGCTGTGATCCTTCTCGTCGGGCGATGGCGTCGCCGAGGATTCCGACGGGGTGATATTGGCGACATTCTTGATCTTCGGCCGGGTCGGCAGGCCGTCCACCTCGATGATGCCCGAATAGCGCACATTCTGCTGCACGCCGAACGCATCGCGCATCGAGCCCGCCACGATCTGCAGCTTCGCGCTGTCCTGGGTGGAAAACGCCACGAGCATGACGAAGAACGCCACCAATAGCGCCATCAGGTCGGCGAAGGTCACGAACCAGCCGTGACCGCCATGCGCTGCGCCGCGTTTCTTCTTCGCCATCGATGATCGCTCCGGGCGGAAAGGCTATGCCGCTGCCAATTCCTCTTGAGCGTGACGATGCTTCTCCGGCAGATAGGCCAGCAGCATCTCGCGAACCAGCGTCGGGCTTTTCGAGTCGCGCATCATCAACACGCCGTCGATGATCAGCGTGCGGTTGATCTCCTCGTCCACCAGCTTGACATGGAGCTTGTCGGCGATCGGCAGACAGAAGAGATTGGCCACCGTCGCACCGTAGAAAGTCGCGAGCAGCGCCACCGCCATATAGGGACCGAGCTTGGACGGGTCGGTCATGTTGGCGAACATCTGCACCATGCCGATCAGCGTACCGACCATGCCGAAGGCCGGCGTGCAATCGCCTATCGCGCGATACACCTTCGAGCCTTCGTCGAGGTGGGTGAGGAAGTTGTCCCGGTCGCGCTCGAGATTGTCGCGGATGAAATCGGCGTCATAGCCGTCGGCGACATAGCGCACGCCCTTCGCGAGGAACGGATCGGAAATCTCCACCCGTTCGAGGCCCATCGGACCCTGCTTGCGCACGATCTCGGCCAGCGCCGCGATCTCGTCGACCAGATCGCGCTGGGTGACCCGACGCACCGTGAATGCATAGCGCATCCCGATCGGAATGCCGTGGAAGATCGTCGAGAGGGGAAACCGGATCAGGGTCGCGGCGAAAGCGCCGCCGAAAATGACGATGAAGGCATGGACGTCGAGAAACATGCCAAGATCGCCACCCATCAGGATCAGGGTGACAAGAACAATGACGCCGGCGATCAAACCCAGGCCGGTTGCAATATCCATTGAACGCTACCCCAACACAGGCGCGTCCTGCGCCCGACCCCGAAATCACGGCAAGATTAGTCGGACCGGCTTTAAGGTTCGGTAAAGGCTAACGGACGGTCACCAACTTCCTTCAAATGATGCGGGAGTGCGCGGGTGCTGTTTCGGCCTGCCGCCGAGCCGCGCGAAAAGCAAAGCCATTTCAAAGACAAAGCGGCGGCACGGGCCTCCCCGCACCGCCTCTCGTTGTTCCGGCGAGCCGGCCGTTACTTCTTAACGAGCGCGCACTTGCTCATGCCGAGAGGCTGGGCCGCGTCCTCGGCGGAAATGGTACGCAGCACCTTGTAGTAATCCCACGGGCGCTTCGACTCGGCCGGGGTCTTCACCTCGACCAGATACATGTCGTGCATCAGCCGGCCGTCGGCGCGGATCGTCCCCTTGGCGAAGAAGTCATCGACCGGCATCTCCCGCATCTTGGCCGCGACCGCCTTGCCGTCGGCGGTGCCCGCCGCCTGCATCGCCTTGAGATAATGCAGCACCGCCGAATAGGTCCCGGCCTGCACCATGCCCGGCATGCGGCCGGTTCGGTCGAAGAACTTCTTCGACCAGGTGCGGGAGGCGTCGTCGCGATCCCAATAAAAGGCGGTGGTGAACAACAATCCGTTCGCGGTCTTCAATCCGAGCGCATGGATGTCGCTGATCACCACGACGAGCCCGGCTAGCTTCTGTCCGCCCGCAGCGATGCCGAATTCGCCCGCCTGCTTCACCGAATTCACGGTGTCGGTCCCGGCATTGGCAAGACCGATCACCTGCGCCTTCGAGGCCTGCGCCTGCAGGAGGAACGAGGAGAAGTCCATCGTCCCGGTCGGCGCGCGAACCTGACCGAGCACGGTGCCGCCGTTCTCCTTGACCACGCGCTCGAGGTCGGCGGCCATCTGGTGACCGAAGGCGTAGTCGGCCGCGAGGATGAACCAGGACTTGCCGCCTTGGGCGACCACCGCCTTCGCCGTACCGACTGCCTGCGAATAGGTGTCGAAGGCCCAGTGGAAACCGGTCGGCGAGCAATCCTCGTTGGTCAGGCGCGTCGTCGCGGGACCGACCGACAGCGTCACCGTCCCCTTGTCGGCCGCGATCTTCTGGACCGCGAGCGCGACCGCCGAATTGGTCAGGTCGGCGATGGCGCTGACGCCATCAACGTCGAACCACTTGCGCGCAGTGGTCGCCGCGACGTCAGGCTTGTTCTGATGGTCGGCGCTGACGATCTCGATCGGCTTTCCGAGGACCTTGCCGCCGAAATCCTCCACCGCCATCCGCGCGGCATCGACCGAGGTCTTGCCGCCGAAATCGGCGTAAAGGGCCGCCTGGTCGTTCAGAATGCCAATCTTGATGGTATCGGGGGTTTGCGCCTGCGCGACGTGAGCGATCGCTTGGGCAATCAGAAGCCCGGACAGCGCAATGACGTACCTGCTTCGCATAGACATCTCCCTAAGTCCTGTTTTTTGGCGGCTTGCGCGCGCTCCTTATAACATCGCCTCCCGTACCGGAGCGCCAGACGGCAAAATGCAGGGCAGATGCGGGAAAGCGCGGCGCCCCAGGATGCGGGAGCGCGCGCCGAAGCCCTGCACGGAATGCTTCTTCGCGCCTGCAACAAAACCGCCCATCGCCAGCGCTTTGCACAGCCCCCTCGCTGCGCTATGGAACGCCCAACAATGGGCAGCGACCTGCCCTGCACCGCTTGGCGGACGAAAAGCCAAGCAATTTCAATCAGGAGAAGAAACATGCGCGAGATCGGCCATTTCATCGGCGGGAAGACAGTCGCCGGAACATCGGGCCGGTTCGCCGATGTATTCAATCCCAATACTGGCGAGGTGCAGGCCAGGGTTGCGCTCGCCAGCAAGCGCGAGGTCGAGGCGGCGGTCGCCAATGCGCGCGCCGCTCAACCGGCCTGGGCCGCCACCAATCCGCAGCGCCGCGCGCGGGTCATGTTCAAGTTTCTCGAGCTGATCTCCAAGGAGATGGATTCGCTCGCCGCCCTGCTCTCGTCCGAGCACGGCAAGACGCTTGCCGATTCAAAGGGCGACATCCAGCGTGGGGTGGAAGTCGTCGAATTCGCCTGCGGCGTCCCGCATCTGATGAAGGGCGAATATACCGAGGGCGCCGGACCCGGCATTGACCTCTATTCGATGCGTCAGCCGCTTGGCGTGGTCGCGGGCATCACGCCGTTCAACTTCCCGGCGATGATCCCGCTCTGGAAGGCGGCCCCCGCGATTGCCTGCGGTAACGCCTTCATCCTCAAGCCGTCCGAACGCGACCCGTCGGTGCCGATGCGCATCGCCGAACTGTTCATGGAGGCGGGACTGCCGGCCGGCATTCTCAATGTCGTCAACGGCGACAAGGAGGCCGTCGACGCCATCCTGACCGATCCGCACATCATGGCGGTCGGCTTCGTCGGCTCGACGCCCATCGCTGAATATATCTACGCGACGGGCTGCGCCCACGGGAAGCGGGTGCAGTGCTTCGGCGGCGCCAAGAACCATATGATCGTGATGCCGGATGCCGATCTCGATCAGGCGGTCGATGCCTTGATCGGCGCAGGCTACGGCTCCGCCGGCGAGCGCTGCATGGCGATTTCGGTCGCGGTTCCGGTCGGGCAGAAGACCGCCGACGCGCTCGTCAGCAAGCTGATCCCGCGGGTCGAGAGCCTGAAGGTTGGCCCCTCGAACGATCCGCAGGCCGATTACGGCCCGCTGGTCACCAGAGCCCATCTCAACAAGGTGAAGGATTACGTCGAGACCGGCGTGAAGGAAGGCGCCAAGCTCCTCGTCGATGGCCGCGGCTTCAAGCTTCAGGGCTACGAGAACGGCAACTTCATGGGCGGCTGCCTGTTCGACGAGGTGACGCCCAACATGACCATCTACAAGGAAGAGATCTTCGGTCCGGTGCTGTCGATCGTGCGGGCGAAGGACTACGAGGAAGCGGTGCGGTTGCCGTCCGAACATGAATACGGCAACGGCGTATCGATCTTCACGCGCGACGGCGATACCGCGCGGGACTTCACCGACCGCGTCAATGTCGGCATGGTCGGCGTGAATTTCGCAATCCCCGTCCCCCTCGCCTATCACACCTTTGGCGGCTGGAAGAAATCCGCCTTCGGCGACCTCAATCAGCACGGTCCGGATTCGATCCGCTTCTATACCAAGACGAAGACGGTGACCTCACGCTGGCCTTCCGGCACCAAGGAGGGTGCGGAATTCGTCATCCCGACGATGCGATAGCGGCGCGCGCTCTACCCTGGAAGGAATGCCATGCCCGAATATACGCTTCACTGCTTTGCCCAATCCGGCAACGCCTATCGCGTTGCGCTGATGCTCAACCTGATCGGCGCCGACTGGAAGCCGCAATTCGTCGACATGTTCGCGAAGGGCCAGACGCGCTCGCCGGAATGGCGAGCCGAGGTCAACGAGATGGGCGAAGTCCCGGTGCTCGATCACAAGGGCAAGCGGTTGGCCCAGTCCGGCGTGATCCTGACCTATCTGTCGGACCTGACGGGCAAGTTCAAACCGCAGACCGAAGACGACCGGCTCGAAGCGCTGCGCTGGATCATCTTCGACAACCAGAAGCTCAACGGCTATCTCGGGCCGTATCGCTTCCTGCGCAATTTCGCCAAGCCCGCGGGCGACCCCGCGGCAATGGCGTTTCTCAAGGGCCGCGTCGACAATTCGCTCGATATCCTTGAGAAGCGTCTTGCCCGCTCGCCCTTCGTGCTCGGCGATTATCCGAGCATCGCCGACCTCTCACTCGTCGGGTACCTGTATTATCCCGCCGAGGAGTTCGGTTTCGATATTCCCGGGACCTATCCGAATATCGCGAAGTGGCTCGACCGGATGAAAGCCATGCCCGGCTGGGGCCATCCGTACGATCTGATGCCGGGACATCCGCTTCCGGCCTAGAACGATTTCGGGTGAGGCGAACAGAACCGCGCTTTTCCTGTCATGCCCGCGAAGGCGGGCATCCCGTAATCTCTCGAAACAGCGGTGTTTACTGGATCGCCCTTTCGCGGGCGATGACAGCGAGAGAGTGGCGGCTTCTAGCTCCCGCGATATTTCGCGAGCAGCGCCTTGGCATCGGCGAGGAGCTTTTCCCCGCCGATGTTTTTCGAGGCCTTGAGCCACGCATCGGTCACGGGTTGCGTCGCCTTCTGCCAACGCTCGGCTTCCGCCTTGTCAATCTGCGTGATCGTGTTGCCGCGCTCCTTGATCGCATCGGCGACGGTCGCGGCCTGGTCGTCCCACATCTTGCCGGCCGCCTGCGCTGCAATCTGCCCGGAATGTCGGTCGATCGCTTTCTTGAGATCGCCGGGCAGCGAGTCGTACCGGCGCCGATTCATCGCCAGGATGAAGGTCGCGGTGTACAGCACCGGTGCGGCGGCAAATTCGGCATGAAATTTCGTGTAGTCACCGACCTTGATTGCCGGCACCACTTCCCACGGGACCATGCATCCGTCGATCACCTTGTAGGACAGCGCATCCGGCACCTGCATCACCGGCATCGTCACGCCATTCGCTCCGAGCGCCTTGAGCGCTTCGGCAGCAAGTCTCGTCGGTGCCCGCAGCTTCAGGCCCTTCATGTCGGCCAAAGTGGCAACGCGTTTCGTGGTGTGGATCACGCCCTGGTCATGCGCCCAGACGCAGATCGGATGGACCTCCTTGAACTCGTCCCGCAACTGCGTTTCGTAAAACGCCTGCACGGCCTGCGCATTCGATACCGCCGAGGTGTTCGCCACGAACGGAAGTTCGAACACTTCGATTTTCGGAAATCGGCCAGGCGTCAATCCGGGCAGCGTCCAGACAATGTCGGCGACGCCATCGCGCGCCTGATCGTAGAGCTGGGCGGCGACGCCGCCGAGATGCATGTTGGGATAAAGCTCGATCCGGATGCGCCCGCCGGACTCCTTTTCCACCCGGCGCGCCCAGGGCGCTAGAAACCGGACCTGGGCATTCGAGGTCGGCGCAAGAAAATGGTGGAGCTTCAGCACCACTTCGGGCGTCTGCGCGCGCGCAAACCGCGACACCGCCGGCGCAGCGAGAGCGGCAGCGGCGGAGGTCAAAAACGCGCGGCGGCCGTATCGTCTTGCGTTCGGTCCCATGAGTTCAGCAGACCGTAAAGACGGCGATGTTGTCAAACCTCGTTGTCACCCGAATGCTCATAGGCCCCGCCTTCCGGCTCGAATGGCGCCTCGATCACGCGCACGCTTGCGCCAAGCGGACGCAACAGGTTTGCCGCCGCTTCGGTGTGCATCAGGCGCAGATACCGCCCATGAATTTCGACAGGAATATGATGGTCGCCGAGCAGCCAGGCCGCACGCGCCAGCGAAACGAGATCGGCGGTGCGCACTTCGAGCAATGGCTCGGGTCGGGCAACGATGTCGACAATGCCGCCGTCGTCGAGGAGGAGAATGTCGTCCTGCCGAAGACGGGTGCCGGCGGGCAAGGTCAGCGCGATCTCGGTCCCCCGCAAGCCCGTGACAATGCCGGATGGAAGGCGCCGTTGTTCAGCGCTGAGGATAAGCACGTCCCGAACCGGCCGGCCCTCATGCGCCGACAGGAGCGAAACCGCGCGCACCATCGCTCAAGTCCTGTGTTCTGCGCGCTTCAGTTCAGGCGCGTCGGGCGCTCTTCGTCCTCGGTCCGGGCGAGACCGGAATGCAAGGGCCCGGCTTCGGGCGAACGCACCGGAGCGTGAGACGCTGCCTTGGCGGCCGAAGCCTCGGCGTCCCTGCGCATATACTGGCGATAGGACAGCCAGCCGAGTGGCAGCGAGGCGATGAACAACACCGATCCCGCCGTCAGCACGTGCCATGGGTAGCTGACCAGCAGCGCGACGAACAGCACCACGACGAGGAAGACCGGCAGCACCATATTGGGCGGGACGCGGGTCCCGAGCTTCTTGCCGGAGAAGACCGGCAGCGTGGATACCAGCAGGAGCGCAATGGCCAGGGTGTAGATGCAGGCCAGCGCCGTCAGCCGCGGCATGCCGAGCAGCGTCACATAGATCGGCAGCAGAACCACGATCGCACCGGCAGGCGCCGGCACGCCGGTGAAGAAATTGTTGGCCCAGGCCGGACGGTTGGGATCGTCAGCCATCACGTTGAAGCGGGCGAGACGCAGGCTCATGCAGATGGCGAAAACCAGCGCGGCGATCCAGCCGATCGCGCCGAGTTCATTGAGCCCCCAGAAATACAGGATCAGGCCAGGAACGACGCCGAAATTCACGAAGTCGGCGAGGCTGTCGAGCTCGGCGCCGAACTTCGATTGTCCCTTGAGCAGCCGTGCGACCCGGCCGTCCACGCCATCCAGCGCCGCCGCAAACACGATGGCGCCGAGCGCCCATTCGATCCGTCCCTCAAGCGCGAGCCGGATCGCCGTCAGGCCGGCGCAGAGCGACAGCAGCGTGATCATGTTCGGCAGCAGCAGGCGCACCGGAATGGCCTTGAAGCGGCGGCGGCGCGGTTCGCGGCCCTGCGGATCGACGGGTGTGAAGACCATGCTGTATCCTTAGCAAATCGCGCCGAACGGCGCCATCACCACCCGGTGAACCCCGTCAGCTGACCTTGAAGTTGCGCGGGCCTTCGGCGCCACTCAGGTCCGCGAGCACCGTTTCGCCGGCAATCGCCGTCTGCCCTTCGGCCACCAGCGGGCGGGTGCCCTCGGGAAGATACACATCGAGGCGCGAGCCGAAGCGGATCATCCCGAAGCGGTCGCCGACCCCGATCGCTTCGCCTTCCCGCACGAAACACAGGATCCGGCGCGCGACGAGCCCCGCGATCTGAACGACGCCCACCCGGCCGGTAGCCGTTGCGATCACCACCGCATTGCGTTCGTTATCCTCGCTGGCCTTGTCGAGATCGGCATTGAGGAAAGTACCGGCGCGATAGACGACGCGTTCGATGCGCCCGGCCACTGGCGCCCGGTTCACGTGACAGTCGAACACACTCATGAAAACCGAAATGCGCGGCAGCGGCCGTTCGCCGAGAGCAAGTTCGGGCGGAGGCACGGCGTTCACGACGAGGCTGACGCGGCCATCGGCCGGCGACACGACGATGCCTTCCCGGACCGGGGTCACGCGTGGCGGATCACGGAAGAAATAGGCGCACCAGGCCGTCAGGAGCGTGCCAATCCAGCCAAGCGGCGACCACAGCCAGAACAGGACCAGACTTGCCAGAGCAAAGCCGCCGATAAACGGCAGACCCTGCGGATGAATCGGGACGAGCTGCGAATTGATCGATCGGATGATCGACATGGGTCACTCCAGTGCATCGGCCGGCGCGCGCGTTCTCGGCGCGGCAGCGGCTTCCAGACTATCGTCCTCCAGCGGAGGCGGATTGCGATTGGGTGCCGCATCGTCGTCGGCGGCAGCCAGTTTTTCACGCGCGGCCTCGGCCTCGCGCTGCCGGTTCCACATGCTGGCATATAGCCCGCCGCGCGCCAGCAATTGCGCATGCGTGCCACGCTCGGCGATGTGCCCGGCTTGCAGCACGATGATCTCGTCGGCATTGACGATGGTCGACAGGCGATGCGCGATCACAAGCGTCGTGCGATTGCGGGATACGCGATCCAGCGCATCCTGGATTTCCTTTTCGGTGTGGCTGTCGAGGGCCGATGTCGCTTCGTCAAGGACGAGGATCGGCGGCGCCTTCAGGATAGTCCGCGCGATCGCGACGCGCTGCTTCTCCCCGCCCGACAGCTTCAGCCC
>NZ_DATMRX010000230.1:0-4530 GCF_035565855.1 Pseudorhodoplanes sp.
GCCGCCGTAAGAAGGCGGAAGAAGCATTGCGGCGCATCGCCGGCGTCTCCACGCTTTCGGCGGATGTCAGCGACATCGTCAATCGCGCGCTGACGCCCGTCTGATCAAGCGCCCTGCAACGCGCGCATAGGGAGTCATGCAGCGCGCGTTGCATCGCAGCGCGAAATCGTCACGGATGTTAGTAATTTTTTTACGTTCTTGACTCCGCGGACTCTCGACAAATCACCCCGCATCGATTCTTATGATTCTCGATTCGGGACGAGATGCGGCACATCCTCCCGGTCAAGGGTTGTGTAGGGCGAGCAATCCGACACGGGGGCAGATACATGGCGCGCGCGGAAGCAGCGCACGCGTCGGCGCGTTCCGATTCCATAAAGGGGTTGGCGCAGTCGATCGCAAAACCGGCATACAGACGACTGCTGACCGCGGAACCCGCCCTGCGGCGTGCGGTTCCCGCACTGATCATCGCCTTCCTCATCACCATCGCGATCGGCGCATTTGTACAGGTGCTCGATCATCGGCGCAGCGCATTGGCCGATGCTTCGAAGGACCTCGAAACCATCGCCGAGGTGCTGGCGCAACGTCTTGAACGAACCGCCAATGGCGATCGCTCGACGGTCTGGCGTCGCGTGCAGACCGATCTCGACATGGCGCGCACGCCGCGGACCACCGCCGCCGGCCGGCAGATCCTGGTCAGCAATCCCGACGGGATGATCATCGCCGCCGCGCCTCACATCGCGGGCGTCACCGGGCGCAAGCTGAGCGAAATCGTCGGGGATTCCCCACACGCGATCCTCGGCACCAATGGCGGCGTCGCCGACATCATATTCGCCGACGGCAAACGCACGCTCGCAACCATCCGGCCGCTGGACGAGCCGCTCGGCCTGCTCGCGGTGTATCAGCGCCGCAGCGACGCGCTCGCATCGTGGCGGTCGGACACCGCGCTGACGGTCACGCTGTCCGCGACCACCGGTTTCGTGCTGCTGATCCTCGGTTTCGCATTTCACTGGCAGGCCACGCGCGCCCGCGAAGCCGACATCATCTATGACACGGTCAGGAGCCGGATCGACACCGCGCTCAATCGCGGCCGCTGCGGCTTGTGGGACTGGGACCTCGCGCGCGGCCGTATCTTCTGGTCGCACTCGATGTTCGCCATCCTCGGCCTCGAGCCGCGCGATGAACTGATGACCTTCGGAGAGATCAACAAATATGTGCATCCGGAGGATGTCGATCTCTATGAACTCGCCACGCGGGTTGCCGACTCCCGCCTCAATGCCATCGACCACGATTTTCGCATGCTCCACGCCAACGGCCGCTGGGTGTGGCTTCGCGTCCGCTGCGAAGTGGTCCGCCAGCCCGGCGAACCCGGCCTGCATCTGATCGGCATCGCCGTCGATGTCACCGAACAGAAAACGCTGGTCGAGCGCACGACAGCGGCCGACATGCGGCTCCGCGATGCGATCGAGACCATTCCGGAAGCGTTCGTGTTGTGGGACGCCGACAACCGGCTGGTGCTGTGCAACTCGAATTTCCAGCAGCTGCACAAGCTCCCGGATGAACTCGTGGTACCCGGCACCAGCTATGAGAGCGTGCTTGCGGCGGGGCGCAAGAACCTGCGGCTCGGCAACGTATCGATGGTCGGACCCGACATGCCCGGCGCGCGGTCCTTCGAAGCCCAGCTCGACGACGGCCACTGGCTGTTCAGCGAGCGCCGCACCAAGGACGGCGGATACGTCTCAGTCGGCACCAATATCTCAAGCCTGAAGCAGCAGGAGCGCAGGCTGAAGAGCAGCGAGACGCGGCTGCTCGCGACGGTCGAGGACCTGCGCCAATCCAAGCAACAACTCCAGGAACTCGCCGAGAAATACGCCGCCGAAAAGACCCGTGCCGAGGACGCCAACCAGGCCAAGTCGAAATTCCTCGCCAATATGAGCCACGAACTGCGCACGCCGCTGAACGCGATCATCGGCTTCTCCGAGATCATGGAGAAAGGCATGTTCGGCAAGCTCGGCGTGGACAAATATCACGAATATTGCCGCGACATTCATCGCAGCGGGCAATATCTCCTCGACGTCATCAACGACGTGCTCGACATGTCGAAGATCGAAGCCGGCCGCATGAAGCTCGAACCGGAGGAGGTTGTGCTCGACGACATCCTCGCCGATTCCCTGCGGGTGGTGTCGACGCGCGCCGAGGAAAAGAACCTTACGCTGTCCTCGCATATCGCGTCCGATATCGTCGTGCGGGCCGATCGCCGCGCCCTGAAGCAGATCGCGCTCAACCTGTTGTCGAATGCGGTGAAATTCACCGGCGCCGGCGGACGTGTTGCGGTGCGCGGCCGCCGCGTTGGCGACTACGTCTCGATCGCGATCAGCGATACGGGGATCGGCATCGCCAAAGATGCACTGGAGCGGCTCGGCCGGCCCTTCGAGCAGGTCGAGAGCCAACTCACCAAGGTGCATCACGGCTCGGGTCTGGGGCTGGCGATCGCCAAGTCCCTGGTCACGCTGCATGGCGGCTTCATGCACATCCGCTCGACACCGGGCCGCGGCACCACCGTATTGGTGCGGCTGCCGGTAGCCGGCCCGCGGATGGAAGCCGGTTTGACTAGCAGCGCGGCCTAGCCCAAGAATTGCCGCCTGCCATTCGCCAGCAGTGTTGAGACAGCGACCGCGCGATGCGGAGAACACTCGAACATATCGCGCGGAGCGCGCCAGCATGAGAAGGCTTCGCCGCCTCCTGCAACGCCTGCTCGTCTTTCTCCTCGGCGTTGTCACGGTCTGGCTGATCGTCTTCGTGATCTTCGACACGGTCGATCGTCGCCTGCCCTGGGTGATTGCGCTTGCCGTCACTTACGGCCTCGCCGCCTATGTGGTGCTGCCGCGCGCCATCCGGATCGGACTTCGCATCCTGCAGCGCGGACGCGTGCCGAGCTACACGCTGACCGGTGATGGGCTTCCGGGCGATCCGGTCAACATCGCCTTGATCGGGACCGAGCGCCAGTTATGCGATGCCTTCGCCAGGATGGGATGGTCGCGGGCCGATCCGCTCAATCTCAAGAGCTCGATCCGGATGGCGCAGGCCTTCGTGATGAACAAGACCTACCCGAACGCGCCGTTCAGCACGCTCTATCTGTTCGGACGCGGGCAGGATCTGGGATTCCAGCTGCCGATCGATAACAGTCCGCGCAAGCGTCATCATGTCCGCTTCTGGGGCCGGCCGACGGCGCGTGCTGAGCTGGCGATCGACACACCCGGCTTCTGGCTCGACTCGGATCGGCCCTCCCCCGACGAAGAAGTTCTCTGGGTCGGGGCGGCGACCAAGGATACCGGGTTTTCGCTCACGCGCCTGAGTTTCCAGATCACCCATGCGACCGACGACGACACCAACAAGGAACGCGACTTCCTTGTCGGCGAGCTCACCCGTCATGGCGTCATCACGAATCTTCAATCGCAACTTTCCGGCGAGCGTCTGGAAGTCGGTAAGGTCAACAAATACGTCACCGACGGCGAAATCGCGGTGGCCGACTTGCGCGCGTGAGGCTCGGGTATCCGCTCACTCACCCGGCCCGAGCAAGGCCTCGAAGCGCGCCCGCACTCTTGTCTGCGTCTCAGCCACATGGGCATCGAGCGTCGCGAAATCCGGCACATCCGCCGCGCGCGCGAGAAGCCGCAAGAGGCCTGGATCGGTCTTTTTCGGATCGAACGGACCAGACAGGCACAGCCGCAGGATCTGGCTGAGATTCTGATAGAGCTGAACCGCCGGACGCAACACCTCGGAATCTTCCGGTGAAAGGAGACCGAGCCGCGCCGCGCGCTCGAGCACCTTCGCCGTCGACGGATCGAGGATGTCGGGGTGATCGGCGGCGTGCACGAGCTGCAGATATTGCGCGATGAATTCGATGTCGGTGAGCCCGCCTGCTGCGTATTTCAGATCCCAGCGCTCGGCCTCGCCTTTTTCCGTCGCGATGGCCATGCGCATCTCATAGGCATCGCCCGCAATCGTGCGCATGTCGCGCGGCCGTGCCAGCACCGAACGGATCAGCGCTTCGACCCGCGGCGCGAAATCGCCGGACGCGGAGACGACGCGAGCGCGCGTCAGCGCCATATGCTCCCAGGTCCATGCCTCCTCCGTCTGATAGTCGCGGAAGGCATCGAACTTGGTCGCGACCGGTCCCGACCGGCCGGAGGGGCGCAAGCGCATATCGACGTGATAGAGCGCGCCGTAATTGGTCTGCGCGGTGAGCGCCGAGATCAGCCTCTTGGTCAGCCGCGCGAAATATTGCGCCCCGTAAAGCGGCCGCTCGCCATCGGATTCTGGGCTCTCCTCGTCGAAGTCATAGACGAGGATCAGGTCGAGGTCGGAGCTTGCGGTCATCTCGCGGCCGCCGAGCTTGCCCAGAGCCAGCAAAGCCGTCTGTTGCCCTTTGATCCGGCCATGCGCCTGCACGAACAGGTCTTCGACCTGACGATGCAGCGCGCGGATGATGACGTCGGCGAGCCGTGCGAAGGCTTCTCCCGCCTGTTCCGC
>NZ_DATMRX010000231.1:0-11957 GCF_035565855.1 Pseudorhodoplanes sp.
GTAGTGCCGGAGCTTGCCGGTTCAACCGCAGCGTTGACCGGCAAACACCTGAAATCAACGGCCCTGAAAGCGCGGCTTGCGCTTCTCGTTGAAGGCGCGCACGCCTTCGTGGCGGTCTTCGGTCGAGATCATGCGCTCGTAGCACTGGATTTCGAAGGCGAGACCCGATGGCAGATCCATGTTCATCGAGGCGTTTACGGCCTTCTTGATCTGGCGCACCGAAATCGGGGCATTGTCGCAGATGGTTTTGGCGACGCTCATCACCCTGGGCATCAGGTCCGCGGCATCGCAAACCTCGTTCACCATGCCCCAGTCGTAAGCCTGCTCGGCAGTGAAAGGCAGGCCGCTCATGATGATTTCCTTGGCGCGGCGCACGCCGACCGCGCGCGGCAGATTCTGCGTGGAACCCGCACCGGGCATGATGCCGCGCGTCACCTCCGGCAAGGCGAAGCGCGCATGACGTGCCGCATAGATGAAGTCGCAGCACAAGGCGAGTTCGCAGCCGCCGCCGAATGCGACGCCGTTGACCGCGGCAATCACCGGAACCGAGCAATTGATGACCGAATAGGCGGCCTCCTCGATGATGGCATGTTGCGCGCGCCATTGTTCGTCGGTCATGCCCTGGCGTTCCTTCAGGTCGCCGCCGGCGCTGAAGGCTTTCTCGCCGGTGCCCGTGAGGATCACGCAGCGCACGTCGCCTGGATAGAAGGCGAGCTTGCCGAACACCTTGTAAAGATCTTCCGAGGTCGCGGTGTTGAGCGCGTTATGCACTTCGGGACGGTTGAAGCGCACCACCATCAGACCCGGCTCGGGCCGCTCCACCACCATATGCTTGAGACCGTCCATCACCGATGTCCCTGTTTCTGACGCCGGTGTCCTTGCACGGCCTACGCCCGGAGGCGTAGCCGCAAGGACACGCGCGTTCCTGTTTGAACGTTCTGGTCTGCTAGGCCGCGCTCGCCGCGCGCTTTGCAGGCGGGAAGATGCCGAACCCGTCGACAGACCCCATCCGGTCGAGGTCCTGGACCGCATCGAACAACGCACGCGCGCCACGCTCGCCCAGCGTCGGCTTCACGCAGTCTTCGAATTTCATCCACATCGCCTCGGTCTCGACGCCGCGCTGGAAATGCCCGCGCGGCCGCTTCACCGCTTCGGTCGTCAGCTTGCCGCCGTCCCGCAAATGCAGCGTCACCCGGTCGAAGGGCGAATGCGCCGGTTCGTGGTCGTCGCGTTCCTTGGTGGTGACGACGCGCACCTTGCCGATCAGGTCCTGGACATCCGGCCGGTTGACGAAGGAATCGGTCAGTTCGGCATTGCCGCAAGCGCCCGCAACGATCGCCGCGGCCATTGCGAATTCACCGGAAATCTTCGCATCGAGCCCATTGGTCGGACGGTGCACGCGCAGGATGTCGGCCTGGGTCTCGCCGATTTCGAGATCGATCGCCTCGACATTTTCGGCCTTGACCGGATTGGCCTTGCGCAGATCGATCACCGCATCGATGGCGCGATGGACCGCATAACAGACCGGATAAAGCTTGATGTTGATGCCGGCACGCAGGATGCCCCAGTCCTTGCCGAAATTGGCGGGCGAGGTGGTGTCGACCTCACCCTTCGGCGAAACTGCGCGGAGGAATCCGAGATCGTCTTCGATGGCCGTGTCGGTGGAGGTCAGGCCC
Organism: Pseudorhodoplanes sp.; assembly: GCF_035565855.1. Classification (GTDB taxonomy): domain Bacteria; phylum Pseudomonadota; class Alphaproteobacteria; order Rhizobiales; family Xanthobacteraceae; genus Pseudorhodoplanes. Next base: position 1,677 of record NZ_DATMRX010000231.1, read on the forward strand.
GCTTCGGCAAGGCGCGCCGCGAGAAGGCCGGACTGCGCCGCGCGGCCGACCTGATAGGGCTTCGTCATCGAACCGAAATTGCCGACGATACCGCCCGCAAGCGAGGCTGCGACACCGAGCGTGCGCGTCGCCATCGCCGCATCATGCCCGCGAAGCGAGGAGACGGCGGCCGCCGCCGCAATCGTGCCGAGCATCGCGGTCGGATGCCATCCCTTGCGATGCAGCTGGTCGCGGTCGCGCCGCGTCATCTCGGCCCAGATTTCGTAACCCGCGACATAAGCCGTGATCATCTTCCGGCCATCGGCGCCGATCTCGGCGGCCTCCGACAGGATGGTCGGCACAAGGATTGCGCTCGGATGGCCGGCGAGGCCGGTATCGTCATAGTCGATCGCATGCGCCGCGATCCCGTAGATCAGCGCGCGTTCCGGGGCGGGCGCCTGCAGGGCGGAGATCGGGGTGTTCGCGCCGTCGTGGACGATGCCGAGCCCGCGCGCCGCGGTCCGCGTCACCGGTTCATTCCAGCCGGTGACCATGCAGGCGGTGCAATCGGTGAATCCGAGCTTCACCGTTTTCACGGCGTCAGCCGGCAGCATGTCGTAGCGCAGACCGGCGACAAAGCGCCCCATATCGACCGTCAGTCCCATACCCGCACCCTCTCACACATTGCCGGCCGGGCGTAGGAAACCTCGTTTGTCATGTCAACGTCGGGTTTGATATAGAAAACGCCGGTCAAGGAGTGTCACGTGCCAGCTAGCGGGTCAGGTCGCGGGTCAGCATCAAGAGAAGACATCGATCCGCGCTATATCGTGCCCGGCCTCTCGCGCGGGCTCGCGCTGCTGCAACTCTTTCCGCGCAGCAAGCCGGCAAAGACGCTTGCCGAACTTGCGGCGGGCCTCGGTCTGACGCGCTCGGCGACGTATCGACTGGTCTATACGCTCGAGGCGGACGGCTTCATCGCGCGCGACGCCGAGACACGGCGCTATCGCCTGACTTCGAAGACGCTCGATCTCGGCTTCGAATATCTTCATGCGCAGCCCATGACCGAGATCGCGCAGCCGTTCCTGCGCGTGCTCAGCGACCGGACCAATGCCGCGGCGCATGTGGCGATTCTGGACGGCTGGCATGCGGTCTATCTTGCGCGCGCGCTGCCCAATGCGGGGCTCGTCAGCAATCTGCAACTCGGTGCGCGTCTTCCCGCGCATACGACGTCAAGCGGCCGCGTCATGCTCGCGCACCAGGACGACGAGCGGCTGCGCGTCCTTTACGACCGGCTGCGAAAGGAGCTGCGGGGGGCTCATGCCGTGCCGTCTGCCCAGGACTTCCAGGGTCAGATCGCGGCGGATCGAAAGCGCGGCTATGTCTTCCACCACTCGACCGTCGATCCGGGACTGGTCAGCCTTGCCTTCCCGATCCGCGACCATGATTCCCGGGTGATTGCCGCCGTTACGGTGATCGTGCCGGAGAAGCTTTCGGAGGCGATCGGCGGCGAGCGGGCGCTGCGGCCCATGGTTTATGAAACCGCCGACGCAATCTCCCGAAAGATCGGCTACCGCGGTTGATCAAATTGAAACCCATCGGGCGTATCCGATGCGGGTCTCAAATGATAGACTTCAGACAGCATATCGGTCAGGCCATGCACTTGAAGCGCTGGACGAGAATTGCGCTGGTCGTCGGCCTCGTGGCCCTGGCGGCAGGTGTCGGCTTTTATGCGTATCGCTACACCATGCGTCCGGTGACGCTGACCGTGGCGGCAGGCTCGCTCGACGGCGAAGGCTCGCGATTGGTGAGCGCGCTCGCCGCGAAGCTCGGATCGACGAGCAATTCCCGCATCCGGCTGAAGGTGATCGACACCGGCACGCCGCTCGGCGCGGCCGAGGCTTTCGCGAAAGGCCAGGCGGACCTTGCCATCGTGCGGGGAGACGCAACCGATCTCGTCGGAGCGCGCACCATCGTCGTGATCACCCATGGGGTGTTGATGATGATTGCGCTGCCGGGCCAGACCATCGACAGCCTCGACGGCCTCAAGGGAAAGACGGTCGGCGTGGTCGGCGGCGAGGTGAACCGGCGGCTCGCGTCGGTGCTGGACAGCGAATACGATCTGACGCGCGCCAAGGTGAAGTTCGTCGATCTGAGGCTCGATGAACTTCCTGCCGCCGTTCAGGGCAAGAAGGTCCAGGCGCTGCTTCTGGTGACGCCGATTTCCGGACGCTATCTCACGATGCTCCGCAATCTGTTTCCGCGTGACGCCAAGAGAAGCCCGACGCTCCTGCCGATCGAGTCCGCCGGCGCGATCGCGGCGGCCATCGGCGCGTATGAAAGCTTCGACATCCCGAAGGGTACGATCCGGGGATCGCCCGCGATCCCGGACGACGACCTGACCACGCTGCGCGTGCCGGTTTATCTGATCGCGCGGGATAAGCTCGACACCGATACCGCGACGCTGCTGACGCAAACCATCATGGAAACCCGCAGCAACATGCTGGGCGAACACCCGATCCTTGCGCAGATCAGCGCGCCCTCGACCGAAAAGGATGCGCCGATCCGCATTCATCCGGGCGCGGAGGCGTATTTCAGCGGCGATGTGAAAACGATCTTCGACAAATACGGCGATCAGTTCTTCTATGCCTCCATGCTGCTTGGAATGCTGAGCTCGCTCGCGGCTGCGTTCTGGAAATTCATGATGCCCGAACCTGAAGGCGGGAGCCCTCCGCCGGAGCGCCTGCATCAGATCACGAGACGCATTCGTGACGCGGCGAGCACAGCGGAACTCGACCAGATCGAGGATGAGATCGATGAAATTCTCGGCGCCGAATTGTCCCGGGGCAAGCGGGACACCATCGACGCCGGAGCCCTGCAGGTCGCGCTCAGCCGGCTGGAATATCTGATCGGTCAGCGGCGCCGTATGCTGGAAGCAAACCCGTCCTGAACCGCGGTCAATCCACCTTCACGCGCTCTGCATCCATCGCGTGGAGTTCGGATGCCTTGCCGGATTTCATGACCATGCCGGGAAGCGGACGGTTCAGCGCGTCCTGCGCCATGCGCGCGACATCGATCAGGGCGTCGAGGTCGATGCCGGTTTCGATGCCCATCTCGTGCGCCATATGCACGAAGTCCTCGGTGCAGATATTGCCGACCGCGCGCGGTGCGAAAGGACAGCCGCCCAGTCCGCCGATGGAGCCCTCGAAATGCCGGATCCCGCAATCGAGGCCGGCGAGGGCATTGGCGATGCCGATGCCGCGGGTGTTGTGCAGGTGCAGTCCGAGCACGGCTTCGGGAAATGCTTTCTGCAGGTCTTCGACGGTGCGCCGGATGCGCTCCGGATTGGCGACGCCGGTGGTGTCGGCGAGATAGATGATCGGTGCGTCATGGCCGAGCAATTGCGCGACCATCCGGTGCATGCGCTCGCGCGACACCGGCCCTTCATAGGGACACCCGAACGCAGTGGCGATCGCGCCGACCAGACGGCCGCTCGTTCCTTTCGCGACCGCTGCGATCTCGTCGATCGCGGTCATGCCCTGTTCGGTGGTCATCCGGACATTCAGGCGATTGAAGCTGTCGCTGACCGCGACGCCGACCTTGAGATCGTCGATACCGACCTTGATCGCACGTTCGGCACCGCGCGCATTTGGAATGAAGGCGCCATAGCGTATGCCCGGCACGCGGGTGATGCCGGTTGAGACGGCTTCGGCGTCGGCGAGTTGCGGGATCACTTTCGGATGCACGAAGCCGGTGATCTCGATCTTCTTCAGCCCGGTCTTCGACAACGCATCGATCAGCGCGATCTTTGTTTCCGTCGGAACGAAACTGCGCTCGATCTGCAGACCATCGCGCATACCGACTTCGCTGATCTCGATCGACCGGCTCATTGCGGCGGTGCCCATTCAGGTGCGGTGAGGCGGCGCTTGCCGTCCGGCGTCTTGCGCACGCCGGGATCGCTCAGGCTCTCCTTGTCCCAGAGCTGGCAGGTGACAACCTTATGTTTCTGGTCGAGGCCTTCGCAATAATTGGTGAATTCGCAGGTCCGGACCTGATCGCCCAATCCGAGCCTGACCTTCAGGAACCAGTCCGGATCGGCCAGCGACTGGCGCGCCGATCCGACGATATCGCAGACGCCGTCGGCCAGCATCTGCTCGGCAAATTCGAAATTGTGCACCCCGCCGGTGCACACGACCGGCGTTGCCAGCCCCTCGGCGTGCACCGCCTTGCGGATCGCTGTGGTCGCGGCGACATTGCGGCCGAACGGGCCTTTCTCGTCGGAGATGTATTGCGGCATGCATTCATAGCCGCTCGGTCCGGTATAGGGATAGGCCGCTCCGCCGACGCCCGGCTGCTTGGCATCGTCGAATTTTCCGCCGCGCGATGTTGAGATGAAATCCATCCCGGCCTTTGCGAATTGCACGCCGAAAAACACCGCGTCATCCGCGTCACTGCCGCCGTCGATGCATTCATCGGCGAGGAAACGGCAGCCGACCGCAAAGTCCGGCCGCGTGCGTGAACGCACCTTCGCGTACACCTCGAGCGGCAGACGAACCCGATTGTCCAGCGATCCGCCATAACCGTCATCGCGGGTATTCTTGCGGGAGAGGAAGGAGGCCATCGTATAGGCGTGCGCGTAATGCAGTTCGACGCCGTCGAAACCGGCATCCTGCGCGCGCGCCGCGGCGCTTGCGAACAGGTCAGGCAGCACGTTCGGCAAATCGCGGATATGCGGCAGCTCGGTGTCCGTCACTCGCTCGCGATAGCCGAATTCGAGAGACTCAAGCTCTCGTTCGTTCAGGATTTTCACAAGCTCATCACGCCGCATGCCGGCCAAGGCGGCACGGATTTCGGAATCGCCCAGGCCCGGCAGCGCCGCGCGATGCGCATCGGTGATCGACAGAAAACGCTCGAAATACTTTTTCGCATCGGGACGGCGCCGGATCGCGAGAAAGTCGATCAGCTGAATCAGAAGCCGCGTTCGGCCGTCGCTTGCCTCGCGAACCGCTTCGACCAGTCGCTTGAGCCCCGGCACGAAGCGGTCGTCACCGATCCGCAGCAGCGGCCCGCTCGGGACGTCGCGGATACCGGTGGCTTCGACCACGATCGCGCCGGGCTGGCCCTTCGCAAAGCGCGCGTACCATTCGACCACTGCGTCCGTGACAAAGCCATCATCGGTCGCGCGCCAGGGCACCATCGCGGGCACCCAGGTTCGCTGCTCGAGCGTCACCGGCCCCATCGCGATCGGCGAAAACAGCCGCGAGCCTTCGGCCTCCGCGCGGCTCGGAACGTGGCCACGCTTCGGCTCGAACTGGATGCGCTGCGGGGGACGCCACATGACTGCTATTTCGCTCGCATATTTGAATTATATTCGGATGGATGTATGCGTCTGGCGGAGGCCCGTCAATCGGACGGGTCCGGCCTCATTCCCGTCACCTGTCCCGCTCAGAAAATCTCACCATTCCGCAAGCTCTTATGCTCGATCCCAGCGTCTTTTCCGACCCTTTCGCGCGTGACCATCTGCCGCCTCAGGAACTCTGGCCGGAATTTGAAGGCCTTGATGTGCTCGGTTATTCGAAGCGCTTCAATGCGGCGGTGGAGCTGATCGACCGGCAGGTCGAGGCCGGACTGGGATCCCGGATCGCCATTCGCACGCCGGCCGCGACGTGGACTTATGACGAGCTTCTCGACAAGGCGAACCGCATCGCGGCGGTGCTGCGCGAGGATCTCGGCCTGGTGCCTGGCAATCGTGTGCTTCTGCGGTCCGCGAATAACGCGATGAAGGCTGCTGCCTGGCTCGGCGTGCTCAAGGCCGGTGGCATCGCCGTTGCGACCATGCCGCTCCTGCGGGCGCAGGAATTGTCCTACATGCTGGGCAAGGCGAAGGTGCAGTTTGCCTTGTGCGATGCCCGGCTTGCGGATGAATTGAACAAGGCGGCGACGCCCGCGCTCAAGACCGTTTATTTTCATACGGACGCCGCAGACGGTCTCGAAGCCCGCATGATGCGCAAGACCGGCGCGTTCGAGAACGTGATCCCGTCGCATGACGACGTGTCGCTGATCGCCTTCACGTCGGGCACGACCGGCCTGTCCAAGGGCACGGTGCATTTCCACCGCGACGTGCTTGCGATTGCCGATTGCTTGCCGCGGCATATTCTGAAGCCGACGCAGGAGGATGTGTTTCTCGGCTCGGCACCGTTCGCCTTCACCTTCGGGCTTGGCGCGATGCTGGTGTTTCCGCTGCGCTTCGGCGGTTCGGCGGTCATGCTGGAGCAGCCGACGCCGGATGCAATGCTCACGGCGATCGAGCGCGAGCGCGTGACGCGGCTGTTCACGGTGCCGACGCTGTATCGCGCCATGACGCCGCTCGCCGCAGGCTACGATATCTCGTCGCTGCGCAGTTGCATCTCATCAGGCGAACACATGCCGCTTGCGGTGTTCGAAGGCTGGCACCGCGCGACCGGCGTGCGGCTGATGAATTCGATCGGCTCGACCGAGATGCTGCACGGCTTCATCATCAATCAGGATACGCAGCGCATTCCCGGAGCTGTCGGCAAGCCGGCACCGGGCTATCGGGCGATGGTCGTCGATGATGACATGAAGCCCGTGCCGGCGGGGCAGGTCGGTCGCCTGGCAGTCCGCGGGCCGACGGGATGCCGCTACCTCGACGATGTCGAGCGCCAGCAGAAATATGTTCAGGGCGGCTGGAATCTGACGGGCGATGCGTTCGAGGCCGATGATGACGGCAATTTCTGGTATCATTCCCGCACCGACGACATGATCGTCAGCGCGGGCTACAATATCTCGGGCGCGGAAGTGGAAGGCGTCCTGCTGCAACACGCGGCCGTCGCCGAATGCGCAGTCGTGGGCCTGCCGCACGAAGAGCGCGGCCAGATCGTTGCCGCCTATGTCGTGCTCCGTGACGGCGCGGCGGACGCCGACGCGATGAAGCGCGAATTGCAGGATCTCGTAAAATCCAGGATCGCGCCGTACAAATATCCGCGCGCGATCGAATTCGTGGCGGCGCTCCCAAAGACCATTACCGGAAAAATTCAACGCAGCGCCTTGCGCGACGGCTTGCGCTCCGAGTGACGCGGAACGGTTGTCCTCACCCCGCGTCTTTTCTCCTCGCGAAAACGAGGTGAGGGCAGCGTGGAACCCGTGCTCAATGCGCGGGCATGCGCCAACGAAATCGCATCGATCGTGCGATGCGGCGTGAAAATTCGACGCAGGCCAATATGACGGTTGTCCGGGGCCGCGAGAGTGAATTATCCTCTCCGCGTTCGGCGCACCCATAACACGTTCCAATAAGCGCCGGGCAGGGCTGGAAAACGTCCGGATCGCCATGACCGATGCCGTGCAGGCAGCGTCCGCGAGTCCCGCCGCGCCTGCCGCCCCCGGCGGACAGGCCCTGCGGATCATTGCCCGTAATGGATTTCCCTTTCTCGTCGTCGGCATCATCTGGGAGATCGTGGCGCGCAGCGGCATGTTTCCGCGCAAGCTGTTCCCGCCACTCGAGGATATTGCGTCGGCGTTCTGGCGGCTGACCGTCTCCGGCATCCTGCCGCATCACGCACTCGAAACGCTTCTGCGGCTGATCGCAGGATTTGCGCTCGCGGCCGCGGTCGGTGTCCTGATCGGCATCGCCATGGGCCGATCGAGGCGCACGGAAGACTACACGCTGCCGATCGTTGCGATGCTCGCGCCGATTCCCGGCATTGCCTATGCGCCGCTGTTTCTCCTGTGGTTTGGGCTCGGCAACCTGCCGGCGATCCTGCTGGTCGCCTTCGTGTCGACCTTCCCGATCATCTTCAACACCTGGACCGGGGTGAAGGCGGTCAAGGAAATCTGGCTGCGTTCGGCGCAGGCCATGGGCGCGACCGACCACAAGGTGTTCCGCCACGTCATTCTGCCCGGCGCGCTGCCCTATATCCTCACGGGCCTCCGGCTTGGCCTCGCGCAGGCCTGGCGGGTGCTGGTGGGGGTCGAGATGCTCGCCGCGGTGTCGTGGGGGCTTGGCTGGCTGATCTTCGGTGCGCGTGAATTCCTCAACACCGATGTGATGCTGGCGGGCGTCGCCGTCATCGGTCTCATCGGGCTCACGCTGGAAAAGCTCGTGTTCCAGAAGCTCGAAGACTACACGCTGGTACGCTGGGGCATGATGCGATGACGTTGACCGCGGAACGGCTCCGGACCTGGCGGCGCGCCGCGACCTCGATTGTCGGACTATTGATCTTCTACGAACTCGTTGCGCGCAGCGGCTATTTCCCCGCTGTCCTTTTGCCGCCGCTCGGCAAGGTGGCCCTGACGCTGTGGACCACGGTGACAGACGGCACCATGCTTCATCATGCAGCGGCGACGCTCTATCGCGTGCTGGCGGGCATGACGCTTGCCGTCATCGTTGCCGTGCCGCTTGGCGTTCTGATGGCGCGCTACAAGTCCGTCGAGAATTTCTGTCTGCCGCTTGCCAGCGCGCTGATGCCGATCCCCTCGCTCGCCTGGGTTCCCGTGTTCATCCTGTGGTTCGGGCTCGGCAACACGGTTGCGATCCTGATCGTGTTCTATGCCGCAACCTTTCCGATCCTTCTGAACACATGGTCGGGCGTGCGTGCGGTCAATCCGCTCTGGTTGCGCGCCGCGGGGGCGATGGGGGCGAATGGGCAGTCGCTGTTCTGGAAGGTGATGATCCCGGCGGCGTCGCCCTTCATCATCACCGGCATTCGCCAGGCCTTCCTGCGCGCCTGGATCGCCGTGATCGGCGCCGAATTTCTCGCCGCGTCGGACTGGGGCCTCGGCTGGGTGATTTTCGACGCCAAGGAATTCCTCAACGCCGACCTGATGCTGGCCTCGCTCGCGGTGATCGGGGTGATCGGTTTCCTGTTCGAACGGTTGTTCTTCGGCTCGATCGAGAAGGCAACCGTGATGCGCTGGGGGATGGTGCGCGCGGCAAAGTCATAGAAGTCACGACAGACACGGGGCGCTTGAGCGAAGGGTGCGGATACCGGAATGCCAGAAATCGAAATTCGTGATGTCTGCCTGAACTACGACACCCCGTCCGGTCGCGTCGCCGGCGTACAGGATGTGAGCCTCGACATCGAGCGCTCCGAATTCCTTTGCCTCGTCGGCCCGAGCGGCTGTGGCAAGTCGACGCTTCTGAACATCATCGCCGGCTTTCTGCCGCCGAGCGGAGGGGAGATCAGAATCGGCGGCAAGAAGGTCGACGGCCACGGCATGGACCGCGGCGTCGTGTTCCAGGACTTCGCCCAGCTGTTCCCGTGGCGGACCGCGCTCGGCAATGTCGCATTCGGCCTCGAAATGAAAGGCGTGCCGAAGGAGGAACGTGAGGCGATCGCGCTCGAGCAATTGCGGCTGGTCAAGCTGGAAAAGTTCGTCCGGTCCTATCCCCACCACCTGTCGGGCGGCATGCAGCAGCGGGTCGCGATCGCGCGTGCGCTTGCCTACAATCCGGCGGTGCTCCTGATGGACGAACCGTTCGCGGCGCTCGATGCGCTGACGCGCGACGACATGCAGCGCCTGCTGGCCGATGTCTGGCGCGAAACCCGCAAGACCGTGATCTACGTAACCCACAACGTCTCCGAGGCGGTCTATCTCGCCGACCGCGTGATCGTGATGACGCCGCATCCCGGTAAGGTGAAATCGCAGGTGCAGATCGACCTGCCGCGGCCGCGCGATCCGCTGAGCGTGGAATTTCTCGACTACCAGAAGAAACTGCTCATTGAACTCGGGCAGATGCAAAACTGAACAGAAGACCGGTTTCGGCCGGCGCAACGGGAGGACCAAGGCCATGACGACGCGCAAGGATGGACTGACCCGCCGGCACTATCTCGCGGCAACCGGTGCGGTTCTTGCAACCGGACTCGGTGGAATGCGATGGGCGCAGGCCCAGACGGCGATAGTCCGGCAGGGCTATCAGACCAACATGTGGGGCATGCCGACCTATTATCTCCTGCGGTCCGGGCTTCTGGAAAAACGCGGGCTCAAGGCCGAGGAATTCGCGGTGCCGTCAGGCAATCTGACCATGCAGCAGATGGTGGCCCGCCAGGTCGACCTCGGCACTTATGCGGGGCCGTCGCTGATCCTCGGGCACGACAAGGGCGGCATGGCCGGCATCGCCGTCGTCGAATATGTCGGACGCACCTGCGCGCTCGTCGTGCGCAAGGATCTCAATGTGACCAAGGTCGAACAGCTCAAGGGGATGAAGATCGCCAACCAGGTCGGCTCGTCGGTCGGCAACATCTTCGTGGACCAGGTGCTGAAGGGCGCCGGCATCAACAAGGGCGACTT
>NZ_DATMRX010000232.1:0-10085 GCF_035565855.1 Pseudorhodoplanes sp.
CGCGCTGATCGCGGCGCTGATCCTCGGTATCGCCGAGACGGCAGTCGCCGGACTGATCGATCCCGGCCTGACGCTCGCCGCGACCTATGCGCTGTTCACCTTTGTGCTGCTGTTCCGGCCGCAGGGCATTTTCGGCAGGCAGCAGGCATGACGAGGCTTTCCTCCGGCGAGGTGCTGACCGGCATTCTCGGTGCGGCGACCTTGGGCGTCCTGGCGCTGCTGCCGCTCGCCGATCAGGGCTATTACCTCTCGCTTGCGATCAACATGGTGCTGTTTGCGGCGCTCTGCACCGCATGGACGCTGTTCTCGGGTCCGACCCATTATGTGTCGCTGGCGACGGCGGCGTTCTACGGTCTCGGCACCTATACGGTGGGGCTGGGGCTCGATTACCTGCCGTTCCCGGTGCTGGTCGCGATGGGCGGCGTGGTCGCGGCGATTCTCGCCGGGCTCGTTGGCGCGGCGACGCTGCGGATCTCCGGCGTTTATTTCGTGATCTTCACCTTCGGCCTTGCCGAACTGGTCCGGCAGATCGTGTCCTATACGCAGGTGAAGCTGTCGAGCCGCATGGGCCTCTATGTCTTCACCGACTTCACCGAGAGGGACATCTACTGGATGCTGCTCGGGCTGACCGCGGTCGTCTTCATCACCGGCTGGTTGATCAACCGCTCGCGGCTCGGCTTTGCGATGCAGATCATCGGCAACGACGAGACCGTGGCGAAGCATTCCGGCATCGACACGGCGAAGCTGAAAATTATTTTGTTCATGATTTCCGGCGCCTTCATCGGCATTGCGGGCGCGATCATTGCGCCGCGCTACAGCTATGTGGAGCCGCCGGGCGCCTTCAGTCCGATGATCTCCTTCCTCGTCGTGATTATGGCGCTGCTCGGCGGCACCCGTAAATTGTGGGGGCCTCTGGTCGGGGTGATACCGTTCACGATCGTCATGGACATCGTGTCGGTGCGTTTCCCGAACGATACCTCGATCGTCATGGGCCTCGCCTTCCTGGTCATCGTCTATCTGCTGCCGGACGGCATCACAGGGCGTCTCGAGCAGTTCTGGGCCTATCTGAAGAAGCCGCGCGCTGCGCCCGAAGCCGCGCCTGTGGAAGAGCGGGCATGACCGCCGTCGCCCTCAGCGTCAACGGTGCGCGCAAGGCCTTCGGCGGCCTTGTCGCGGTGAACGATGTCAGCTTCGAGGTGCGCGAAGGCGAATTGTTCGGCCTGATCGGCCCGAACGGGTCCGGCAAGACCACGATGCTCAACCTGATCTCGGGCGCGCTTCGACCCGATGCCGGCGAGATCGTGCTGTCGGGCACCCGCATCTCCGGCATGCCGGCGCACAAGATCGCGCGGCAGGGCGTCGCGCGGACTTTCCAGCTCGTGCGCATGCTGCCGGCGATGGATGCCGAGCACAATGTGATCGCGGGCGCGGTCTTCGGCCATCGCCGGCTGTGGGGCGCACAGGCCCGCGAGGCCGCGCATGAATTGCTGGCGCTGGTTGGTCTGCGCGGCCGCGAGCATGTGCCGGTCGCGGCGATGACCTATATCGACCAGAAGCGCGTCGAGCTCGCCCGGGCGCTCGCCTCCGATCCGCGGGTGCTGCTGCTCGACGAATGGCTCGCCGGGCTCAATCCGAGCGAACTCAACATCGGCATCGAGCTGATCGCGAAGCTGAGCGAACAGGGCCGCACCATCATCATGGTCGAGCATGTGATGGACGCGATCCGCTCGCTGTGCGGCCGTTGCGTCGTGATGAATTCCGGTCGCAAGATCAAGGAGGGCGACGTCGAGGACGTGCTCGCCGATCCCGAGGTGGTCGAAGCCTATCTCGGAGACGACGACGATGCTTGAGGTGAAAAATCTCAGCGTCCGTTACGGCCGCCACCAGGCGCTCGACCATGTGTCTGCGACGGTGGCGAAGGGCGAGGTCTGCGTCATTCTCGGCGCCAATGGTGCGGGCAAATCCAGCCTGCTCAAGGCGATCGCCGGCACGGTGCGCGTCGAGCCCGGCTCCGAAATCGTGATGAACGGCAAGCCGATCACCGGCATGAAGGCGCATCTGATCGTGGAGGAGGGGATCGCGCTCGTTCCGGAAGGGCGCGGCATTTTCGGCGAGCTGACCGTTGCCGAGAATCTCGAACTCGGCGCCTTCCCCAATCGCGCCCGCGCCCGCGAGCGCGCGACACTCGATCAGATTTTTACGCTGTTCCCCCGTCTCGCCGAGCGGCGTTCGCAGATCGCGCGCACGATGTCGGGCGGCGAGCAGCAGATGGTGGCGATCGGCCGCGCGCTGATGTCCCAGCCGGACATCCTGATGCTGGACGAGCCGTCGCTCGGGTTGTCGCCGGTTCTGACCAAGGAGCTGTTTCGCTCGCTGGCGAAGATCGCGGAGACCGGCGTCGGTATCCTCCTTGTCGAGCAGAATGCGCGGCAGAGTCTCAAGATCGCCGATCGCGGCTATCTGATCGAGGTCGGCCGCATCACCGGCGAGGGTTCGGCGCAAAGTCTGATGACTGACCCCGCGGTGGTGAATGCCTATCTCGGCGGCGCGCGGCGCGGCGCAGCGGTGGTTGCGCCTCAGGTAAGATTGCCGGCGTCGTTCCCGCTGCCGCTCAATCTCGCTGCGGTCGGCCGAATGATCGGAAGTCTGGCGCTTCGCGCCGATGCGATCCGCACCGCATTCGTCAAGGCGCTGCGGCAGTCGGCACCGCTCCCGAGTGCATTTGTCGGGCGCTACGATCCGAAAAAGGCGGGCGATCCGTGGGCGGAGATTCCTTCGATAACATCCTCCGTGCCAGCCGGGGGACGCACCCATGTCGCCGACGATGGCAAGCGCCTGGCCGATCATGCCGCCGAACTCGCCAAGGCGGCGTCGCTGCGCCATGCGCGGCATATTCGGGAGTTGCGTGCCGCGCGCGAGAACCCGTCTGCCTTTGCAGGCCGCTACGATCCCGCCTCGGCGCTGATCGAAGACGATCCGCTCGAACCCGCGACGCTGGCGCGCGCGGCATCCGATCGCTTCGCAGAGCATATCCGTCAGCGGCGGTTGAATGCGCCGGTGCCGAGTGCCTTCGCGCGCAAGGGTGAAACGCAAATGCAAGACGAAACCGACAAGCGCGATGCGTTGATCGGACATAACAGCCGCGCCGCCGGTATCGATCCGCAGGCGCCGGATGCTGTTACCCCGCCACCGGCGCACATCGACGTCGATGCCTTGGTGGCGCGGGCCTCGCAGGTTCAGGCGCAGCATCTCGCGGCGCGCCGCAAGCGCCTCACCATGGTCAAGCTGCGTCCCGGCGACCTGCCGGGCGAAAGCGGACCGGATACCAAATAGCCGCAGCAAGGCGTAACATCGGGGCCAACGCCCAGAGGCAATCGCTCAAGGGAGACAAGACATGGCACGCGTATTCGAAGGCCAGTTCATCGGCGGCCGTTCGTCCACCCGCCGGATGTTCAGGGACCTCAATCCCGCCGATGGATCGGTCTGGGCGGAAGTGCCGGATTGCGGCCGGGCCGAAGCCGCCGCAGCCATCGAAGCGGCGCAAGCCGCGTTCGCCGAATGGTCGGCTTTGCCCTTCACCAAGCGCGCGCACTATCTCGAAAAGGCCGCCGAGATTTTCGAGAAGCGCAAGATGGAGATCGTCGAGGCGCTGCAGGCCGAGGGCGGCGGCTGGTTCGGCAAGGGCATGTTCGAGACTGGCTATACGGTCGAGGTCTTCCGCGCCGCCGCGGCGTCCGTGTGGCAGCCGACCGGCGAGGTGCTGCCGTCAGAATACGGCAAAGTGTCGATGGCGGTGCGCCGGCCGATGGGTGTCGTCTCAGTCATCAGCCCGTGGAATTTCCCGTGCATCCTGTCGTCGCGCGGCTTTGCCTTCCCCTTAGCGGCCGGCAACACCATCGTGCTCAAGCCGTCGGAAGAGACCCCCTATTGCGGCGGCTTGCTGTTTGCCGAAGTCTTTGAAGAGGCCGGTCTGCCGAAAGGGGTGTTCAACGTCGTGACCTGCTCGCGCGACAATGTGCAGGAGGTCGGCGACGAATTGATCGAGCATCCTTACGTGAAGGGCGTCTCGTTCACCGGATCGACCGCGGTCGGCCGCCAGGTCGCCGCGAAGGCCGGCGCGCACCTGAAGAAATGCTGCGTCGAACTCGGCGGCAAGGATTCGCTGATCGTATGCGATGACGCCGACATGGAGCGCGCGACGCAGGCCGCCAATTTCGGCTCGTTCATGCATCAGGGCCAGATTTGCATGTCGGTCGAGAAGGTGCTGGTGCACGAAAAGATCTACGACGACTTCCTGAAGAAGTTCGTGGAGCGCGCGAAGAAGCTCAAGGTCGGCGATCCGACCAAGAGCAAGGAGCACATCATCGGCCCGCTGATCAACGACAAGCAGGTCGGCAAGGTGCGGGAGCAGCTCGAAGACGCGATCGCCAAGGGCGCCAAGGTGGCGCTCGGCGGTAAGGTCGAGGGCCGTTTCGTCGAGCCGACCATCCTGACCGGCGTCACCCCCGACATGAAGCTTTATCAGGACGAGACCTTCGGTCCGGTCGTGCCGGTGATCCCGTTCCGCACCGACGAGGAGGCGATCCAGATCGCCAACGACACCGAATACGGATTGTCGGCGGGCGTCATGACGCGGGACGAGGCGCGGGGCCTTGCTATCGTCAACAAGCTCGAGACCGGCAATTGCCACATCAATTGCTCCTCGGTGAACGACGAGCCGCATGTGCCGTTCGGCGGCTTCAAGGCGTCGGGCGTCGGCAAGCATGGCGGGCGCTGGTCGCTCGAGACCTTCACCGAAACGCGCTGGATCACACTCGATCGGGGTGGGCGGCCCTTCCCGCCGATGTTCTAAAGGCCGCACGATTTCCGAACTCCGCTCATTCCGGCGCAAGCGGGAATCCACTACTTGAGTCCCCGCTTTCGCGGGGACGAGCGGAGTGTTAGGCGAGCCTTTCTTGCGTCATGCCCACCTTCGCGGCGCATGACAGAACCAGAGTCCGACGGAGGATGTTCGTGCTGAGTGTGGCGATTGGCAATTATCCGCATACGCGGCTCCTGAAGGAGCGCCTTGCGTCATCGCCACATTTCAATTTCGTCGAGGTCTCGCCGATCACCAAGGCGTTCGCGCAGATGGTGCGGCAGGGCACCTACGACATTTCCGAGATGGCGCTGGTGACGTTCCTGCAGGCGAAAGCCTACGGCAAGCCGCTGGTGCTGATCCCGGCCGCGGTCGCCGCGCGCTCTCAGGAAATCAGCCTGATCAAGCTCAGGAGCAACACCCACATCAAGGGCCCGGCCGATCTGAAAGGCAAGCGCATCGGCGTGCGCGCCTACAGCCAGACCACTGGCGCATGGCTGCGGGGGATCCTCAGCGAAAATTTCGGCGTGACGCCGCAATCGGTGCACTGGACGACGTTCGAGGATCCGCATGTCGCCGAATATTCCGATCCGCCCTTTGCGACGCGCGCCAAGCCCGGCTCTGCGCTGCTCGACATGCTGCGCGCGGGCGAACTCGATGCGGTGATCGTCGGCAACGATAAGCCGACCGACCCCGATCTCGCCGATGTCTATCCCGATGCCGAAGAAGCCGGCCGCGAATTTGCCAGCAAACACGGTTTCGTACCGGTCAACCACGTCATTGTCGCAAAGCAGACGGTGGTCGATGCGCAGCGCGACGCGCTGATGCGCTTTTGGGATGCGGTGCGAGCGGCCTGGAAGGACACGCCCTCCGCCAAGGCGCTTCCGATCGGCCGCAAGGCGATCGAGCCGAGCGTTGCGCTCGCGCTCAAATATATTTCCGAGCAGAGCATGCTGCCCCGACCGTTGACCGAGGCGGATGTCTGGGCCGGACTTCCCGACAGGTTCTGATGCGGCCGCTTATCGGCTGCCGCCGATTCACGCCGGTTCGAGCAGCTTCGGATAGGTCGAGGGCTTGAAGAAGCTCGCACCCGGCACATAAACGCGCTCGGGCGAGAGGTCCGGCCCCTCGTCGCCTTCGATGCTGCCCTCGAAGGTGAGCTCGAGCTGCACGCCGCTCGGGTCGTACACGAACAGCTGCCAGAGCGTCGTGCCCGGCACTTCGAATTCGCGCCAGTCGAGACCGGCTTTCCTGAAGCGCTCCTTGTAGGAGGCAAAGCCCGAACACGACAGCGAGACATGGTCAATTGCGGCGGTGCCATAGGGCGCCTTGCCTTCCGGGCCGAGTGCGGGACCGCCGGCGTAGATATGGATGATGGGGAGGCCGCCTGGCTGCGGACAGGCGAGCCATGCGCCCGGATAGCCGAAATCGGGCCGGTGAATCTCCTTCAGGCCGATGATCTTCGTCCAGAAATGCACGGTCGCATGCAGATCCGCGGTCTTGATCGCGAGATGGAAGAGCCCGTGACAGGTCGCAAGCGGGAGCTGGGTCATCAGTGCCTCCAAGGGTCCAGCGCGATTATAGGCGTGATTGCAGCGACCGCGAAGGCATCATCGGCTGCTCAGTTTGTGGGCTCCACCACGTAAACGCGACAGATTCGGCCCGCTGCGGCAGCTCCGGTCACGGAGCACCGGCCCCAAACGGCATGTTGCAATACGTGGCACGAGGCTTGCTGAACCGTCCAAGGTTCAACGCGATTGCGCATGGCAGACGCCAGCGAGGCGGACCGCCGGCGAAAAGGGGATTGCGATCATGCTCACCAAATTTGCGCGCCGCATCGTGCTTGCCGGCGCGCTTGCCGCCGCCACCATCATGCCGGCCGCTGCGCAGACGCTCACGCCGATCCGTTTCACGCTCGACTTCAAGCATCAAGGCATTCACGCCTGGTATTATGTCGCGCTGGAAAAGGGCTACTTCAAAGACGAGGGGCTGGACGTCAAGATCGATCAGGGCGAGGGATCGGCGGCAACCATCACCCGCATCATGTCGGGGGCTTATGACGCCGGCTTCGGCGATATCAATGCGATCATCCAGCAGGCAGCGAACAAGCCTGGCGAAGCGCCGGTGATGGTCTATCAGATCTACAATCGGCCACCCTTTGTGCTGGTCACCAAGGCGAGCAGCCCGATCAAGACCATCAAGGACATTGAGGGCAAGAAGCTCGGCGGCCCGGCGGGCAGCGCCACCTTGCGGCTTCTGCCTAGTCTGGCCAAGGCCAACAAGCTCGATATTTCCAAGATCGAAATCCTGAACATGGCGCCCAATCTGCAAGAGCAGATGCTGATCCAGGATCAGGTACAGGGTTCGCTGGTGTTCAACGTCACGAGCTACATGAACCTGATCCAGCAGAAGCAGGACCCCGACAAGGATTATCGGTGGTTCAATTACGGCGATCTCGGCCTTGATCTGTATTCGAACGGCGTCATGGTCTCGCAGAAATTGCTGAAGGAGAATCCGAAGGCCGTTGCCGGTCTCGTTCGCGCGATCAACAAGGCCTTGAAGGAGGTGATCGCCGATCCAGATATGGGCGTGAAGACACTTGTGAAGATCGAGCCGTTGATCAATGCGGATGTCGAGAAAAGGCGGATCGCCTACGCGCTCGGCAACCTGATGAATGGTGCGGAGTTCACCGAGCTGGGCGTCGGCGACCTGACCGACGACAAGCTGACAAGGTCGATTGATGTGGTCGCGGAGGCCTATGAGCTGAAGGCCAAGCCGAAGGCGTCGGAGGTGTTCAACCGCTCGTTCCTGCCGGCGAAATCCGAGCGCATGTTCGCGCCCAAACCGAATTGAAGGCGGATTTCCGTCGCCAATCAAGCGTTTGACCACCGCCGGGCACCATGAAAACCCTGATCCGGGGCGGCCGCGTTTATGACCGGGCGGGCGACATCCATCGCCCGCCTTTGCGCGATGTCATCGTCGTAGAAGACCGGATCCTCCGCGTCGTAGAACCGAGCACAGAGGGCGCGAGCGATATTGCTCGGGCGGCGAGCATTGGTGTGCCGGATGCGCGCGTGATCGACGCGACCGGCAAGCTCGTCATCCCCGGTCTCGTCAACGCGCATTACCATTCCTACGATGTCCTCTCCAAAGGCCGCTTCGAGGACATGGCCTTCGACGTCTGGGCGTTGCATTCGCAGCCGGCCTATTGGGGCAAGCGCAGCAAGGCGGAGCTCCGCGCCCGCACGGTCCTCGGCGCGCTGGAGGCGTTGCGGCACGGCATCACCACGATCCAGGACATGAATTCGCTGGTGCCGCAGGACGAGGAGACGCTGGACACCATCCTCGCCGCCTATGACGAAGTCGGCATCCGCGTGGTGTTCTCCATCGCGGTGCGCGATCTGGCAGCGCTCGATATCGAACCGTTTCTGCCGCCCGGCATTCCGCCGGACGTTGTCGCCCTGATCCACGGCAAGCCGGGCGACGCGAAAGCCGATCTCGCTTTCATCCGCGCTCAACTCTCGCGCCGCAATCCGTTGCCGCCGCGTTTGACCTGGGCAATCGGCCCGTCGGGGCCGCAGCGCTGCTCGACCGAATTGCTCGAAGGGCTCGCCGAAATTTCCGCCGATTTCGATCTGCCGGTGCTGACCCACACCTACGAGACGCGCGCGCAGCTCGCCAAGGCGCGAAAGGTCTATGGCCGCTTCGGCGGCTCCTATGTGCGCTATCTGCGCGAGATCGGTCTGCTTACGCACCGCACGACGCTCGCGCATGGTGTCTATCTGAGCCGGCCGGAGATCGACGAACTCGCCGAGGCCGGTGCCGGTGTCGTGCACAACCCGCTCGCTAATCTCAAGCTGAAGAACGGCACCGCGCCGTTGATCGATTTCAAGCGGGCAGGGATCAATCTCGCGCTCGGCTGCGACAATTGCAGTTGCAGCGACTGCCAGAACCTGTTCCAGGCGATGAAGATGTATGCCCTGCTGGCGCAGGGCATGGATGGCGAGCCGTCGGGCGTTTTCGCCTGCGATGCGATCGATGCCGCGACCATCGGTGGCGCGCGGGCGGTCGGGCTGTCCGGCCAGGTCGGCGAAGTGAAGGCAGGGATGAAGGCCGATCTCGCGCTGATCGACCTATCTGATTATGCCTACCAGCCGTTCAACTCCGCGGCCCGGCAGATGGTCTATAGCGAGACCGGCCGCGGCGTCGACACCGTCATGGTCGATGGCGAGATCGTCATGTCCGGCGGCAAGCCGACGAAACTCGACTTCGACAATTTCCGCGGCGAACTCACCGAGATCATGGCCAAGGTGGACGCGGATTACGAAAGCATCGCGCAGCGGAGCGCGCCGGCGGTGCCATATCTGCTGGAAGCTGCGCGCAATGTGAACCGCGCGCCGCTTGGCCTCAACCGCTACGCAGGCGGCGGCTTAAGCGATCCTGACCGTACCGCATCATAAGAGTGGCATGCACGCTGTGCGCATCAATGGCGTCAAAGGTGATCTGGCGCCGGTATCATCGCGCCGTCGTTCCTCTTGAACGAGACCATGTGAACGAGACCTTGGCGAGCGACCGCCCGAGGCTCCGGTGCCTGCCGCCGGCATGCCGTATTTCGGAAATTAACATTTCGCACCCATAATTCGGTTCACGCCCTCTGCCCGCACGATCACAGCACGAGGTCACCCATGCCGATGCGTATTCTGACCCGCGCCATTCTGGTGACGGCTATTTCGGCTGTGATATCGACCGCGTCGCAGGCCCAAACGGTTTTCGATCCTTTCGGACTTTTCAGACGAGGCGCACCTGTCGAAAGGCAGGACATGTATGGCGGCCCCTATGGCGGCTCTCCTGTGACGCGCGGCGCGGTTTCCTATCCGAGCGGCGAGCGCCCCGGCACCATCATCATCAGTACCCGTCAGCGTCGGCTTTACTACATTCTCGGCAACGGGCAGGCGATCGCCTATGGTATCGGCGTCGGACGCGACGGCTTTGCCTGGAGCGGTGTGAAGACCGTATCGGCCAAGCGCGAATGGCCGAGCTGGACGCCGCCCAAGGAAATGCTGCGCCGCCGCCCCGACCTGCCGCGCTACATGCCCGGCGGCCCTGACAATCCGCTCGGTGCGCGCGCCCTGTATCTCGGCTCGACGCTTTATCGCATCCACGGCTCGAACGAGCCTCACACGATCGGCCAGGCCGTGTCGTCGGGATGTTTTCGCATGACCAATGC
>NZ_DATMRX010000233.1:0-10606 GCF_035565855.1 Pseudorhodoplanes sp.
TTTCCCGCAATTTCCTGTCCGGACTCAACGCCTTGGACCAGTTTCAGTAACTGGCACGTCCTTTGCGAACTCCGCTGCGGCGCGGGATGCCGGGTCATCTGGCGTGCGCGTGAAGCAGAGGAAACAACATGATTCACTCCATCAGTGCGGCCGCGCAGCGGCCGTTTGCCCGCCGCTGGCTCTTAGCCTCGGCTGCGGGTCTTGCGCTGTCGATGGCAGCCGCTTTGCCCGCAAAGGCCCAGGAAACCATCAAGGTCGGCATTCTCCATTCGCTCTCCGGCACGATGGCCATCAGCGAGACCACGCTGAAGGACGTCATGCTCATGCTGATCGACGAGCAGAACAAGAAAGGTGGTCTGCTCGGCAAGAAACTCGAACCCGTGGTCGTTGATCCGGCCTCGAACTGGCCGCTATTCGCGGAAAAGGCCCGCGAGCTGATCACCAAGGAAAAGGTCGCCGCCGTGTTCGGCTGCTGGACCTCGGTGTCGCGCAAGTCCGTGCTCCCGGTGTTCAAGGAGCTGAATTCGATCCTGTTCTATCCGGTGCAGTACGAAGGCGAGGAATCCGAGCGTAACGTCTTCTACACCGGCGCTGCGCCCAACCAGCAGGCGATCCCGGCTGTCGATTACCTGATGAAGGAAGAGAAGGTGCAGCGCTGGGTGCTGGAAGGCACCGACTACGTCTATCCGCGCACCACGAACAAGATCCTCGAGGCCTATCTGAAGTCGAAGGGCGTCAAGGACGAGGACATCTCGATCAATTACACGCCGTTCGGCCACAGCGACTGGCAGACGCGCGTCGCCGATATCGTGAAGTTCGCCTCCGCCGGCAAGAAGACCGCCGTGGTCTCCACCATCAACGGCGACGCCAACGTGCCGTTCTACAAGGAACTCGCCAATCGCGGCGTGAAGGCCAAGGACATTCCGGTGGTCGCGTTCTCGGTGGGTGAGGAAGAGCTCGCCGGCATCGACACCAAGCCGCTGGTCGGCCATCTCGCCGCCTGGAACTACTTCGAGTCGATCAACACGCCCGCCAACAAGGAATTCATCGCGAAGTGGAAAGCCTTCACGAAGAATCCGAAGCGCGTCTCCAACGACCCGATGGAAGCCCATGTCGTCGGCTTCGCCATGTGGGTCGAGGCCGTGAAGAAGGCCGGCACCACCGATCCCGACAAGGTGATCGACGCGCTGCCCGGCACCAAGGCGCCGAACCTGACCGGCGGTGTTTCCGAAATGCTTCCGAACCATCACATCACCAAGCCGGTGTTCATCGGCGAAGTGCGCGCGGACGGTCAGTTCGACGTGGTGTGGAAGACGCCCGGCCTCGTCGCCGGCGATGCCTGGTCGAAGGAGCTTCCGGGCTCGAAGGACCTGATCGGCGACTGGGTCAACCTGAAGTGCGGCAACTACAACACCGTGACCAAGAAGTGCGGCGGGCAGGGTTCCTGACCTTCAAACTCTGACGACGCCGGAGGCGGCGCGCTTGTCGCCGCCTCCATGCATCTCAACGCTGTGCCGGGAACACATGAGATGAGATTGTTGCGCGCAAGAATGCGCACGTGGCTGGCTGTATGCGCGCTGGCGCTCGCATGTCTCGTGGCCGCGCGGCCGGCCCTGAGTCAGACCCTCGATGAGGCGCTGCCGAAATTCGCCGCTGACTCCTTCGGCGACACGGAGGAGGGGATTGCGGCGGTGGCCGCGAGCGGCTCCGCGCGCGCGATCGCGATTATCGAGGCGCTGCAGGCCGGCGAGCTCGTCTTCGATCCGGCGAGCAAGAAGATTTTCATCAAGCGCGGTTCGCAAGTGCTCGACGCCGCGACGGGAGCCGCCGTTGCTTCTCCGCCCGCCGATCTTTCGACTGTCCGCATCAACAACAGGCTGCGCCGCGCGATCGACGCCGCACTCGGCAGTCTCACGCTGATGGCGGCCGACCCGCGCCAGCGACTCGCCTCCGCACAGGCCGTCTTCAAGTCGCGCGATGTCGCCGCGCTGCCGGCGCTCGAGGCGGCGCTTGCCAAGGAGACCGATGCGAGCGTCCAGCGCGCGCTGATGCAGGCGCGGGCCGCGGTCATTCTTTACAAGGATGATGCCTCCGAAGCCGACAAGATCCAGGCGATCGCGGTGATCCGCGATCGGGGCGATCAGGATTCGATTGCGCTCCTCAACGGGCTTTCGGGGAACGCGCCTACCACGGTCAAATCGGAGGCGCAGGAGGCGATCAAGAACATCCAGAGCCAGCTGGCCTTCTGGGAGGTGTTGCAGAACGCCTGGTACGGTCTCTCACTGGGCTCGGTTCTGCTTCTCGCGGCGATCGGCCTTGCGATCACCTTCGGCGTTATGGGTGTCATCAACATGGCGCACGGCGAAATGGTGATGCTCGGCGCCTACGTGACCTTCGTCGTGCAGGAAATGATCCGGGTCCATAATCCGGGCCTGATCGATTATTCGCTCGCCTTCGCGATTCCGCTTGCCTTCCTTCTCGCCGGCGCAATCGGCATCCTGATCGAGCGCACCGTGATCCAGTGGCTTTACGGACGGCCGCTCGACACGCTGCTTGCGACCTGGGGCATTTCGTTGATCCTGCAGCAGGCGGTGCGAACGATCTTCGGCCCGACCAACCGCGAAGTCAGCAATCCGTCCTGGATGAGCGGCGCGTTCGAACTGGGGCACCTCACCATCACCTACAATCGCATGTGGATCATCGTCTTCACGCTTGCGGTGTTCTTCGGGCTCCTCGGTATTCTGCGCTTCACGCGCATCGGGCTCGAAATGCGCGCGGTGACCCAGAACCGCCGGATGGCGGCTCAGATGGGCATCAAGACCGCCAATGTCGACATGTTGACCTTCGGGCTGGGCTCGGGGATCGCAGGTCTTGCCGGCGTTGCGCTGTCGCAGATCGATAACGTCTCGCCCAATCTCGGCCAGAGCTACATCATCGACTCGTTCATGGTCGTGGTGTTCGGCGGCGTCGGCAATCTCTGGGGCACGCTGGTCGGCGCCTTCTCGCTCGGCATCGCCAACAAGTTCCTCGAGCCTTATGCCGGTGCGGTGGTCGCCAAGATCGCGATCCTCGTTCTCATCATTCTCTTCATCCAAAAGCGCCCGCGCGGATTGTTTGCGCTGAAGGGCCGGGCGGTGGAGGCGTGATGCGGATGATGCATATGAGCTTGCCGCAAGCGGACGGTTGCCTCTCGTGCCCTCTCCCCTTGAGGGAGAGGGCGGCTCAGACGGAACCACAGACTCTGATGGGTGAGGGGGTAAAGCGCCTCTGTGAGATCGTTATCCCTCACCCAACGGAGTTTGCTGATCTGCTGGCGTTGCCTTCTCCCCCAAGGGGAGAGGGCGCTGCAATGCGCGCTGCATGCGCGGCAATAGGAGCTTGAAGCATGACCGGCGGGCCGATCATCCGCACGCTCGACCGCCAGGCGGTGGTGTTCCTCACCATACTCGCCGCAGTGGCGATTCTGGTGCCGCTCTCCAATCTCATGCTGCCGGTGTCGCATCCGCTGCATGTGCCGACCTATGCTGTGGCGCTGTTCGGCAAATATGTCTGTTACGCCTTGCTCGCCCTGTCGATCGACCTGATCTGGGGCTATTGCGGCATTCTCTCGCTCGGCCACGGCGCCTTTTTCGCGCTCGGTGGCTACGCCATGGGCATGTATCTGATGCGTCAGATCGGCGATCGCGGCGTCTATGCCAACCCGATCCTGCCTGACTTCATGGTGTTCCTGAACTGGAAGGAATTGCCGGTCTTCTGGTACGGCTTCCAGTCCTTCCCTTACGCGATGCTCATGGTATTCCTTGCGCCGGGTATGCTCGCCTTCCTGTTCGGCTGGTTCGCCTTTCGCTCGCGTGTCACGGGTGTCTATCTGTCGATCATCACGCAGGCGCTCACCTTCGCGCTGATGCTCGCCTTCTTCCGCAACGATTTCGGATTCGGTGGCAATAACGGCCTGACCGATTTCAAGGACATCCTCGGCTTCAACGTGCAGGCCCAGTCGACGCGCGCCGCCTTGTTCGCGCTGTCATGCGTTGCGCTGGGACTGTGCTTCATCGTCTGCCGGAAGATCGTGACCTCGAAGCTCGGCAAGGTGCTGATCGCAATCCGCGATGCGGAGTCGCGCACGCGCTTCCTCGGCTACCGCGTCGAGAACTACAAGCTGTTCGTCTGGACGGTATCGGCCTGCATGGCGGGGCTTGCCGGCGCGCTCTATGTGCCGCAGGTCGGCATCATCAATCCGAGCGAATTCGCGCCGGCCAATTCGATCGAGGCCGTGCTCTGGGTCGCGGTGGGCGGCCGCGGTACGCTGACCGGCGCGGTACTTGGCGCGCTTCTTGTCAATTACGCAAAGACCACCTTCACCACGGGACTCCTCGCGCCTTACTGGCTGTTCGTGCTCGGCGGGCTGTTCGTGGCCGTGACCCTTTTCCTGCCGCGCGGCATTGTCGGGACCGTTGCGTACTGGTGGGGCGAACGGCAGGCGCGGCGGGCGGTTGCGCAAAGCGCCGAGCCCGCGGCCGATGTCGTTGCGAAGCCGGCGGAGTAACGCGGATGGATATGCGAACCACCACGGCGTTGCTTTATCTCGACGGGATCTCGGTGTCGTTTGACGGCTTCAAGGCCCTCAACAATCTGTCGCTGACCATCGAACCCGGCGAGATGCGCGCCATCATCGGCCCGAATGGCGCTGGCAAGACCACGATGATGGACGTGATCACCGGCAAGACGCGGCCGGACGAAGGCACCGCCGTTTTCGAAGGTGAAGCCGATCTGACCGCGCTGGATGAGACCGAGATCGCGCGGCGCGGCATCGGCCGCAAGTTCCAGAAGCCGACCGTGTTCGAGATGCACACGGTCGAGGACAACATCCTGCTCGCACTGAGCATGGACAAGAGCGCGCGCGCCAGCCTTCGCTGGCGTGCCAATGCGGAAGATACGGACCGGATCGAGAAGATCCTCGATACCATCCGCCTCAAGCAGGCGCGCTGGCGTCTCGCCGGGTCGCTGTCGCATGGCCAGAAGCAATGGCTGGAAATCGGGATGCTGCTCGCACAGGAGCCGAAGCTGCTGCTGGTCGACGAGCCGGTGGCGGGCATGACCGATGCCGAAACCATGCAGACCGCGGCGCTGTTGCGCGAGATCAACCGTGAGAAGAGCGTAATCGTGGTCGAACACGACATGCATTTCGTGCGTGAGCTCGGCGTCAAGGTGACGTGCCTGCATGAGGGCTCGGTGCTCGCCGAAGGCTCGATCGATCAGGTGTCGAGCAACGAGCGCGTGGTCGAAGTTTATCTGGGGCGGTGATGGTGCGCGAAACCCTGACCACGTCATTCCGGGGCACGCGCGATGCGCGTGAACCCGGCCACCGGCAGATTTCGAGCGCATATCTGGATTCCGGGTCCGGCGCTGCGTGCCGTCCCGGAATGACGGAGTAATCTCCATGCTCGACGTGAAATCCATCGATCTGCATTACGGTGCGGCGCAGGCCCTGCGCGGCGTCTCCCTATCGGCCAGGGCGGGCGAGGTAACCTGCGTGCTCGGACGCAATGGCGTCGGCAAGACCAGCCTGCTGCGCGCCATCGTCGGCCAGCAGCCGGTGAGCAAGGGCAGCATCGAGTGGGATGGCGCGTCCATCAATGCGCTCAAGCCCTATCAGCGCGCCCGTTCGGGAATTGCAATCGTGCCGCAGGGTCGCGAGATCTTTCCGCTGCTGACGGTGGAAGAAAACCTCAGGACCGGTTTCGCCCCGCTCCCCCGCAGCCAGCGCGAGATCCCGGACGACGTCTTCTCCCTGTTTCCCGTACTGAACAACATGCTGCGCCGGCGCGGCGGCGATCTCTCCGGCGGCCAGCAGCAGCAGCTCGCCATCGGCCGCGCCTTGGTGATGCGGCCGAAGCTCCTTCTGCTCGACGAGCCGACCGAAGGCATCCAGCCCTCGATCATCAAGGATATCGGCCGGGCGATCGCTTACCTGCGCAGTCTCGGAACCATCGCCATCGTCCTGGTCGAGCAATATTACGACTTTGCGCGCGAACTCGGCGATCGTTTCATCGCCATGGACCGCGGTTCGGTGGTGTATTCGTCCGGCAAGGACGACCTTGACGAACCGGCCTTGCGGCGCGCGCTGGCCTTGTAAGACCTCTGTGTGTGAGACTGGCGGTCCTGACATGGCCTCCGTGGCGGCCGTATTCCGGAGAAATTCACTGGCAGACGCCTCGAGCATCTTCGCCCGGAACCGGGCCCATGGCCTCATCGACCTGTCGGTCGGCGCCGATCCTTCGGGGCGCACCCGACGAAACAAGGTCGCCGAGGCCGGGTCGCTGCGCGTGCGTCTCCCCGATCCGAGCGGCCTGGACTGCGAGGCGGTGATCCTGAACACCGCCGGCGGAATTGCCGGCGGCGATGACTTTTCCATCTCGGTCGCTGCCGCCGCGCAGAGCCGGCTCACGGTGACGACCGCTGCGGCCGAAAAAGTCTATCGTGCGATGGACACAGCATCCCGCGTCGCCGTTCGGCTTTCGATTGCCGCCGGCGCAAGCCTGCGCTGGCTGCCGCAGGAGACGATCCTGTTCGACGGCGCCAAGCTGAACCGGTCGATCGAGGTCGATGTGGTCGACGAGAGCGCGCTGCTGCTGGTCGAATCGACGATCTTCGGCCGGTCCGCCATGGGCGAGACCGTGCGCGGTGGCGAACTCGCCGATCGCTGGCGGATTCGCCGCAACGGAACGCTGGTCTTTGCTGATACCCTGCGCTTGTCTGGCGACATTTCCGCATTGCTGGCCAGGCCGGCGGCCGGCGCCGGCGCGACCGCTTTTGCGACCGTTGTCGTTGCGCCTGCCGAGGAGTCTCTCGCCGCCACGATGCGGGAATGCCTTGATCGCTGTTCGTGCGAATGTGGCGTTTCCGCCTGGAACGGGATCGCGGTCGTCAGGCTATGCGCGGGCGATGCCGCACTGCTGCGACGTGACCTCATTTCGGTGCTTCGTCAACTCGGTGGTCCGCTGCCAAGGCTCTGGATGTCGTGAACGACACAAGGACTTTCGTATCGAGGACCATATCGATGACGATATGCACCGATGCTTGCGCCGCCAAAGGGCCTCACATGCTTGCCAAGAATCCGGCAAGTTTGCCAAAATCGCGCGTCTCTTCGGACCATCGGAAGGCCTGCTATGATGTTGACGCCGCGTGAAAAGGACAAGCTGCTGATTGCCATGGCGGCAATGGTGGCGCGCCGAAGGCTCGAGCGCGGCGTCAAGCTCAATCACCCCGAAGCCGTCGCGCTGATCACCGATTTCATCGTGGAAGGAGCGCGTGACGGCAAGACCGTCGCCGAGCTGATGCGCGACGGCGCCCATGTGCTCCGGCGTGATCAGGTGATGGAGGGAATCCCGGAGATGATTCACGATATCCAGGTCGAGGCCACGTTTCCGGACGGCACCAAGCTCGTCACGGTCCACGAACCGATCCGTTGAAAGGCGAGCGATGAAAGCACTTTTCCCTTTTCTGTCACTCATGGTCGCGGGTGCGGCGCCAGCCGCAGCACATACCTCGCTCGTGCCGCACGACCATCCCCACGCCTATAGTCCGTTGCCGGACCTGCTTGTTCTCGCGCTCGCAGCACTTTGCGTCGGACTGGCCTTTGCCGCATTTCGCCGGATGGCGAGGAGATGACGACATGATCCCTGGCGAAGTCTTAGTCAAAGACGGCGATATCGAACTGAATGCCGGCCGTAAATCCGTGACCCTGACGGTGTCGAATACCGGCGACCGGCCGATCCAGGTCGGCTCGCATTATCATTTCTTCGAAACCAATCCGGCGCTGAAATTCGATCGCAAGAAAGCGCGGGGTATGCGGCTCGACATTGCGGCCGGCACGGCGGTGCGCTTCGAGCCCGGCCAGACCCGCGAGGTGCGGCTCGTCGCGTATGGCGGAAAACGGGTGGTCTATGGCTTCCGCGGAGACGTGATGGGAAAGCTTTAGCGGGAGCGTGAGACATGCTCTCAGACGGCGCGAGACGGATTGAGATCGGCGTCGTGCTGCAAGGGGGTGGCGCGCTTGGCGCCTATGAATGTGGCGGCATGAGCGCACTGCTCGAATTGATGGACGAGGCGGAATTCGCAGGCTGCTGCCCGACGCTGCGTGCGGTGAGCGGCGTGTCGATCGGCGCGATCAACGCGGCATGCGTGGTCGGAGCGAAGGACCGGAAGGACGCGCGGCGCCGTCTGAGCGACCTTTGGGACGATCTCACCCTGAACGCGCCGGATTTCTGGCCGAAGGAAGCGCAGCGCGACCTGTCGCTGTTCGGGCTGCCCGGATTTTATCTGCCGCGTTTCGATCTCGTCGGTTTCGGCACCTGGACCTCCTATTACAGCACGCGGCCGCTGCTGCGCACGCTCGAACGGCACGTCGATTTCGCGGCGATCAACAGCAGCGAGACCTGCTTTGTGGTGACGGCTGTCGATGTCGAAAGCGGCGAGCTGAAGCGTTTCAGCAATCGCAGGATCGGCAGTGACGAGCCGTGCCGGATTACCCCCAGTCATATCCTCGCGAGCGGCAGCCTGCCTCCGCAATTTCCGTGGACCGAGATCGGGGATCGTTATTATTGGGATGGCGGGCTCGTCGACAACGCGCCGCTCGGCGATGCGATCGATGCATTCTCCAGCGACAGCGACGTTGAGCGTGTGCTGGTCGTGCTCAATCTTTATCCGCTCCGCGCGCGGAAGCCGCGCACGCTGGCCGATGTCGAAGACCGCATGCACGAACTGAGTTTCGGCAACCATATGCGACAGGATCGCAGGGCCGCCGAACGCATCAACGATCTGGTCGAGACGATCGAACGCCTCGCCGAGCGCGTGCCGCCTGGCCAGATCGACGCCGACCTCCAGCGTCGAATCGACCGTGCGCGCCTCTGCAAGCTCATTCGCATCGTCGATATCGACGTGCAGGGCGTGACGGCCGGCGAAGCCGTGGACGACCAGCACGCATCCGATGGACAATTTGGGCTTCGCGATTTTTCCCGCGAGACGGTGCGCCGCCGTCGCGCGGAAGGCTACCGTGTCGCCCGGATGTCCCTGTCTCCGATCTTCGCAAGTCTCGGACTGGCACAAAGCGACACCCCGCAATCGACCCATTAGGTGCGTTGGAGCAGACATGTCGACGACAATTCCCCGCAGCGTTTATGCCGGCATGTTCGGTCCGACGACAGGCGACCGGGTCCGTCTGGCCGATACCGACATCGTCATCGAGGTGGAGAAGGACTTCACCGTCTATGGCGACGAAGTGAAGTTCGGCGGCGGCAAGGTGATCCGCGACGGCATGGGCCAGTCGCAGATGACCAACAAGCAGGGCGCGGTCGACACGGTCATCACCAACGTGGTAATTCTCGATCACTGGGGCATCGTGAAAGCCGATGTCGGCCTCAAGGACGGCAAGGTCCATGCGATCGGCAAGGCCGGCAATCCCGATGTGCAGCCCGGCGTCACCATCGTCATCGGGCCCGGCACCGAGGTGATCGCGGGTGAGGGCAAGATCCTCACCGCCGGCGGGTTCGATACGCATATCCATTTCATCTGCCCGCAGCAGGTGGACGATGCGCTGATGAGCGGCGTGACTTCTCTGCTCGGCGGCGGGACCGGGCCGGCGCATGGCACCTTCGCCACCACCTGCACGCCGGGGCCGTTCCATATCGCGCGCATGATCCAGGCGGCCGACGCGTTCCCGGTCAATCTCGGCTTTGCCGGCAAGGGCAATGCGTCGCTTCCGGCGGCGCTTGAGGAAATGGTGAAGGGCGGTGCCTGCGCGCTTAAGCTGCACGAGGACTGGGGCACGACGCCGGCTGCGATCGACAACTGCCTTTCGGTTGCCGACGATCACGACATTCAGGTGATGATTCATACCGATACGCTGAACGAAAGCGGCTTCGTCGAGGACACCATCAAGGCCTTCAAGGGCCGCACCATCCACGCCTTCCATACCGAAGGCGCGGGTGGCGGACATGCGCCCGACATCATGAAGGTGGCGGGACTGAAGAACGTCCTGCCGTCATCCACCAATCCGACGCGGCCGTTCACCGTGAATACGCTCGACGAGCATCTCGACATGCTGATGGTGTGCCATCATCTCGACTCGTCGATCCCCGAGGATCTGGCGTTAGCCGAGAGCCGCATCCGCAAGGAGACCATCGCGGCCGAGGACATCCTGCACGACATCGGTGCGCTGTCGATGATGTCGTCGGACAGCCAGGCCATGGGCCGCGTGGGCGAGGTCATCATCCGCACGTGGCAGACCGCGCACAAGATGAAGGTGCAGCGCGGCCCGCTGCCGCAGGACCAGGGCAAAGGCAACGACAACTTCCGCGCCAAGCGCTACGTGGCGAAATACACCATCAACCCGTCGATCGCGCAGGGGATGTCCAGGCACATCGGCTCCATCGAGCCCGGCAAGCTTGCCGACCTTGTCGTGTGGTCGCCGGCATTCTTCGGCGTGAAGCCCGATTGCGTCGTCAAGGGCGGAGCCATCGCCGCCGCGCCGATGGGCGACCCCAACGCGTCGATCCCCACGCCGCAGCCGGTTCACATGCGGCCCATGTTCGGCGCGTTCGGCGGC
>NZ_DATMRX010000234.1:0-3110 GCF_035565855.1 Pseudorhodoplanes sp.
TCACCTACAAGACGCTCGCCGATTTCATGGACCGGCTGCAGCCCGAGGTCCTCGCGGCTTACCGCAACGGCGATTTCCCGCGCGCCGGAGAGCCGGTCTTTGCGAGCGTGGGTGCTGCTACGGAAACCTCCGGCGCAGCCCGCTGACGCGGTCGCGTGCCCGGACGCGGTGCAGCGCGTAGCATAGCGGAGCGGTGAACCGCAGAGCCGGGGCCCATCGCAGCTGGATCGACGTACATGGGTCCCGGTTCTGCAGTGCGTTACTGCGCACCGCACTGCGCCCGGGACACGAGTGCTACGCCACCCGCCCGGCTTCCCAGCCGAGCATGGCGCGCTTGCGCGTCAGTCCCCAGTGATAGCCGGTGAGTTCGCCGCTCTTGCCGATCACGCGATGGCACGGCACCACGAAACACACCGGGTTCTTGCCGACCGCCGCGCCGACGGCGCGTGCCGCCTTCGGGTTATCAAGCGTGCGCGCGATATCGGAATAGGTGGTGAAGCGGCCGAGCGGGATTTTCAGCAGCGTCTCCCAGACCCGCACTTCGAAATCGGTGCCGATAAGTACGACGCGCAGCGGCTGGTCGGGCCGCCATAATTTCGGATCGAAGATGCGGGCCGCGACCGCGGCGGTGCCCTCGTTGTCCTCGACATAGGTGGCGCGCGGCCAGCGGCTCTTCATGTCGGCGAGCGCGGCACTCTCCTCACCGGAATCGGCGAGGGCGAGACCGGCAAGTCCGCGCGGGGCGACCATCACAAGCGCGATGCCGAAAGGCGAGGGATGAAAGCCGTAGCGCAAGGTCAGGCCTTCGCCGCCGGCCTTCCATTCGCCGGGCGACATCGCGTCGTGCGTGACGAACAGGTCGTGCAACCGCCCCGGGCCCGACAGCCCGACCTCATACGTGGCCTCGAGGACGCTCGCAGAATCGCGCAGCAGCCGGCGCGCATGATCGAGCGTCAGCGCCTGCAGAAAGGCCTTCGGTGTCAGCCCCGCCCAGCGCCGAAACAGGTGATGCAGTTCGGTGGGCGTGACCTTGGCCGCTTCGGCAATGGTGTCGATGTCGGGTTGCTGGCGCCAGTTGCCGCGGATATGCGCGATGGCGCGTCGCACCACGTCGTAATCGTCGGCTGCGGCGTGCAGCTCCTTGATGTCGGGAACGCGGTCGGGGGACAGCATGGCGGTCCTCGTCATGGTTGTGTCCCCTGCGGGTAAGCCGGAAAGCCGATCCAACCCACCCGATTTCTGCTCAGGTGGTCACCGTTCGGTCGGGTCCGCGCTTCGCCGCGGCAATTGCCGCCTGCAGGGCCTTGCCGAAGCTTTCCTTTTCCTCCGGTGACAGGAAGCCTGCGATCTGCCGGCGCTCGCCGCGCGAGACGAGATGCAGGCGCTGGACGCCGAACTCTTCATGCACATCCCATTCGAGCCGGACCCACAATGGATTGCAGCGCCACTCGATCACGGCTCCGCGGGGGCTGACCTTGCGGAACATGAGCTCGGTCGGCGTCACCACGATCTGCTCGTAGGCCTTGCCATCGCGATAATTGACCCGGAAGGCCCAGTAGATCAGCAGCACGTCCAGCCCGAAAAAGCCGGTGATCGGCCACGCCCCGGCGATGGCGAAGACCAGGCCCGTGACGAAGCTGATTCCGGCGACCGCCAGCATCAGGATGCTGAAGCCGCGCCGTCCCAGCGAGCGGTTCGGCGTCATCATCGCCGAAAACAGTGGGGTATCGGAAACCGGGTCGTTGTTTGGGGTCATTCCCGATCATATACGGATCAAATGGCAAAAAAGACGACCCGCCCGGCCGCTCAAGCAAAAAAAACCGTATCGCGTTCCCG
This sequence comes from Pseudorhodoplanes sp., assembly GCF_035565855.1. GTDB lineage: Bacteria > Pseudomonadota > Alphaproteobacteria > Rhizobiales > Xanthobacteraceae > Pseudorhodoplanes. Next base: position 1,837 of record NZ_DATMRX010000234.1, read on the forward strand.
TGGCGCCAAGACCGCGCTGAAAGCCGCGAAAGCGGGCAAGGCCGCCCGGCGCAAGCCGTTGAAGGCGCAGGTCAAGGCGGATGTCGCGGCTTCCCATGGCGAGATCCGGCCGTGGACGGAAGCCGAGGTGAGGGAGGCGTTCAAGCGCTTCCAGTCCGTCGAGCCGGAACCGAAAGGCGAATTGCAGCACGTCAATCCGTTCACGCTGCTCGTCGCCGTGGTCCTTTCGGCGCAGGCGACGGATGCCGGGGTCAACAAGGCGACCCCCGCCCTCTTCGCCGCTGCAGACACGCCCGAGAAGATGGTTGCGCTCGGTGAAGCCAAGGTGCGCGACTTCATCAAGACCATCGGTCTCTATCGCAACAAGGCGAAGAACGTCATCGCGTTGTCGGAGAAGCTGATCGCCGAGTATGGCGGGGAAGTGCCGGGCGACCGCGAGGCGCTGGAGAAATTGCCGGGCGTTGGACGCAAGACCGCCAATGTCGTGCTCAACATGGCGTTCCAGCAGCCGACCATGGCGGTGGATACGCATGTGTTTCGCGTCTCGAACCGCACCGGCCTTGCGCCCGGCAAGAACCCGCTCGAGGTCGAACTGAAGCTTGTCGAGGTGATCCCGCCGGAATTCATGATGCATGCGCATCACTGGCTGATCCTGCACGGGCGCTATGTGTGTCTCGCGCGCAAGCCGCTATGCGAGAAGTGCATCATCGCGGATCTGTGCCGCTGGCCGGGCAAGACGACGCTGGCTGCGTGAAGCGCAAAACCATTGCGCAGGCATTCCGGGGCACGCGCGACAGCGCGTGAACCTGGAATCCAGCAGCAAACACCGCGTGAGAATGGATTCCGGGGTTGCCGCTATGCGGCGCCCCCGGAACGACCAAGATCACTCCGCCGCCTGTTTCCAGGTATCGATTTGCGGCTTCGGCTTCGCCTTCAGGCGGAGCTCGGTCAGATCGGCGCGCTCGCGCGGCCGCATCTGATGGACCCGTCCTTTACGATGCGGGCGGCCGGCTGGTATGGCGCCGACACCATCTTCTGCCCGCCGCAATATCTCTCCGGCCGCGATCAGCTGTTCCGCAATTCGGAGCGCGAACGGGCCGATCTGACCGAGCTCCGATTGAAGGCGAAGCCGAAGCCGCAGATCGACACCTGGAAACAGGCGGCGGAGTGATCTTGGTCGTTCCGGGGGCGCCGCAAAGCGGCAACCCCGGAATCCATTCTCACGCGGTGTTTGCCGCTGGATTCCAGGTTCACGCGCTGTCGCGCGTGCCCCG
>NZ_DATMRX010000235.1:0-1818 GCF_035565855.1 Pseudorhodoplanes sp.
TGTGGATTGCAGCTTGTCGTCGCTCCAGCGCTTCAGCATGTCCCCGATATTGCAGGTGATGACGCCGTCTTCGGGCTGGACATCGGTCCATGCGAATTCATCGGCTTCCTTGCCGGGGCAGAGCTGAAGTCCGCCCTGGCCCTTGCGCTGATGCAGAAGCGTCAGACAGGCATAGTCGGTATGCGCGCCGGCGCGCCAGCCGGTGAAGTCTTCCGGCTTGGCATCGATCATCGGCAGATAATGTAGCAGTCGCAGCGTCGATTGATATTCCGGCGATTGCGGATCGTGAGCGTCAGTGAAGAAGTCCGGCGCGAAGCCGAGTTTGTAGGCGAAGCAGCTCAGCACCTTCATGCCGAGCGCCCAGTTGGCGCGTTCGAAGGCGAGCATGGCGGCCTTGAAGCCTGGCAGGTTGTCGCCGCGAGGCCAGTGGTTCGTCATGCGCGGCACCGTGATCTGGTAGCTCTCCTTGTTGTCGGCCGTGCCGGTCGAGGGCCGCACCTGGCTTTTGTATTCCCAGCCCCAGTTCGTGCCCTTCACCATCGGCACCTTGGCCTTCACCTCATGCGGCAGGGCGAAGAAGCGCGCAGTTATCTCGAACGCCTCGTCGATCTGCGCCTGCGGGATGTCGTGATTGACCAGCTGAAAGAACCCGATCCCGGTCGATGCATTCCAGAGCTGATCGGCGATCTCGTATTTGCGCTTTTCGAAATTGCCGAGATCGATGCGGGGGACCTCGCGATGCTTCGTGGTGCCGATGCCGCGGAACGTGGTCTCGCGGTTGAGCTCGGGCAGGTCGTAGGTCGCCTGCATTGCGGATGAGGTCATGTCAGTCTCCACGGCGTTGGCCGCACCGGCACCGCCGGCTTCCACGCGTAGGTTCAAGGGTAACACGCCGCAGACGCGGCCGAAGCCTCAAAAGGCGGCACCATGTGCGCCATTGCCGGGCGCTTCCGGGATTGCGAGACTTCGCCCACCAGCCCGGCACGGACCGGCAATCAGGGGTGTACCGCGATGGACGAAGAGTGGATCGATCTCGGCTCGGTCGAGACTTTGTCCGACAGGCCGGTGCAGCGTCACCGCGCGGGGACGATTGACGTGGCACTGACCTGCGTGAACGGGCAATTCGGCGCCATCCACAACAATTGCAACCACGTCGGCGGTCCGCTGGGCGAGGGCACGCTGGACGGCGATTATGTCGTCTGCCCGTGGCATCAATGGAAGTTTCACCGCCTGACCGGACTCGGCGAACCGGGTTTCGAGGCAGACCGCGTTCCCGCCTTTCCGGTGAAGGTCGAGGCCGGCCGCGTCATGGTCAACGTGAAAGCGGGCACCGCGCGTCATCGCGCGCCGCACAAGCCGCATCCGCTCGCCCGTCCGATCGTGCGCGCCGAAGGCCCCGTCCGCGTCGCCGGATTGTCCACGACCGCGATGGATCCGAAGGCGCCACGCTATTCGGGGTCTGACGATCTTTTGGCGTCGGCGCTCAAAGCCGCTGCCGAAGACGGATGTGAGACCCGGCTGATCAGCCTCAACGATCTTAAATTTCGCAGCTGCCAGGGCTATTACTCAAAGGCTGCGCGCGCCTGCACATGGCCGTGCTCGATCACACAGATGGATCCGAAGGACGAACTCGATGCCGTTTACGAGGCGCTGGTCCATTGGGCAGATGTGGTGATCATCGCGACGCCGATCCGGTGGGGGCAGGCGAGTGCGCTCTATTTCAAGATGGCGGAGCGGCTGAACTGCATCCAGAACCAGGTGACGACGCGCAACCGGGTGATGATCCGCAACAAGGTGGCGTCGTTCATCATCGTCGGC
>NZ_DATMRX010000236.1:0-6266 GCF_035565855.1 Pseudorhodoplanes sp.
GCGAACAACTCGGCCGCGCCGAGGAGCGCGGCGAGGGCGCGCGGCGCCGCCTGGCCGATATCGAGCACGAAGTCCGCGAAATGCTGGAGGTCGAGCCGCAAGCGGTCGCGGCTCTCGCCGAAATCGGCGAGGGCACCGTTCTGCCCGACGTCAGCGAAGTCGAGGCCGATCTCGAAAAGCTGCGCCGCGAGCGCGAGCGGCTCGGCGCCGTGAATCTGCGGGCCGAGGAAGAGCTGCGCGAGGTGGAAACCCAGCATACCTCGCTCGTCACCGAGCGGGACGATCTTGTCGAAGCGATCAAGCGTCTGCGGCAGGGTATCCAGAACCTGAACCGCGAAGCGCGCGAACGGCTGCTCTCCTCGTTCGAAGTGGTCAATGGCTACTTCAAGCAGCTCTTTACCCAGCTGTTCGGCGGCGGCGAGGCGCAATTGCAGTTGATCGAAAGCGACGATCCGCTGGAGGCCGGGCTCGAAATCATGGCCAAGCCTCCGGGCAAGAAGCTGCAATCGCTGTCGCTGTTGTCCGGCGGCGAGCAGGCGCTCACCGCGATGGCGCTGATCTTCGCGGTGTTCCGCACCAACCCGTCGCCGATCTGCGTGCTGGACGAGGTGGACGCTCCGCTCGACGACCACAATGTGGAGCGCTACTGCGACCTGCTCGACGAGATGACCAAGACCACCGAGACGCGCTTCGTGATCATCACGCATAATCCGATCACGATGGCGCGCATGAACCGGCTCTACGGCGTCACCATGGCTGAGCGCGGCGTCTCCCAGCTGGTGTCGGTCGACCTCGAAGCGGCGGTTGCCATTCGCGATCAGCAGGTCGCCTGAAGACCTCGCGGCCGGCTTCGGCGGACCGGTGACAGGGAGATCGTGGGCGGGGTCGCCCACGGCCGCCCGACGAATCGCCGGACGTGCGGCGGCTGCCGCCTTGGGCTCCCGGTATCGACGAAGGGAGGGGTGTTGACGCGCGGGGTTCCGCGCGCCATCACGGCCCCATGCCAATCCGTCTTGATAGCCGCAGCGCCGATTTCGCCAAGCGTTTCGAGGATTTCCTCTCGACCAAGCGCGAGACCTCGGCCGATGTGGATGCTTCGGTTCGCGCGATCGTGGCCGACGTGATCGCGCGCGGCGACGAGGCGCTGATCGAGCTGTCCCTGAAATTCGATCGGGTGGACCTGCGCGCCCTCGGACTGCGTGTCACCCGGAAGGAGATCGCCGACGCGGCGCGCGACTGCGCGCCCGAGGCGGTCGCGGCGCTGAAGCTGGCGCGCGACCGGATCGAGGCGTTTCACCTGCGCCAGAAGCCGAAGGACGACCGGTTCACCGATGCGCTGGGCGTGGAACTCGGCCACCGCTGGACCGCGATCGAGGCGGTCGGGCTCTACGTGCCGGGCGGCACGGCGGCCTATCCGTCCTCGGTGCTCATGAACGCCGTGCCCGCCAAGGTCGCGGGCGTGCCGCGGATCGTCATGGTGGTGCCCGCGCCGGACGGCGTAATCAATCCGCTGGTGCTTGCGGCGGCGGAGCTTGGCGGCGTCGACGAGATCTATCGCGTCGGCGGTGCGCAGGCCGTCGCGGCTTTGGCCTATGGCACGCACACGATCAGGCCGGTCGCGAAGATTGTGGGTCCCGGCAATGCCTATGTCGCGGCGGCGAAGCGCCAGGTCTTCGGCAAGGTCGGCATCGACATGATTGCGGGCCCCTCCGAGGTGCTGGTTCTGACGGACGGCACCGGCAATCCGGACTGGATCGCCGCCGATCTTCTGGCGCAAGCCGAGCATGACGAGGCGGCGCAGTCGATCCTGATCACGAACGATCCACGGCTGGCGGACGAGGTTGAAGCCGCCGTCGCTTCGCAATTGAAGACGTTGCCGCGGGCGCAGATCGCCGAAGCGTCCTGGCGCGATTTCGGCGCCACCATCGTCACGCGCGATCTCAATGAGGCGATTCCGCTGGTCGATGCGATCGCGCCCGAACATCTCGAATTGATCGCGGCCGATCCCGAAGCGCTGATCGGCAAGATCAGCAACGCCGGTGCAATCTTTGTCGGCGGCTATACGCCGGAAGCGATCGGCGACTATGTCGGCGGGTCGAACCATGTGCTGCCCACGGCGCGGTCGGCGCGTTTCTCGTCGGGGCTCGGCGTGCTCGATTTCGTCAAGCGCACCTCGATCCTCAAATGCGGTCCGGACCAGCTCGCCGCGCTCGGTCCCGCCGCGATGACGCTCGGCGAGGCGGAAGGGCTCGCCGCGCATGCACGCTCGGTGGCCATCAGGTTGAACAGGCGATGACCGAGGGGCCGCTCGTATCGAAGCTGGTGGCGGTCACGCTGGACGAGCAATCGATCGGCCGGTCCGGTCCCGATATCGAGCACGAGCGCGCGGTCGCGATCTACGACCTGATCGAGGAGAACGAATTCCAGCCCGTCGATCAGGCGGTCGGCCATTATGCGCTGCATCTGTCGATGGCGGATAACCGGCTGGTCTTCGATATCCGCACACCCGACGGCAATGCGGTGGTCGCGCACCTGTTGTCGCTGACACCGTTGCGCAAGATCGTGCGCGATTATTTCCTGATCTGCGACAGCTATTATGCCGCCATCCGGACCGCGACCCCCGACAGGATCGAGGCGATCGACATGGGGCGGCGCGGCCTTCATGACGAAGGCTCGCGGCTGTTGCAGGAGCGGTTGAACGGCAAGGTCGAGATGGATTTCGCGACCGCGCGACGGCTCTTCACCCTGATCTGCGTGCTTCACTGGAAGGGCTGACGGCACGATGGCGCAGCCCGGTACACGACCGCAGTCGGTCCTGTTCGCCTGCGGTCTGAACTCCATCCGCTCGCCGATGGCGATGGCGCTGTTCCGGCAGCTGTTCGGCAAGCGGATGTATACGGCGTCCGCCGGCGTCAAGCCCGGCGAGCCGGACCCGTTCGCCGTCGCCGTGATGCATGAGATCGGGCTCGATATCTCCAAGCATCGCCCGCAGACCTTCGAGCAGCTTGACGACTGGGAGGGCCTGAATTTCGACCTCATCGTCACGCTCTCGCCGGAGGCCCATCACCGGGCCCTCGAACTGACCCGCACCATCGCCGCCGATGTGGAATACTGGCCGACCCCCGATCCGAGCGACATCGGCGACACGCGGGCGCAGAAGCTCGACGCCTATCGCGAGGTCCGGGACATGCTGATGCAGCGCATCCGGGATCGCTTCGCCGGACCCGGCCGGGCAGGGGACTGAGGCCCGGTATCGCTCCGGGCTGGCGCGGGGGCGGGTCCGGAACGGCGTCAGGCCGGTTGTGAATCCATCGCGATTCCGTTAGGTCTTGCCGCCCATTTCGGGCGCCGTCGGCGTTCGCCGGGGCATCCGCCCTAACCCCCGCATCTTCCCATGATCGGCCGGCCCAAACTCGTCCTCGCTTCCGGTTCGCCCCGCAGGCTCACCCTGATCAATCAGGCCGGAATCGAGCCGGATGCCTTGCAGCCGGCCGATGTCGACGAAATTCCCCTGAAGGGGGAGCTGCCGCGCGCCTGCGCGACCCGGCTGGCGCGGGCCAAGGCGGAAGCCGCGCTCGAGGCCGTGCGCCTGAACGAGGAGCTGCGCGGCGCCTACATCATAGCGGCCGACACCGTTGTCGCGGTGGGCCGCCGGATCCTGCCGAAAGCCGAGCTGCTTGATGAGGCCGGGCAATGTCTGCGTCTCCTCTCGGGCCGCAATCACCGCGTCTATACGGGGGTGTGCCTCGTCACCCCCAACGAGAGCTTCCGCCAGCGGATGGTGGAGACGCGGGTGCGGTTCAAGCGGCTGACCGCCGAGGACATCGAGGCCTATCTCGCCTCCGGCGAGTGGCGCAGAAAGGCCGGCGGCTATGCCATCCAGGGTCTTGCCGGTTCGTTCGTGGTGAAGCTCGTCGGCTCCTACTCCAATGTGGTCGGACTGCCGCTCTACGAGACCCTCGCCCTCCTGCAGGGCGAAGGCTTCCCGATCCATTTCGGCTGGCTGAACACGTGATCGGCTGGCCGGCTCGCTCCATCATGCGGCGCTGCCTGTCCTGAACTTCGCTCGCCTGCGAGCGTCCGATCCATCATATTTTGGATCGACTCACGCTGTCTGATCTTGCGCCGGCCGGACCGTCCGAAGATCAGGACCTGGACGGAGACGCATGAATCTCGCGCAACACCTGCACAACACGGCTCGAAATTATCCGTACCGGGCGGCGATCGGTTTCGGTGCCGTCAACGTGTTGGACTATGGCGCGTTGGCCGAACGCGTCGCGCGGATCGCAGGCGCCTTGCGCGAGCAATTCGGACTGGCCGAAGGTGACCGCGTCGCCATCGTCGCGAGCAACACGCCCGATTACGTCACTGCACTCTATGCCATCTGGCATGCGGGCCTTGTCGGCGTGCCGGCCAATGCAAAGCTGCATGGTGCCGAGCTGAACTTCATCCTCGAAAATTCCGGTGCGCGGGTGTGTTTCGCATCGACCGATCTCGCCTCGGTCATCGAAGCGCACGCGCCGCCCTCTCTTGAGCATATCGCTGTCTTTGGCGGCCGCTCTTTCGACAACCTCCTTGCGGCCGAACCGGTAGCGCTGGTTGAACGCGCGCCCGACGATCTTGCCTGGCTTTTCTATACGTCCGGCACCACGGGCCGGCCGAAGGGCGCGATGCTGACGCATCGCAATCTGACGGTGATGGCGCTCGCCTATATCGAGGAAGTGGATCGCACCGCGCCCGGCGACGCGCTTTTGCATGCCGCACCGATGAGCCATGGATCGGGGCTCTACATGATCCCTTATGTCATGCGGGCGGGCATCAATGTGGTGCCGGAATCGGGGGGCTTCCACGCGGATGAAATCTTTCATCTGATCGAGGCGCGGCCGCGCCTGTCGATGTTTGCCGCGCCGACCATGATCAATCGGCTGGTCGATTACGACGGCGATTGCGATCCGGCGCATCTGCGCACCATCGTCTGGGGCGGTGCGCCGATGTATGTCGAGGATACGCTGCGCGCACTCGACCGGTTCGGCCCGCGCTTTGCGCAGATCTACGGCCAGGGCGAAAGCCCGATGACGATCACCGTGCTGCCGAAGAGCGATATCGCCGACCGGCGGCATCCGCGCTGGCATGAGCGGCTTCAGTCCGCGGGCCGCGCGTTTTCCTGCATCGAACTCGTCATCAAGAACGAGCGCGGCCTCGCCTTTCCCCAAGGGGAGCCGGGCGAGATCATGTGCCGCGGCGAGACGGTGATGGCGGGCTATTGGCAGAACGAGGAAGCGAGCGCCGCGGCCTTGCGTGACGGCTTTCTGCATACCGGCGATATCGGCGTCCTCGACAAGGAGGGGTATCTCTTCCTGATGGACCGCTCCAAGGACCTCATCATTTCGGGAGGCGCGAATATCTATCCCCGCGAAGTCGAGGAGGTGCTGCTTCGCCATCCCGGCGTGCGCGAGGTCTCGGTGATCGGGCGGCCGGATCGGGAGTGGGGCGAAATCGTCGTGGCCTATGTGGTCGGCGAGGCCGACCGCGCCGATCTCGACGCGCTGTGCCTGAATGCAATCGCGCGGTTCAAGCGCCCCCGCGATTATGTCTTCATCGATGCCTTGCCGAAGAACAATTACGGCAAGGTGCTGAAGACCGATCTGCGCAGCCGCGATGCCGCCCGGAACGCGGCATTGGCGCCCCGGACCGCGGGACCGGCCCGGGAATAGCCCGGCGGCTTCCATCCCTTCGCGCAGCGACTATCTTTGCCGCATGACCAGTCCGTCACTCGCCCCCGGCAAGCCGTGTCCGATCTGCGGCAAGCCCTCCCAGGAGAAGTACCGGCCGTTCTGTTCGCGCCGTTGTGGCGACGTCGATCTCAATCGATGGATGAGCGGGGTCTATGCCATTCCGGTGCGGGAGACCGACGACGACCCCGAGCGGCCGCGGGCGCGGGACGGCGAGGCCGAGGAATAAAGAGGGATATGGACCGACACCTGCTGCGGCCCGCGCGGCATCGGAGACTTGCGACAAAAGCCGGTGGACAGGGCCGGACCCGGCCTCTATAACGCGGCGCTCTCACCAAACCCCCGTCCGGGGGCCGGCGCCCAGGTAGCTCAGTTGGTAGAGCATGCGACTGAAAATCGCAGTGTCGGTGGTTCGATTCCGCCCCTGGGCACCACGGCCCCGTTCGCAGATGTTCGCAGGCGTCCGGAAACGCCTTGAATTTCAAGTGTTTATCAGATAATTTCGGTCGCGAGCGTCCGCGGCCAATCGCCCCA
>NZ_DATMRX010000237.1:0-2668 GCF_035565855.1 Pseudorhodoplanes sp.
CTCGGAAACATTCGGCGTGACGCTGTCCGTGGCGTCCATAGGAGGCGCAGCCTCGGTGATGGCGACCGCCTCGTCAGCGACAGCCGTCTCGGATGCCTCACCGCCGACTTCGGCTGATGATGACGGCGCCTCGTCGGAAGCTTCCACCTCGCCGGATGGCACCGCGGCGTCCGATGGCGCAGACCCGGCTTTGACATCCGGCTCGGACGGCTTCGGCCGGCGCTCCATCCGATAGCCGAGCGAGCGCAGGATCGATGCGAAATCCTCGCCCGAAGAGCCAACCAGCGACGTCATGCCGACCGTGACCGTGAAGCCTGTGCCATCGAGCGCCCCGGCTGGCTTGATGCCAGGCGAATTCGGCCGCCAGGCCAATGCCGGACGGATCAGATCCGCAAGCCGCTCGAGAATGTCGACGCGCACCGCGCGCTCACCGGTCACCCGATAGCCGGCGACACGATACAGGTTCTTCTGCACGTCCTTGTTGACCGGTATCGAGGTGCGTCCGCTCGATGCCAGCTGCTGGACGTCGTCGAGGCCGCGCATCTCGCCATTGTCGTGCTTGACGGCATACAGAAGCGTCGCCAATCCGCGCGGCGCCGGCTTCAGAAGCGGCGGCACATAGATATGGTAGGCGCCGAACCGCACGCCGTACTTGCGCAAGGTCGCGCGTGCATTCTGGTCGAGACCCTTGACGTCGTCCGCCACCTTGTGGCGCTCGAGAACACCGAGATCCTCGATCAGGCGATAGGCGACGCCACGGGCGATGCCGGTGACGTCCTCGGCCGCGGCCAGCGACGACAGCGGTCCGAGCAGCTTGTCGATATGCGCCTTGAGCCAAAGATCGAGCCGCGCCTGGACCTGCTCGCGCGCCGGTCCGGTGAGCTGTTCGTCGGCGAGAATGCGCACGCGAGGCCGCAAAATCTCTTCGCCGGGGACTAGCTTGCCGACCGCGTCGCCGGTCCAGCGAATGGTGCCGTCCGATGTCAGAACGAATTGCTCGTCCGGCGATTGAGACAGCTTCGATGCTCGCGCCACGATCTCGCCGGCCAGCGCTTTTTGCGCGGCCGCATGAAGCGCCTTCGCCTCGGAGCCTCCTGCCGATGGATCGGCCGCGAAACGGAAGCCTTCCAGTCGTCCGACCAGATGACCCTCGACGGTAACCTCGCCGGTTTTTGAAATTTCACTTTCCAATGTTGTGTTCTCGCGCAGCCGCCGCATCAACACGCTGGTGCGGCGATCGACAAAGCGGGCGGTAAGGCGCTCATGGAGCGCATCCGACAACTTGTCTTCGACCACGCGCGTGACGCCTTGCCAATGGTCTGGATCGGCAAGCCAATCCGGCCTGTTAGCAACGAATGTCCAAGTTCGAACATGCGCGATCCGGGTGGAGAGTGAGTCGATATCGCCTTCGGTATGATCCGCCTGCGCAACCTGCCGGGCGAACCAGTCGTCGGGGATTTTACCCGCCCTCATCAAAAATCCATAGAGGGTGGTGACGAGTTCGGCATGGTTTGCCGGTGCGATCTTCCGGTAGTCCGGGACCTGGCAAACCTCCCACAGCCGTTCGACTGCGACACGATCCGTGGCCATCCCGCGGATATCCTCATCGCGCGCGGCGTGATCGAGCACGAGGATGTCCTCCGCGAGCGGAGCACGGGTGAGACCGGGTTCGGTCGGCACCTCCGACAGAGACGCCTGCAGCGCCCCGACCGACGAAAAATCGAGTGCCGCATTTCGCCATTGCAGGACCGAAAGCGGATCGAAGGAATGGCTTTCCAGCCGCTGCACCAATTCTTCGTCGAACGGCTCGCAGCGACCGGTGGTCCCGAATGTTCCGTCGCGTGTCGCGCGGCCCGCACGTCCCGCGATCTGGGCGAGTTCGGCCGGCGTCAGCTTGCGGAATTGATAGCCGTCGAATTTCCGGTCGGACGCGAAGGCGACGTGGTCGACATCGAGATTGAGACCCATCCCGATCGCATCGGTTGCGACCAGATGGTCGACGTCGCCGGACTGATAAAGGGCGACCTGGGCATTGCGGGTTCGCGGCGACAGCGCGCCGAGAACGACCGCGGCACCCCCGCGTTGCCTGCGGATCAGTTCGGCGATCGCGTAGACCTCATCCGCCGAAAACGCGACGATGGCCGAGCGGCTCGGCAATCGCGTCAGCTTGCGATCCCCTGCAAAGGTGAGTTGCGACAGCCGCGGACGTGACACGATATTCGCGCCCGGCAGGAGCCGTTCGATCATCGGCCGAATGGTGGCCGCGCCGAGAATCAGCGTTTCCTCGCGGCCGCGGCGATTCAGAATGCGATCCGTGAAGACGTGACCACGCTCGAAATCGGCCGCGAGCTGGATCTCATCGATCGCAACGAATGCCGGATCGAGATCGCGCGGCATCGCCTCCACGGTCGAAATCCAGAACCGCGGATTGGACGGTTTGATCTTCTCTTCACCGGTGATGAGCGCGACGGAGTCGGGCCCGATTTTCTCGGTGACCTTGTTGTAAACCTCGCGGGCGAGCAGCCGCAGCGGCAGTCCGATCAGCCCGGACGAATGAGCGAGCATTCGCTCGATCGCGAGATGAGTTTTGCCGGTATTGGTGGGACCGAGGACGGCCGTAACTCCCGCGCCGCGCATGCGGACGTCGCTGCGAACGCCGGGCGAAAAT
>NZ_DATMRX010000238.1:0-3971 GCF_035565855.1 Pseudorhodoplanes sp.
TTCTTGCCATCGCCCCAGAGCATTGCGCGGAATCTCTCGGCCAGCGAGGTTGCTGCTCCTCTTTGCGCCTGCGGATTTGCTAAGACAAATACGGAGGGCAACCTTGCGAAGGGGAAAGATGGCGCTCATTACAAAATTCAATCGCAAGCCAGAACGCGAAGCAAGAATTTGGGTTCGAATAGGATTGTGAAAGGCGCGCGCCGCATCCATCCCCGCAAGCAAACCGGGCGGCGCTCGTCCACCGCCCGGATCGCAATGACGGCCACTGTTATTTCTTCGCAGCGTCCGAGGCGACCGGATCGCCCTTGTCGGCGATCATGATGATCAGGACCTTGGCGGGGTCCTTCTGACTTGCATTCTTCGCGACATGCGCCTCGCCCATGGGATGGCTCCACGCATCGCCCGCTTTTTTCAATCCGGCCGGCGCCTTGCCGGGATTGGTCGGCTCCAGCACCACCGCGCCGTCGAGCACAAAGGTGACCTCCTGACCCGGATGCGTGTGCAGCGGCGTCTGCGATCCCGGCGGATAATCCGTGGTCCAGACAATGATCTCCTTGCCGGGCACGCCATCGAGCGGCCCTCTGAACACTTCCGTGCGTTTGAAACTCTGTTGTTGAGCGAACGCTGCGGGCATGGCGCCCAACAGAACGATTGATGCGAGCAGGCTTGTGGTCGCATAGCGCATCACCATGAATCCGTCTCCTTGCAAGCATTCCAGGTCCGTTGCGAAAAGCCGCGAAACTTTTGCGCGGCGCTTGATATTAGGCGCGGCACAGCGCCTGGCTACGAGCGACGATGTCGCACGAATCCCTGGCGCAGGATCGTCATCGTCGTGCTCATCAGCGTATGCGTTACGCGCGCCTTGAAGACGCGGCATGAGCGTGAGCTGCCGCGACGGCGTATCCGAACGGAACCTAATGCGCGCCAGCAACTTGTTACGACCATCCATTGCGCAGGGAGTTGCCGATGCTGGACGCAATCGCCCGCGTTGAGTGGGCCGAGCTGTTCGTGCCAACGCATTCCATCGCCGAGATGGTGGTGCGCGGCAGCCTGATGTATCTCGCGCTTTTCGTGATTTTCCGTTTCATGGTCGGGCGGCAATCGTCGGCAGTCGGCATCGCCGACATTCTCGTCATCGTCATCATCGCCGACGCGGCGCAGAACGCCTTCGCCAAGGAATACCAGTCTGTTACCGAAGGCGTGACGCTGGTCCTCACCATCGTGCTCTGGGATTTCACGCTCGACTGGCTTGCTTATCACAACCGGTTCTTCGCCTGGCTCTGCGCGCCGCCGCCGCTGCCGCTCGTCAAGGACGGGCGCATGCTGCACCGGAATATGCGGCGCGAGCTGATTTCGGCCGCGGAATTGGCCAGCCTCGCGCGCCAGCAGGGCATCGACCATATCGAGGAGGTTCGGTCGGCCTGTCTCGAAAGCAATGGCGAAATCAGTTTCGTGAAGAAGTCGCCGGGGGATGAGCAGGGCGGCAAACGGCGACGGGATGATGCGATCTGAGATGACCGGAAGCGCTGTCTGTCATGAGAATAAAATCCTTGACACCGTAACGCTGCTCCGATAGGGTTGTCGCATTCTCCACAATTGCATTTGGGCGCTGCGCAGCGTGAACGATGCTCGCAATTGAGGGCCTCGGTCGCGCGCAGTCTCAATGCGAGACATAGTTGACCTGCAAGACACAAGGCTTGCGCGCGTGCGGGCTTCGCGCCAAGAGCAGCCATGACCGACAGGACGAGCAAGACGCCGAAGGCGCCAAAAGGCAAGGGCAAGGAGCGGCGCGAGGCGAAGGCGCCGGCGCCCGCCGAGGCGCGCGCGCTCACCCATGCCGAGGCGCGCACGGTCATCATCGGCCTGATGCTGACGCTGTTTTTGGGGGCGCTGGACCAGACCATCGTCGCCACCGCGCTGCCGACAATGGGCCGCGCCTTCAACGACGTCGAGAACCTGTCCTGGGTGGTCACCGCCTACCTTCTGACCGCCACCGTCTCGACGCCGCTCTACGGCAAGCTCAGCGACATCTATGGCCGGCGCGCCGTCATGCTCACCGGCATCGCGATTTTCATCGCCGGATCCGTGGCTTGCGCGATGGCGCCGACGATGACGACGCTGATCTTCGCGCGCGGCCTGCAGGGCCTCGGCGGCGGCGGGCTGATGTCATTGACGCAAACCATCATCGCCGACATCGTCACGCCGAGGGAGCGCGGCCGCTACCAGGGCTATATCGGCGCGGTCTTCGCCTCGTCGTCGATCGGCGGACCCGTCCTCGGCGGCATTCTGACCGAGCATCTGCATTGGTCTTTGATCTTCTGGATCAACCTGCCGCTCGGCCTCGTCGCGCTCGCGCTGACCGGCAAGGTGCTGCGGCGAATCCCCTTGCATCAACGCAAGCATGCGCTCGACCTTCCGGGCGCGCTGCTGATGATCTCGGCGGCGATCTCGCTCCTCCTCGCGCTGAGCTGGGGCGGGGTGCGCTTTCCATGGCTGAGCCTGCCGGTGCTGGCGCTGTTTGCCGCATCGGCCGCGCTCTGGGGAGCGTTCGCCTGGCGCCTCGTCACAGCGCCCGAGCCGTTCCTGCCGCTGCAGGTGCTCGGCAATCCGATCGTGCGCACCGCGACCTTGTCGGGCGCCTGCTGCATGGGCGTGCTGGTCGGACTGACGATCTTCGTGCCGCTCTATTTCGAGACCGTGATCCACCTCAACGCCAGCCAGTCCGGCCTTGCGCTGATCCCGCTGATGGGCGCATCGGTCGTGTCCGCCACCATCACCGGACGGCTGATGGCACAGGTCGAGAATTACAAGCGCATGGCCTTTGCCGGCTACGCGCTCGCGATCCTTGCGCTCGGCGCGCTCGCGATCTGGCCCATCGGCCTGCCGATCGCGGTGATCCTTGCGATCCTGAGCGTCGCCGGCTTCGGGGTCGGTTCGGTCTTTCCAGTGACGACGGTGTCGATGCAGAACGCGGTCGCCGGCCGGTATATGGGCATCGCGACCGGCTCGCTGAACTTCTTCCGCTCGCTCGGCTCGGCGCTCGTCGTCGCACTCCTTGGCGCGATCGTGCTCGGCGGCATCGGCGGCAGCGGCGGCGTCTCGGTCGAGGCGCTGGCGCGCAGCGCGTCGGAGCCCGCGCTCGCCTATGCCTTCCGCTTCGTCTTCCTCGCGGCGATGCTGATCCTGTGTTTCGGTCTCGCCTTCCTGATCGGCATGGAGCAGAAGCCGTTGCGCGGCCCCGCGAAGGACTCCGTGCCGGCGCCCGACGCGCCGGCGACGCCAGTGCAGGAGCCGGGCGAGCGCAACTGACGCGAGTTCGGTTTTCGCGGGAGAGTTCGGTCTTTGCGGGAAGAGGCGCGTTGCCTGTCATAGCCCGCCAAAGCGGGCGATCCAGATCCGGTCAACGCAACTGGCGTTGCGCGTGTACTGGATGCCCGCTTTCGCGGGGCATCACAACAATGGGCGATATGGGTCCCGCTTGCGCGGGGACGACAGGTGAGGGCGGGGCCGGCGATGCGCCCGCGAGGCCGGACGCTAGCGCCTGATGCGGCGGCGCGCGGCGATCCGCACCGGGATCGGCTGCGGCTGCACGAACAAGGCTGCGAGCAGCGCGCGCAATTCATGGCCGAAATCGGGGATGCCGAACGGCTTGCCGGACGGCGCGCTCCACCATGGCGATTGCTCGGCGGCGGGCGCGAGCGGCGGCGCGTCGGCGACGCGGGGCGGGGTGGGCGTATCGGCTTCCGGCCGATCGGTCGAACGCGGGTTGGGCATGACGGCGTCTCCGTCGCTAGAGCCTGGCCCGCGCCGATGAAGCCGTCGGGCTTCATGGAAAGTCGCGCAGCCGGCATCCGGTTCCATCATGAAGCCTACGCCGCAAAGGTTATCGAGATGGAAAGGGGTGGACGCGCGCGCGGGGTTATGGGGAATGGTTGGTGAAGGGGGGTGGACTTTTGCCTCCGTCAGGCTAC
>NZ_DATMRX010000239.1:0-20188 GCF_035565855.1 Pseudorhodoplanes sp.
CGCACTCTTGCCGGGAAGGTTCGGCCAGGGCGCGTCGGCCGGTTCGATTGCGAGCCAGGCGATGGCTTTCGACGGGTCGGTATTGGTGAGAAGATCGGAGGGGAGTTGCGCGGCGAAGCCGTCGGTCGCCACGCTCTCGATCACGCTGTCGGCGGGTAGCGAGAAGTCCTTCAGAAGCGCTGCGAGCGGCACCGCGCGAAAGCGCATCGGTTTGCCATAGGCAATGTCGGCCGGAATGTCGATCGTTGTGGCGTCAGGCCGCGCGAGCAGCGCGTCGCGCGTGAAGCTGCGCGTCTCGCCGCCGATGCTGATCGCGAGCGTTGCCTCCGCCGCCGCGGCC
This sequence comes from Pseudorhodoplanes sp., assembly GCF_035565855.1. Taxonomy (GTDB): domain Bacteria; phylum Pseudomonadota; class Alphaproteobacteria; order Rhizobiales; family Xanthobacteraceae; genus Pseudorhodoplanes. The sequence goes on from NZ_DATMRX010000239.1 coordinate 341, forward strand.
GGCGCAGCAAGAATGGCGAGCAGCATCACGAAGGCCGGAAGCCATGGGGTCCGGCAGGTCCGTCGCGGGCAGCTCATGGGGCGTCTCGTCGGCTTTGTTGCGATCTTAGAGTCTCCATTTGTCCAGAGGCAATTCTTCCTTGCACCGCGCGGGCGGGACCGGAGTTTCGAGAGACCGGAAGGCGGGCGTTGCTTAAGGTGCTTTGCCGCCGATGAGCAAGGCGCAAATGCGACGGGCCAGAGAGGGATCTGCGCGATCGGGATTGCCCGCCCGACGACGCCGTCAGGTCGCAGCCGCATTGCCGCGAGACGGCGGCGGTGGTGGCGATACGGGCGGAGTGTCGTCCTCAGGCGCCTCTTCGGTCGACAGGAAATCCGAGATCGTCGCGAGTCCCTCGATGTGACTGCAGAAGATCTTGACCGCGACCATCAGCGGGACCGCAATCAGCATCCCGATCACGCCCCAGAGCCAGCCCCAGAACGCGATGCCGAGGAACAGGGTGACAGGATTGAGCGCCAGCCGCCGTCCGACGAGGACCGGCGTGATGAACTGGCCTTCGATCGTGGTCAGGGCCAAATAGGCGAGCGGCGCCATCGCGGCTTGCGACAATGTCGGCATCGTTCCCGCCGCGACGGTCGCGACCAGGATGATGCCGACCAGCGATCCGACATACGGGATGAAATTCAGCACGCCGGCAAGCACGCCCCACAACACCGGATTGGGAACGCCGAGGGCCCAGAGCGCAAGGCCGACGCAAATGGCAAGGCCGCTATTGATCAGCGCGATGGTGCCGAGATAGCGCGACAATTCGCGTTCGATATCGAGCGCGATGCCGAGCGCCCGTTTCTTGTCGGTGAGCGTCGGCATGGCGCGCACGATCTTGGCGTAGAGCATATCGCCCGACGACAACAGAAACAGCAGCAACACCAGCGTGAATAATCCGCGCGCCGCGGCATCCGGCGCATTGGCGGCAAACGACGACAGGAGGCCCGGTTGCGCCACTTCCACCTTCTGCACCTCGGCGGGGCGTTGGGCGTCCTGCTTGGTGATTTTCTCGATCTTGTCGGTGATCGCCTGAATGTGTTCGCTCGTCGTGCGGAAGTCGGTCAGTTTGGTTTCGATCCGGTTCGCGATGCGCGGCAGATCGGTGATCAGCGCGCTGACCGGCGCACTGAGAAAATAGAAGCCCAATCCGGCCGCTGCGATGACTGACAGTACGAGTCCGCCGGATGTGACGATTTCAGGAATGCCGCGGCGTGCGAGGAAGCGAACGATGGGACGCAATATCAGCGCCAGCATCACCGCGAGCAGGACAGGAAGGACAAATGCGCCCGCGTAGCCAAGCGCGGCAATGAGCGCGATCAGGAAGATGCCGAGAAGTGTCCAATGATATTGCATCGCGTTGCGCCGGGCTCGTCCGTCGCTTTCTCATGCGCCGGCGGTAAGGGCTCGCCGCGCACGAGAGCGGATGCGACACGTCGATGCCTGACAGATTCAGCGCAGGCCGAAAAAGGCCAGAACGGCCAGCACGACCACAACCAAACCGACGAGATAGATCAGGTTATTCATGGAATGATCCTTCGCGATCCTTGGGATGAATTTTGCATTTCCAACCCGGCGGCAATGCACACGGGTTGGAAAGGTTCCATCGGGTTCCAAAGGACAGACGTCGCGAGCGCTTAAAAGGCGCGGCAACGCGAAATTTGAGGTGGCGCGGCCGCGAAGTCTTGAGGTTACGCGGAGGCGTCACGCATCAGCGGCGACGTTCCGCGTCAGCGGATGCGTAATCCGTGCTCGCAAATGATGTGGTGGCGGCGTGCCGCCGCGCGCTAGGCGGCCTTGGCGCGGCGGGCTTGAACCGGTGCGCTGCGCCTGCGCGGTGCTTCGGCGAAATGCTCGTCGAGGTCGGGATCGGACTTGCCGAAGCGCCAGGCACGGACCCGCTCGTCCCAGTCGAGGGCGCAGTGTTCGCAACGGCCGTCGAAACGGCGAAGCTCGACCATTGTGAGTTCGGCGCCGCAGCCATCCATGGCGACGACGCCCGTGCACATGAACTGACCGGCTTTTGCCATGGCGGGAACCTTCGATCTCACAAGCGAATCACTTGGACGAGTCTAACCGGAAAAGTGAACGCAATGCGAAAATGCACGGGCTCTCCACCGAAGCGTGTCCGGGCGGGGAGGCGCCGGGCCCTGCGGTTCCGCAACCAGGCCTCAGATGCCGCGCTGGCGTTTCATGCGGTCGATCTGGGCGACCAGATCCGGCGGCAATTCGCGAACGCCGCGCTCTCCGGCGGCGGAGAGGAGCGGCCGCAATTGCGACTGCGCGAGCCAGGCCGGTTCGCGCTTCGCCGGGATGATGCGCTCGAAGATCAGCACCATCAGGATGGCCAAAAGCACGATGCGGACGGCGCCGAGCGCCCCGCCGCAGATGCGATCCGGTACGCTGATGTCTTCGCCGGTCACGAAACCGACGGCATTGCGCAGAAGCGCCGCCGTGACGAAGCCGATCGCAATGAAGACCACGGCAATCACCGCGACGCTTGTCTCCTGCGGCATGCCCGCGGTCCGCGTAGTGAAGAGCGGCGCGAGCTTCGGCGCGATCACGATCGCGACCGGCGCGGCGAGAAGATAGCCGAAGATCGTCGCGAGGCTGCGCAACAGGCCGGCGCGATAGCCGGTGACGACAGCGATCAGGACGGCGCCGATCACCACTGCATCGAAGATATTCATGCGCCAGAGCTAGCGCGGCGCAGTAAACATTCCGCTCACGGGGCAGGGTTTTCGATGGCCAATCACTTGAAACTTGCGGCGTCGCCCTCAATCTAGCGCAGGAGAGCGGCGTCATCGCCCGATACCGCTTGGAGACCCGCCATGTCGTTTTTCTCGCTATTGCTGAACGTGCTGTGGATCCTGTTTGGCGGTCTGTGGATGGCCCTCGGCTGGTGGGTCGCGGCGATCATCATGGCGATCACCATCATCGGGCTGCCCTGGGCGCGCGCGGCCTTCAATATCGGTTTCTACGCCTTCCTGCCGTTCGGGCAGACCGCGATATCACGCGATGTCTATACCGGCCGGGACGATGTCGGCACCGGCGCGCTCGGCACCATCGGCAACATCATCTGGTTCGTGCTGGCCGGCTGGTGGCTCGCGCTCGCGCATCTGATCACCGCTGTCGGGCTCGCCATCACCATCATCGGCATCCCGTTCGCCTGGGCGCATCTGAAGCTCGCCGGCATCGCGCTATGGCCGATCGGCAAGATGATCGTGCCCACGGACGACCTGCGGCACACGTGACAGCCGTCGCGCGCAGCGGCGGCGCTTCAATCGAAATCTCGGGCAATCCCGCATGACGCGCGGACCGCGCGGATGTCACCTCGGGGAAAGCTTTCGGGCCAGCATGACGGCCGCTGCATCGCCACTGCCGCCCGTTGTGGGCTCCATTGCTCCGGCTTCCAGCTTGCACCGGCGCATGGCGTCCAGGATCTGCTCATCCGATTGAACGACGCCTGCAGCGTCGAAATCCGCGCGAACCCTGCCGAACATGTCGTTGCGCTCCGGGTCGATGGTGTCGGTGGCGCAAGCTTTCGCGTAGTTGTCGGCATCCGCCCCTGTAAGGCCCAGCTTTTCAGCAGCCCACATCCCAAGAAGCTGGTTGAGGCGGATTGTCGTCTTCAGCTCGTCAAAGCTTGCCATCTGTGTTCTCCGATCAGGAGCCGGGAACGGACGGCGCTTGTCATTCGCACCGTGCGATCAAGGCAACGAAGGCTGTCGCGCCTCCTTCGAACGGAGGCGCGATGCTCGACCGGGAGCAATTGTGCCATCGTAGAGCGATATGACGGGCCGATGGCACTATACCAAGGTGCAGGGTGATGGCCCGCATCCTCGCTAGAACGCAGCGGGATAGACGCCGCCGTCGATCAGGATGTTCTGTCCAGTAATGTAGCCCGCCTGTTCCGAACACAGGAAGGCGCAGGTCGCGCCGAATTCCTCCTTGGTGCCGAAGCGCTTCGCAGGCACGCCGTTCATGCGCGCGGTCCGCGCCTGTTCGTAGGAGATATTCTGACGCTTGGCATTGCCTTCGAGATTGGACACCAGACGGTCGGTATCGAAGGTGCCGGGCAGCATGAAGTTGATGGTCACGTTCGATGCCGCGACCTGGCGTGCGACGCCGGCGAGAAATGCGGTCAGGCCGGCGCGTGCGCCGGATGAGAGGTCGAGGCCCGTGAGCGGCGCTTTCACCGTGGCCGATGTGATATTGACGATGCGGCCGAATTTCTTCGCGACCATCGGATCGATGGCTTTCTGTATCAGTTCGATCGCAACGACCATGTTGGCGATCACGCCGTCCAGAATCTGTTCGCGTGTCAATTCGCGAAAGTCGCGCATCGGCGGCCCGGCATTGTTGTTGACGAGGATGTCGGGCTCGGGGCAAGCGGCGAACAACGCCTTCTGTCCCTCGGGCGTCGCAACGTCGGCGGCAACCGGAATGACTTTCGCGCCGGTCGCCTTGGCGATTTCGTCGGCGGCGGCGCCAAGGCGCGTCACATCGCGGCCGTTGATCACGACCTCGCAGCCTTCCTGCGCCAGCGCCAGTGCGCAGCCATAGCCGAGCCCCCGGCTTGATGCGCAGACGATGGCCTTTCGGCCTGCAATTCCAAGATTCATGGGGCCTCAATCGTGCTGAACGTTCCGGCGCCGCGCCGGCACCGGAAATGCTGACGCAGGGTTGGTGATGCATGTCAAGATTGCAAGCGCAAACCCTGACGCGCGTTACCCGTGCGCCGATGGCTTGGGTATCTGCCGGCCGGTTCCGCGACGATCCCCGGGATTCACAGAGACCCACCACGCGCATATCAGGACCCTGTGCGGGCCGCGCGCCGAGACTGGAAGTCATCCGGGCCGGCGGGCTACATTTGGATCTGGAGGCTCCGCAACGGTCCCTCGGCACCGAGATTCCGGATGGATGACCAGACTGCCTTGAACCCCGGGCAACCGGTCGGCAGCGTATTGCGCGGCATCGCCGCCGATGCGCTGCGCGAAGCACAATCGATCCTCGACGATTCCGGGCGTGATGCCACAACCAAGGTCCATGACATCCGGCGCGCCCTCAAACGATGGCGCGCGCTGCTGCGCATGCTGCGCCCGCATCTCGGCGAAGCCGGCGAGGCCTTGCGCTTCCAGGCGCGCGATCTGGCGCGCAGGCTGACCGTCGCGCGCGACGCGCAATCCTCCATCGATGCGCTCGAAGACGCGGTCGAGGCATGTCGCGATCAACCGATCGCGCTGGCACCGCGTTCCGTCAAAGCCATCAAGGCCAAGCTCGAAGCTCTGAAGCAGGAAAACGAACGCAACATCTGGACCGAAGAGATTCAGAAGAATCTATCCGACTATCTGACCGCCGCTGCCTGGCAGGTCTCGCACTGGAATTTCGATACGCTCACATTCTCCGATCTCGCCGACATGCTCACGACGACCTATCGGCGGGCGCGGCGGGCGATGCCGGATAACTGGGACAAGGCCGCGGGCGAAACGCTCCACGATTTGCGCAGACGCGTCGTCGAGCATCGTTACCAGATGGAGCTGATCGAGCCGGTCTGGCCGCGGCTTGGACGGACCTGGATCGACGAGGTGCAACGGCTCCGCAATCGCCTCGGCAAATATCAGGATCTGGAGATGCTCGCGGCCAAGGCAGAACCGCGTCAGCCGCTGGCACGCTGGCGGGCGAAGCTCGCGCCGGTGATCGCCCACCGCCAATCCGAGCACGTCAAGGCGTCGCGGCGCCTTGCCACCCGGTTGTTTGCCGAATCGCCGGGTGCGTTCCGCCGGCGCCTCGAGGCGTTGTGGGACGCGCAAAGCGGCGATTGAAATGCGGCAACGGGACGTTACCTTCTCATGATGGACGCCATCAGCCCCGTCGATATCGACACCGCCGCGAGCCGGATTGCGGGCATTGCGGTCCGCACACCGCTCATTCGCTCGCCGCTGCTCGATGAACGTGTCGGCGCGCAGGTCTATCTCAAGGCCGAGACGCTGCAGCGCATGGGCTCGTTCAAGTTCCGGGGCGCTTACAATCGCTGTGCCGCCATCCCCGCGGATCGGCGCGGAGCGGGCGTCGTCGCCTATTCGTCGGGGAATCACGCGCAGGGCGTAGCCGCGGCGGCGAAGCTGCTTGGCATGCCCGCGGTTATCGTGATGCCGGCCGATGCGCCGCGCCCGAAGCGCGAGCGCACCGCCGCGCTCGGCGCCGATGTCGTGCTCTACGATCGCAACACCGAAGACCGCACCGCGATCGCGCAGCGCATTGCCAACGAACGCGGCGCCATTATCGTGCCGCCCTTCGACGATCCGATGGTGATCGCAGGGCAGGGCACGATCGGCCGCGAGATCGTGGAGGATCTCTCGGCGCTGGGGCAGAAGCCGGACGTTGTGGTGGTCGGCTGCTCGGGCGGCGGACTCGCGGCCGGGATTTCGCTCGCCATCAAGACGGCTGTGCCCGACGCCGATCTTTACACCGCCGAGCCCGAAGGTTTCGATGACATGGCGCGCTCCTTCGCGAGCGGTCAGCGCGAGCGCAATGCGCGCCTCAGCGGCACGATCTGCGACGCGCTGATGAGCAACATGCCGGGCGAACTGACCTTTCCAATCACCCGGCGCCTGATCGGAAAGGGCGTGACCGCAAGCGATGCCGAGGTGGAAGCCGCGGTCGCCTTTGCCTGGCGCGAATTGAAGCTTGTGGTGGAGCCGGGTGGCGCGATCGGACTTGCGGCCCTGCTTGCCGGCCGCCCCGATGTGAAGGGCAGGGTGGTGGTCGCCATCCTCTCCGGCGGCAACGTCGACCCCGACCTGTTCTCGCGGATCATCGCGGCATAAGCCCGCCGCTCACGTGAACAGCGCGATCTTTTCCTCGGGCGAGAGCGCGCGGATTTCGGCGAACGGATCGCGCTTCGCCGGCTTCAGAAGCGGCTTGTGCTTTGGCGGCTCCGGCTTTTGTTCCGTCGCGTCCGATTTGTCGGCACCAAGATATTCGATTGCGGCCGGGAAGGGCGGTTCCGCGGGCTGCGCGCCGGTGTCCGCTTCGCCGCTCGCTTCGGGCTTGGAGGTCGTTTCCGCTTCAAAAATATCCGATGCGAGGAGGTCGGCCTCCACAGGCCCGGCCGAGGCAGCGACCGGCTGCGCTTCTACGGCCCGCTGGGTTGAGGCGGTTTCGCCGGGCTCGGCGCGGTCATCATTGCGCTCGGCCGCAGCTTCGGGCCTCGGCCGGTCTTCGACCGGCGCGGGCGTAGGCTCCCGCGCGTCCAATGCGTCCGCCGTCTCGGCTTGCCGGGCTGACATTTCCTCGTCAGCCTCCGGCAAAGGCTCGAGACTTCGCGTGATCAGCAGGCCTTCGATGCGCCCGATCGCGGACAGAAGCGTATCGGTGTCCATGGCGCGGCTGCGCCGTGCAAATTCGCGCAGGAACGATCGGCCGCGCGCGGTTTCCTCCAGCGCGCGGAGAATGCTGGCATAGTCCGAATCGCTGAGCGGCGCTTCGTCCGCATCCGACGCCTGATGATTCGCGAGCATGACGCAGGATAGCCGATCCCGAGACAGTTTTGCGCTGCGCGCATCCCTCTTCTACGCCGCGTCCAACGTGCTGCTCGGCGTTCATCTGCCGTTCTTTCCGGTCTGGCTGGAATCGGCCGGCTTCGACGCCCGACAGGTCGGCGCCATCCTCGCTGCGACCTCGATCCTGCGGATCGTGTCGGTTCCGACAGCGACCGCGGCCGCCGATCGCGTGTTCGGCCTGAGACCGACCATCATCGCCTTCGCGTTCGCGACCGCCGTCGGCTTCACGGCGCTCGGCCTTGTCTCGGGGCCCTGGCTGATCGTTGGTCTGACGGCGGCGACGGCCTTCGCGCATACGCCCGCGGTGGCATTGCAGGATGCCTACACCTTGCGCGGGCTCAAGACACGCCGCGCGTCCTATGGGCCGGTCCGGCTCTGGGGCTCGATCTTCTTCATCCTCGCCAATTTCGGCGCCGGGCTCGCCTTCGACCTGATCGCGACCCACAATCTGATCTGGCTGATTTCAGCCTCCGCGATCGCGACGGCCTGCGTCGCGACGCAGCTCCTGCCGCTGCCGCCGGCGCCGCCGCCGTCTCCCGACGATCAGCCGGTGCGTCCGCTCTGGCGCAACCCGCGCTTTGTCGCGATCGTCATAGCCGCGAGCCTGATCCAGTCGAGCCATGCGGTCTATTACGGCTTCTCGACGATCACCTGGAAGGCCGCGGGCTTCGACGGCATCAGCATCGGCGCGTTATGGGCGCTCGGCGTGATCGCGGAGATCGTGCTGTTCGCCTTCGCGAGCCGGCTGCCGCCGGCCTTCGGGCCGATGCAGCTCGTGATGCTCGGCGGAGTGGGTGCCGCAATCCGGTGGGTGGGCCTTGCCTTCGACCCGATCGGCTGGCCGCTATTGTTGCTGCAATGTCTGCACGCTTTCTCGTTCGGCGCGAGCTATCTCGGCGCGATCGCCTTCGTCGCCCATGCCGCGCCGGAAGGGCGCATCGCAACCGCGCAGGGCTATTTCTCGGTGGTGCAGGGCGTGACCTTCAGCGCCAGCATGCTGCTCGCCGGTACGCTGTACGAGGTGATCGGTCCGGCGAGTTACGCGGCGATGGCGGTGATTGCGATCACCGGCGCCGCCATTGCGTTCGTGGTCTGGGTGCGGATGCCGGAGCGCAAGGGCTGATGCTTCAGTCGCAGACCCGATACATCGACATCAATTCGTTGCCGGAGAGGAATACCATCTTCGGCTTCAGGCCGCCGCGCTTCTTCAGCCACGTGCGGATGTCGTCGGGATAAAGTTCCCAGAGCGCCTTGGTGCCGGCACGGCTGAGAATCGGCCGCCCGTTCGTGCCCGGATTCCAGGCCGCGTGAAATCCAAGCTGCGCGCGCGGCGTCACACAGATTCGATCGCGCGGCACGACGCCGAGCACGATCGTGCAGGCCGAGAGGCATGGTCCGTCGATGATGACGCGTTGTCCGGTTTTGCGCAGCGTCACGAAAGCATCGAGATAGGGCCCGATCTGCCCGCCCTTGTCGTTCGCGATGCGCACTGCGGCGCCGGCGTCTCCGGCAAACATCGCAAGCAACACGACAAGCGCAGATACCACCCGGAACCGCATGCCGGCCGACCCTCCCAAGCCGACGATCACCCCGGAAAAAGGCTAGACGGGAATGCGGTCTATTGCCATGGGCAAAAAGAGGTTGTGCACGACATGTGAGATATCTGCCACGCTTTCGCGGAACGCCTGAAAAACCGCGGCCTTTTACGCGCGTGCGGCCTTAGCGTTTGGCGGCGAGGGCGGTGCGGAGCCCGCGTTCGAGTTCAGGCGCGGTGAACGGCTTTTGAAGAACCGGGACGCCGCTCAAGCCTTCCGGAATGCTGGTTGCGCCATATCCGGTCGCGAACACGAAAGGAATGTTTCTGCTTTTGATGATCTCGGCAATCGGGAAGGTGCGCAAGTTATTGAGGTTCACGTCGAGAATCGCGACATCGAAATTAAGCGCGCTCGCCTTGCGGATGGCATCGTCGAATCGCGACGCTACGCCCGCGATCTCGCAGCCCATCTCGGTGAGCGTATCCTCGAAAAGCATGACGATAAGCGATTCGTCCTCGACCAGGAGGACGCGTCGGCCCGCGAGGTCGGGCGCGGAGATATTCACTGATTCCCTGCCAAGGCTGTCTTTCAGGTTGCGTCCGAAACTTCGTGCAGCGGAGCGCTGACCGAACATACCACGCCGCGATCTTCAAAAGTCAGGCGAACGTCGCCAGCGAGGTCATGCGCCAGCCCCTGTTCGACGAGCCGCGAGCCGAAGCCGCGACGGGTCGGCGTTTTCACATCGGGTCCGCCGCTTTCCCGCCATTCCAGTTCGAACCGATCGGTTTGCGGCACCGCGCGCCAGCGGATGGCAACACGTCCGTCTTCGTTGGACAACGCGCCATATTTCACGGCGTTGGTCGCAAGCTCATGGAACGCGAGCGACAAGGCGAGCACGGCCTTCGGCCGAAGCCGCAAGGGTTCGCCTTCGATCGTGAAGCGTGACGGGGAATCCGCGCCATAGGGCGCGATCGCTCCCTTCACCACTTCGCAGAGATTGCCGCCCTCCCAGTGTTCCCTCGTCAGCACGTCATGCGACTTGGACAGGGCAATGAGCCGCGCCTCGAAGGCCGCGCGACCTTCCGCAAGTCCTGCGGCATTGCGCAGGCTCTGCGAGGCAAAGGATTGCACCGTCGCGAGCGTGTTCTTCACACGATGATTGATCTCGTCGATCAGAAGGCGCTGGCGCTTCTCCGCGGCCTTCCGGCCGCTGATGTCCTGGATGAGCTTGACCAGATGCGCGGGATGGCCGGCTTCGTCATGGGTGAGGGACACGCTGTTCTGAACCCAGATCACCGAGCCGTCCTTGCGGACATAGCGCTTTTCGATCACGAAGTCCGACCTTCGGCCGTCGAGCATCTCGTTCAGCAGCTCGGCCATCGCCGCGCGATCGTCCGGATGCGTGAGATCCAGTGAATTGATGGCGCGCAATTCGCTCGCGTCGTAACCGCACAACGCGCTGAAGGCGTCGTTGGTCTCGATGAAGCTTCCATCGGGCTTGAGTACAGCAACCCCGATCGCCGGCGAATTGAACACGGCGCGAAGCCGCTCCTGGCGATCGCGCAACGCCTGCTCGGCGCTTCTTTGCTCGATCAGATCGGCCGCCTGCCGGGCGAGGACGTCGAGCCTGTGCAGGTCGCCCGGCGGTGGCTTATGTGGCTGACGCCAGTGCGTCGAGATCATGCCGAGCAGACGCCCGGAGCGCGACCGCAGCGGCGTCGTCTGTACGGCGAGGATGCCGGTCTTGAGATACATCTCAAGATCCTCGGTGCCTTGCATATAGTCGCAAACGCGCACGTCACTGCAAATGACCCGGCCACTGATGTCCTGCATCGCCGCGGCGCAGGTCGATGAGGAATCGCAGCGGACCCATTCCCAGAAGCGGGCGGCTTCGTCGCTGAAGCCGCGATGTCCAATCAGACGCAATTCGCCACCCTGGCCTCGCTCCGGGTGGAGAATCTGCATGCTGGCGAAATCCGAATTCATCACGCTGACGGCCGCGTCGAGGATCATCTCGTAGAGCGACGTGGAATCGCCTTCATGGATGAGCGCGGCGCTGATCTCCTGCAGCCGCTTGGCTGCATCGAGTTCTTCGGCGAGCCGCTTTTCGCTTGCGGCCCGGATCCGCAGCGCGTCCTCCCGGTCGCTTTCGGCCTGCGCGCGCTCAAGGCAGAAACCAAGTTGCCGGGCGACGGTGAGAGAGAGATCGACATCGTGGCTGTCGAAGTCCCGCGGGCTGTCGTAATAGGCCATGAATTTGCCGCTGACCCGCCCGGCATTCGTCAACGGTACGAAAGACAACGCCCGGATGCCTTCGGCGCTAATGATGGCGCGCAGATCCTCCGGCATGTCGGCTCGCGCGATATCCGAAACGAAGATCGGCTCGGCGTCGCGCTCACCTTCCGTCCATGGTGAATGCCCGTCGACCGCCTTGCGGTAGCCGTCCGAGAGACCGCGCCAGGCGACAAAGCGCATCACACCTTCGCTATCGAAGCGAAGAATGGATGCGGCGCGGCATCCCAATGTTTCGAGGATCGCCTCGAGGGCGGCGTCGTAGGAGGCATCGAGCGACTGCGCCCGATAGAGCCGGTCGGTCAGCCGGAACAGCGCCGCCTGCTCGCGGGCATGCCGCTCGAGCGCTCCGCCGGCATCGTCGCACACGTTGTTTTCCGGAGAGCGCTCGACATCCCGCGAGAAGTCTTCCTGTGCAGGCATTACTTCCGTTTGACGGTCCAGCATCGCCGGCCCAAGTCCCCTCGAGAGCGTGAAATTGCGGGCATCCCCCGGGCCAACCGGACACCGATGCGTCACGCACAACGCCTTGGCCGCGAGTCGGTTCCAGCCGATTTTCGTCTCTTTGCGACTAGCCCCAGAGGACCGGAGACGAGGGGTGGACGAGGCTGCCTTCGTAAACCAGGCCATCAGCCCGGTCGCGCGCGAGCAGGAGCGGTCCGTCAAGATCGACCACCCGGGCGGTTTGCCCGACCAGCATGGCGGGCGCCATCGACAACGAGGTCGCGACCATGCAGCCCGCCATGGTGAAAAGACCGAGCCGGCGGGCCTCGGCGTCCATCGCCAGGGCCTCGGTGAGCCCACCGGTCTTGTCGAGCTTGATATTCACCGCATCGTATTTCCCGACCAGGGCCGCGAGCGAGGCCCGATCATGGGCGCTTTCGTCGGCGCAGATCGGAACGGGCCGGGGGATGTCGCGCAAGGCATCGTCGGCCTCGGCGGGGAGGGGTTGTTCGATCAGCGTCACCCCGGCCGCGGCGCAGGCTGCGAGATTGGCGCCGAGGGTCTCGGCGGCCCAGCCTTCGTTGGCATCGACGATCAACTGGGCGGCCGGCGCCGCGGCGCGGACTGCCGCGATCCGAGCCGGATCGCCGTCGGCACCAAGCTTCACTTTCAGGAGAGGCCGGCCGCTGGCCCGCCGCGCCGCCTCGGCCATCGCGTCGGGCGTGCCGAGCGAGATCGTAAAGGCGGTGGTCAGGGGCCGCGGCGACGGCAGTCCGGCAAGCTCATGGACGCGCTTGCCGCTGCGCTTGGCCTCGAGATCCCAGAACGCGCAATCCAGCGCGTTCCGAGCCGCGCCGGGCGGCATTTCGCGCTGCAAATCGGTCCGGCTCAGCCCGGCTGCGACCCGGTCGGCGATCCCGCGAAGGGTTTCCGCCACGCCTTCCGCGCTTTCCCCATAGCGGGGGTAGGGCACGCATTCGCCGCGGCCGCGCAGGCCTCCTTGCGACAATTGCGCAACCACCACGATGGCTTCGGTCTTGGCGCCACGGCTGATGGTGAATTGTCCCGCAATCGGCCAGCGTTCGATTGCGATATCGAGCCGCGGAGCGGCGGGATTAACCATGTGATTAAAGCTTTGTTAACTTTACTCGACAGCCGAGGTCGCTCTGCTAAGCATGTGACGGAAATGCGGTTTTTTCTCAAGGCGCCATGACGCGACCGAGCCAGGGCCGGCTCGGAGATGCGGGTGCCGGAGACCGTCCGAGGCATCCGGGGCGGGGAGCGTAATGAGTTCTGATGCGTTGCTCGCCGCGAGTGTCAGCGGCGACCGGCTTGAATTGTCGGCTGCCGGGGACTGGACGGCCGACCGTGCCAATGACCTCGAACGCCTGGTCATGGCGGTGGCTATTCCGCCGAAGAGCCCGATCAAGGTCGTCCGCGTCGATATGGCGGCGGTCGCCAAGCTCGACACCTATGGCGCCTGGCTGCTCGAGCGTCTGCTGCGCGGGGCGCGCGAGCAGGGCGCGGCGACGGATGTGGTCAACCTGCCGGACCGTTTCCGCACGCTTGTCGAAACGGTGCATCAGACCACCGAGTTGCCTGACCCCGAGCGGCTCCGTCGCACCAGCGTGCTCGACTGGCTCGCCACGGTCGGGGAGAACATCGCCGAAGTCGGCCGGTCCGCCGCGCTGTTCGTGCAGATGCTCGGCGCGCTGAGCTTTGCATTCCTGAGGATCTTCTGGCGGCCGCGCACCTTCCGCTTCACCTCTCTGGTCAATCAGATCGATCTCGTGGGATGGCGCGCGGTGCCGATCATCCTGCTGATCACCTTCCTGATCGGCGCGATCCTCGCGCAACAGGGCATCTTCCATTTCCGGAGGTTCGGCGCCGACGTGTTCGTGGTCGATATGGTCGGCATTCTGGTGCTGCGCGAAGTCGGCGTGCTGATCGTCTGCATCATGGTCGCCGGCCGGTCGGGCTCGGCCTACACCGCCGAACTCGGCTCGATGAAGATGCGCGAGGAGATCGACGCATTGCAGACCATGGGTTTCGATCCGATCAGCGTCCTCGTTCTGCCGCGCATTCTCGCCCTCGTTATCGCGGTCCCGATGCTCACCTTCCTCGGCGAGATGTCGGCGCTGTATGGCGCGGGCCTCGTCGCATCGCTTTATGGTGGCATCCAGCCCGAGGTGTTCCTGCAGCGCTTGCGCGAAGTGATCTCGCTCAATCACTTCATGGTCGGCATGGTCAAGGCGCCTTTCATGGCGATGGTGATCGGCATCGTCGCCTGCGTGCGCGGGCTGGAAACCAAGGGCTCGGCGGAATCGCTCGGCGCGCAAACTACGGCCGCCGTGGTGCAGGCGATCTTCCTCGTCATCGTGCTCGACGGTATCTTCGCCGTGTTCTTCGCGGCGATCGACAAATAGGCGGACGGCGATGTCAGATACCGGCTTCGACATTCTCTCGCTGTTCGACGACGGCCCCGAGCCGCAGCTCGACATCTCGCAGGACATCGCGCTGCGCGTGCGCAACCTGCAGGTCAAGTTCAAGCGTCAGCATGTGCTCAAGGGCGTCAATTTCGACGTCAAGCGCGGCGAGGTGCTCGGCTTCGTCGGGGCGTCCGGCGCCGGCAAGTCGGTGCTGCTGCGAACCATGATCGGCCTCATCCAGCCGACCTCCGGCACGATCGAGGTGTTCGGCCAGGAATTCTCCAAGGCCAAGGAATTGCGCGAGCAACTGATCGAGCGGCACTGGGGCATCCTGTTCCAGCACGGCGCGTTGTTCTCGGCGCTGACCGTGCGTCAGAATGTGCAGTTCCCGATGCGCGAATATCTCGACCTGTCGCCGCGCCTGCTTGACGAAGTCGCGGCGGCAAAACTCAAGATGGTCGGGCTGCCGCCGGAAGCCTTGAACAAGATGCCGTCCGAATTGTCCGGCGGCATGATCAAGCGCGTCGCGCTCGCCCGCGCGCTGGCGCTCGATCCGGCCATCGTGTTCCTCGACGAGCCGACATCCGGCCTCGATCCCATCAGCGCGGGCGAATTCGACAATCTGATCAGGACCTTGCAGCGCACTTTAGGGCTGACCGTTTTCATGGTAACTCATGACCTCGACTCCCTGCATTCCGTCTGCGACCGGATTGCGGTTCTGGCCGACGGTAAAGTGATTGCGGCAGGGCCGATGTCGACGATGCTGGCCTCGGAGCATCCCTGGCTGAAAGCGTATTTCCGCGGCAAGCGTGGCCGCGTCGGCGCAACGATGTGAGGTTGGCGTATGGAAACCCGGGCAAATTACATCCTGATCGGCTGCTTCACGCTCGCAGTCATCCTGGGTGCGTTCGGTTTCGTCTACTGGTTCCATCATGTCGGCGGCACCGGCGAGCGCGTGACCTATAACGTGATGTTCCAGGGCCCGATCGGTGGTCTGCGGTCCGGCGCATCGGTGACCTTCAACGGCATTCGCGTCGGCGAGGTCACGGCGCTCACGCTCGATCCGAAGGATCCCAAGAACTCGATCGCGACGATTTCGATCGATGCCACGACGCCGGTCCGTGCCGACACCGAAGTCAGCCTGGATTCCCAGGGGCTGACGGGCATTTCGGTGCTGGCGCTGCGCGGCGGCTCCTCGGAAGCCGGCCCGCTGACCGCAAAGATGGGCGATACGCCGCTTTTGACCGCAGGCTCGAGTGCGTCGCAGGACATGATGGCGGCGGCGCGCGACGTCGCGCGGCGTATCGATACGGTGCTGGTCGAAAATCAGCAGGCGCTGAAGAACTCGCTGAAGAATATCGAGTCCTTCACCGAGATGCTGTCGAAGAATTCGGAATCGCTGTCGAAATCGGTGAAGAACATCGAGACCTTCACCGATTCGCTTGCGAAGAACTCGGAGAAGGTCGACCGGATCCTCGCGAGTGTCGACGGCATATTGGCGGAGAAGGGCGACGTGCCAGAGGCGGTGCGCGCCTTCAAGACGCTTGCGGAAAATCTCGACAAACGGCTCGAGGGACTGATTGTCGATGGGCGTCGAACGCTCAACACCGTCGATCGCGCGGTGCGCAATTTCGACGAGAATCCGTCGCGCATCATCTTCGGCGGCGGCCGGCCCGCCACCGGACCGCGCCGGCAACAATAGTCTGGTTTGACCTGATCGCAGCGCCCTGCAGGCGTGCGTCCGGTGCGTAAGGCACCGGGCGTGCGCGCTTGCGCGGGACAGCAGCTTGACCCATTGCGCGCCGCTCCATTACCCTTCGCAAGCTCGATAACTAATTCGCAATTGCGAAAAATTCGGTCCCTCGGGGCCGCTGGAGAGACGCTCATGATTTCAGCTGCATCGCGCGCGATGCTTGCCGCGCTTGCTTTGGCCGCTGCAACCGTCACCGCCTGGGCTCAGGATTTCCCGAACCGGCCGCTCACCATCGTATTGCCCTATCCTCCGGGCGCTTCGACCGAGCAGGTGGCGCGCATGGTGCAGCCGATCCTGCAGGAGCGGCTCAAGCAGCCGGTCGTGATCGAGAACAAGCCGGGCGGCAATGGCAGCATCGGCACCATGTTCGTCGCGCGATCTCCCGCCGACGGCTACACGATCCTCCTCACCACCAACGCATTGATGACGATCGTGCCGCATGTGCAGGCGATGCCGTTCGATCCGTTGAAGGATTTCGTGCCGTTGACCACCGCCATCCGGGGCATTCTCGGCCTTGCGGTCAATCCCAACGTGCCGGCGAAGAACATGGCCGAATTCATCGCCTATGCGAAAGCCAATCCGAAGAAGGTCCATTACGGCACGGCCGGCATCGGCAGCCCGCAGCATATGGCGGGTCTCCTTTTGAACCGGGAAGCCGGGATCGACCTCGTCCACGTCCCTTACAAGGGCGGCGCGCCGGCGGCCAACGACGCGATGGGCGGACACATCCAGGCGGTGATCGCGACGATTTCCTCGACGCTCGGCCAGCACAGTGCCGGACGCCTGCGCATCATCGGCATCGGCGAGAAGGAGCGCTTTGCCGGGCAACCGGATATCCAGGCGATCGCCGAAACGGTGCCGGGCTTCGAAGCGACATCGTGGCTCGCCTTCTACGCGCCCGCTGGAACGCCGAAGGCGGTGGTCGACGTGCTCAATCGCGAACTCGTTTTCGCGCTCAGCTCTCCCGATGTGAAGAAGAAGCTGTTCGATCTCGGTCTGCCGGCGGTCGCCGACAAGCCTGAAGAACTCGACAAGCGCACGCGCGAGGACCACAAATTGTGGGGCGACATCGCGCGCCAGATGAACGTTCGCGCCGAGTAGCGCAGCATCTTCGCTCGGCGAGCAAGATCACAACCAGCCCGGCGCGCGACGCGCCGGGTTTGGCAAGACGGACGAAGCGGCGACAACTAGGCGACATGAAAAAGGGGCGCATCCGAAGATGCGCCCCTTTTGCCGTCTCTCGGGGAAACCTTTGGCCGGCCTTAGTCGAACCGTCCGGCGGCATGCGCCAGCATGGTGTAGACCTTGCCGGTCTCGGAGAGGAGATAGGTCCGCACCATCGCCTGACCGCCCCGCTCGTCGCGTGACACATCCTCGAGCAGGCGCTCGAACTCGGCGATGTAGCGGTCCACCGTTGCACGGAAGTTGCGGTCCCCGCGGTAGCGCCCGCGGATGTCGTCGAAGGCGCGCTGTCCGCTGGCCGTGTAGAGCTGGCGGGTGAATGCGTTGCGTTCGCCGCGATTGTAGCGATCCCACATGTCGATCGCGGCCTCATGCTCCACCAGCCGCGCGATGTCGGCCGACAAGGCATCCAGCGAGTCGAGCGGGCGTCCCGCCGGGGGAGGCGCCTGCCGCGGATGCTGGGGCGCCGCCTGGCCGTGACTGTCGTCCGCACGCTGCAGGAGTTCGTTGAGCCAGCCGCTCTGTGCGCGACCGGGCGCGGCCTGAGCAAAAGCGTCGCCGCGCGGGGCCATCGGCCGACCGGCCGGAGGCTGCTGCGGGTGCTCGGGATGCCGCGCCTGCGGCCGTGCGGCTTCCGGACGGCCGCCACCGACGACGGCGAGCACGGGCTCCGCCGCCGCGCGCCGCGGCTCTGCCGTTTCCATGTTGCGGCCATGCTTGCTGACGATGCGGTTGAGCTCGGCCAGCGCCTCGATCTGCTCGACGATCACCCGGCGCATCTGCGCCGCGTTCTCGGCGGTCTCCTGCGGCAATTCGAGGATGCCGCGGCGCAGTTCGGCTCTTGTCTGCTCGAGTTGCGACTGCATTTCCGCAGCCATTTCCTTCATCGACGCCAGCGTCTCCGCGAAGCGATCCGACGATTGCCGGAACAGCGCATCGGTTTCGCTGACCGACTGATCGTAGATCGCGCGCAGGACGTCGCTCGTCTGCTTGCGCTCGTGCTCGGTCATCTCGCGGACCAGTTCGAACTGCTCGGCGATCGAGCGGGTGCTGGTCGATGAGCTTTCGGCGATCACGCGGCCGATTTCCCGCGCGCGCGCTTCGGCGCCGTTCAGCGACTGGTCGAGAAGCTGGCTGAAGCGCTGCAGGCGCTGTTCCAGATCCTCCGACTTGCTCTCGAGCGTTGTGACCAGCGTTTCGAGCGTGGACTTGCGATCCTCGATGGTCTCCTCGGCGCGCTGGTTGCTCTTGTCGAGCGCCTCGACAGCGGCCACCAGGGCCTGGCCGTGGCTCGCAAATTGCGAGGCGAGCTGCGACAGATTATCGAGCACCGTCGTCGTGTCGGAGCGGAACGACTGGACGTGGGCGTTGATCTCTTCGCCGACCGCGTCGCTGCGCGTCGTGACGTCGTTCATCGCATTGGCGAACTCGGTCACCCGGCTGGTCAGCGAGCCCTCGATTATGGCCATGTTTTCTTGGGCGCCGGTCAGGACCTCATGCAACAGCACATTGGCTTCGCGCATGCGCTCGAACAGCGTGTTGGATTCGCCGCGCAGCTTTGCATGCGTCTCCACCACCTGCGCGACGGATTCGCTTGCGATCCGCTGCGATTGTTCGATCGCGTCGCGGGTGGTGGTCATCACCTGTGCGACGGATTCGGTCGCGGTGCGCTGCGATTGCTCGACCGCCTCGCGGGTCGATTCCAGGACCTGCTCGAGCGACTCGGTCGTGATGCGCTGCGACTGTTCGATCGCCTCACGCGTGGTGAATTGCAGGTTCTGCATGGTCTGGTTGACGCGGGCTGTCGCGGTTTCGCTCGCATCGTTGATCAGGCGCGCCAGCTCGTTCGAATTGTCGAGCATGGTGCGGGTGAAGTCGAAGCCCTGACTCTCGATGGCGCTGACCGCCGACTGGGTCGCACGCTGCACTTCGTCGGTGAATTCCTTGCCTTTCGCCGACAACGCGGCGAGCAGGGTGGAGGAATTGGCATCGAGCACGCGGGTCATCTCGGCGGCGCGCGCCGCGACGGTGGCCGCGATCTCATCGGACTTGCCGACGAAGCTGCGCGCCACTTCGGCGCTGACGCCGAGCAGCGTGCGTTCGACGTCGTTGGCATTCTGCTTGAGCACGGAGCTGATGCCTGACGACACCACGCTGAGCATACGCTCGGCCTCGGACGCGGCATTGCGCATCGCTTCGGTCGACGAATTGGCCAGGCTGGACATCGAACGCTCGGCCTCGCCGGTGTTCTGGCTGACCGATTGGGCGAGGGCCTCAAGCCGGGCATTGAGCGAATCCGCCGCCGCCTTGGTGCGCGATTCGACCTGGCTGGTAACCACCTCGGAGCGGCTTGCCAGCATGTCGGTCGCGGCATGGGTGCGGGACTCGATCTGCGCCACGATCTTTTCGCTGCGCTCGGCAAGCACGTCGCTGGCTTCACGGGCGCGGCCTTCGATCGTAAGCGCAACCTCGTTCGCGCGTTCGGCGAGCACCTCGGTCGCGGCGCGGGTGCGGGTTTCGATCTGGATCGCGGCGTGTTCGGCACGCTCGGTGAGGATATCGGCGATTGAGCGGGTGCGGCCATCGACAAGCGAAGAGGCTTGCTC
>NZ_DATMRX010000240.1:0-5564 GCF_035565855.1 Pseudorhodoplanes sp.
GCGAGGCGGAACGAGCCGCGCAGGGGACGGTAGGCGACGCGTTCGATCGCCCAGCTCAGGAGCGAGGTGATGAGCATGCCGACGACCAGCACGATCAGAAGGGTGAGAAAGATCGAGGAGATGCCGAGCACAGTCGACAGCACGAGGATGGTGATGAGGGCGACGAAAGCCGACACCATGAACACGTCGCCATGGGCGAAGTTCACCATGCCGATGATCCCGAACACCATGGTGTAGCCGATCGCGATCAGACCGTAGATCGATCCGAGCGTGATGCCGTTGATGAGCTGCTGAAGAAAAACTTCCATGTCGACGCGCCCTTCCCCCCGGATTGTCGCACGTACCGGCCCGCCGATCGGATGCAAATTTTGCGCCCGAGTGACATGCGACTCTTAGCAGCGAGGGTGCAAGGCGGCAACGCGACGCGCATTCGCAGCCGTGGATGCGATCCGTGCGCCCCGGGCGCCGCGGCCGGCTGCCTCCGCATTGTGGCCAAAACGCATGGAAGGCAGGCGGTTCGCGTCAAAGCTTCGTGTGCAGGGAACAGGGAACGCCGGGGATCGGGGAAGCGTTCATTGGACGGGCAGGGGTCAAACAGGAGCCTGTTATGAAAGAACACAATCAAGGCCAGCAGCAGCAGAACAACCCGAATCAGGGTGGTCAGCACGGCGGCGGGCAGCAAGGCGGACAGCGTTCGGGCCAGCAGAGCCAGAATCCGGGACAGGGCGGCCAGCAGGGTGGCCAGCAGAAGCCGGGACAGCAGCAGAACCGCTAGTTCGCGCTGCAACGCACAACGCAAATTCTGCACCGAGGCCCCACCGCAAGGTGGGGCTTTCGTTTGTGGACCGGTTGGCGGGCGAATCGAACGGGGCTAGTCTGAAGCGATGAGCGCCGGGCTCCCCCTGTTCCATCTTTATGGCGATCCGCCTGATGATCAGGCGTTCGATTTCATGCATGTCGAGACAATTGCGTCTCGCTCCTCGCTGCATGACTGGCTGATCCGCGCGCATCGTCATCGCAACCTGTTCCAGATCCTCGTGGTCGAGCGCGGCGGCGGCGAGATGACGTTCGAAGCTTCGATCCGGCCTTTCGAGGCGCCATGCGCGATCATCGTCGCACCGAATGTCGCGCATGGCTTCCGCTTCGACGCCAATGTGACGGACGGGTATGTCATCAGCTTCAGCGAGGATGTGGCGTCGGTGCTTGGCCAGAAATCCGGCGACACCATCAGCCGGCTGAAGGCGCTCGCGGCCGAGCCGATCTTCACGCTCAATCCCGCGCGCGGCAGCCGGCTGGAAACGCTGTGCGAAGATCTGCACCAGGAGATGCTGCTCGCGCGCGACAATTACCGGCTGGCGATGCGCGCGCTGCTGGCGCTGATCGCGATCGAGGTCGGCCGGCAATCGGCAAGCCGGGCGCGCACCGGCGCGGTGACCCTCGCCCCGGCGGACACAACAGTCGATACGCTGCAGCGTCTCGTCGAGGATAATTTCCGCAAAGAACGCCAGATCGGCTTTTACGCCTCCGCGCTCGCCATGACCGCCGACCGGCTCAACGATCACGTCAAACGCGCCGCAGGGGTGACAGCCGGCCACCTGATCCGCCAGCGCGTCTTGACGGAAGCGAAGCGGGAACTCGTCTTCACCGGGCGTCCGATCCACGAGATCGCCTACGAGCTCGGCTTTGCCGATCCCTCGCACTTCGCCCGGTTTTTCCGCAAGCAGACCGGCATGAGCCCGCAGGATTTTCGCGCCCAGCAACTGGCGTGATCGACCCTTTCTGTCATGCCCCGCGAAAGCGGGGCATCCAGTAAAGAAGCCATTGTGTTTACTGGACGCACGCTGGAGTCTGTCATCGGGAGCGCGCTCCGCGCGGCCCCGTTGGCGGGCGATGACATTTCAGAAGGCGCCGCGCCGATTTTAAGGTAAACAAACGCTTTCGATTGAAGCGGCGTTATTAACGATCCAAGTCACCTTCCAGGAAGGAAGCCGGAACGCCGGGGGAGGTGCGGATGCGTTGGCTGCCGAAAGCCGTCCCGGTGTTGATCGCCGTCATCGCGTTCGACCTCGCGCTGGTATTCGGGTTCGAGGCGTACCGGGTGCTGACGTCGCCGGTTTACGGTCTCGAGCAGCTCCCGTTCGCGCGGCTCGTCCACGGCATCGGATCGCTGTTCGGCCTGCACGGCGTTGCGGTGTTCAAGGTCGCGGCATTCCTCGGCGCAATCTATCTGACGATTGCCGGTGTGTTCGCGTTGCATCTGGTGAGCAGGGTCGGCGCGTGGCGCGGCATGCGCGTGTCGCATGATCTTCTCGATGCCGGCCTGATCCTTGTTGTGATGGTGACGATGGTGGTGGCCATGCCCGCCATCATGCAGGGTGCGAGCGATATTCTGGTGCAGGGGCGCCTGCCGCTATGGCTGGTCGGCCTTGCCGCGACATTGTCGATGATCGAGCGCTTTCCCGAGACTGAGGATCGCGCGCCCGGACGCGTCGAGCGCCTCTTCTCGTGGTGCGCAAGGCGCTTTCGCAAGGATCGGCCTGTGACGATCACGCCCGAGGTCCGCGGCGGAACGTCCCCGGAGCGCTGGACGCAGTTGCGCGACACGGCCGGCCTGTCGGTTGCGCCGAGCCCGTTGGCGAAAGCCGAGGGGCCGTGGTTCACGCTCAACTTGCGCTGAACGCTCCGACTGTCATCGCCCGCGAAAGCGGGCGATCCAGTAAACGCAACGCCTTCATCAGTTGACTGGATCCCCCGCCTTCGCGGGGCATGACAGACATGGGGGATGCGACTGCGCATCGAATAGCCACGGCGAAGGCGCGCCTCCGCCGCGCCGCGAAGTCAGGCCTTGCCGATCTCCGCGATGACGTCGCCCGCTTCCTTGAAGGCATGGTTCGCCGCCGGCACCCCGCAATAGATCGCCTGCTGCATGATGATTTCCTTGATGTCGTCCGGGGTGAAGCCGCCTTCGACCAAAGCGGCGCGCACATGCATGCGGAACTCGGCCCATTTGTCGAGCGCCAGCATAGTGCCGATCACCAGTACGCGGCGCGTGCGCTCGTCGAAATGCGGCCGCGTCCACACCTCGCCCCAGGCATAGCGGGTGATGAAGTCCTGGAATTCGGAATTGAAGGGCGTCTTGCCGGCATTGGCCTTGTCGACCCAGGCATTGCCGAGCACCTTGCGCCGGCGCGCCATGCCCTTGTCGTAGCGTTCTGTCTCGTCCATCGCACCGTTTCTCCGCTTGGTCATGCGCGGACTTGATCCGCGCATCCATCATTCAAAAAAGATGGATGGCCGGATCACGCGGCTTACGCCGCGGTCCGGCCATGACGGTGAACTAACCGAGGAAGCCCAGCACTTCCTTTGCATAGACCTCCGGCACCTCGACATTGGCGATATGCGCCGCATCGACCACGGCGAGCTTTGCGCCGGGAATGCTGTCGCGAATGAATTCGGCCGCCGCGACATTGGTCGCCGGGTCCTTTGATCCCGCGATGATCAGCGTCGGCACCTTGATCTCTTTCAGGATTTCGCGGTGATCCATGTCGCGCACGGCGGCGCAGCAGCCGAGATAGCCTTCGACCGGGGTCGCGATCATCATCTCCTTCATGCGCGCTGTGACATCAGGATGCGCGGTCTGGAAATCCTTGGTCAGCCAGGCATTGATCACCATGTCGGCGATCGCTGCGACCGAGCCCGCCTTGCCGACCGTGTCCATGCGAGTGTGCCACATGGTCTTGTCAGGATAATGGGCGGATGTGTTGGACAGGATCAGCTTGTCGATCCGATTGCCGGCCTTCGCGCCGAGCCACATGCCCTCCATGCCGCCCATCGACAGGCCGAGCCAGTTCACCTTGTCGAGCTTCAGCGCGTCCATGATCGCGATCGCATCGCGCGCCAGCATCTCCATGGAATAGGGGCCTTCGGTGATGCCGGATCTGCCATGCCCGCGCCGATCATATCGCACCACGCGATGGTCCTTGGTGAACGCCGCCATCTGCGGGTCCCACATATGCTTGGTGGTGCCGAGCGACGACGACAGCATCAGCACCGGCGCATTGTCCGGTCCGCTCACCTCCACATCGATGGGGCAGCCATTGGCTTGGATCACGGGCATTCGGGTTTTCCTCCGGCTTTGCTGGTGTCATTGCCGGGCTTGACCCGGCAATCCATCATCTTCAAAAACGTCTCTTGTCTTGATGGATGCGCGGGTCAAGCGCGCGCATGACGGTGGCGGGAATTGCGTATCACTTCGTTGCCTTCGCCGTGGCGATCAGGCGGTCGATGAATTGCTGCGCGACGCCCTGGTAGCTCATCGGGTCGAACAATTTCGAGATTTCGCCAGGCGGGATCACGGCCGTCACTTTCGGATCGGCGATCAGCGCGTCCTTGAGCGACTTGCGTTCGGTATGCGCGCGCTTGCTCGCTTCCTCCACGAGCTTGTGGGCATCGGCCTTGCCGATGCTCTCGGCAAGCTTGAAGGCGACCGCCTCGGCCATGATCTGTCCGCCGGTGATGTCGAGATTGGCGCGCATGCGCTCGACATCGACATCGAGGCCTTCGGCGATATCGACCACCGCGTTGAGCGCGCCGGATGTGACCAGCGCCAGCGCCGGAAAGGTCGGCCATTCCGCGGCCCAGGCGCCGGCCGCGCGTTCATGCTCCTGCACCTCAGCCGCGAGGATGGTCGCGCAAAGCTGCGGAGCGATCGCGGCGCAGGCGAGGCCGGACGCGGCGGCGACCGGATTTCTCTTGTGCGGCATCGTCGAGGACCCGCCGCGCCCTTCGCCGGCGGGCTCGAAGGCTTCGCCGACTTCGGTCTGCATCAGCAGCGCCACGTCGCGCGCGATCTTGCCGCAGGTCCCGGCGAGCATCGCCAGCGCGCTCGCGACTTCCGCAAGCCGGTCGCGGTGGGTGTGCCACGGCCCGTCCGGCAGCGGCAGATCGAGTTCCTTGGCAAAGGCGATCGACACCTCCAGTCCGCGATCGCCGAGCGCGGCCAGCGTGCCGGTCGCGCCACCGAATTGCAGAACGAGAGACTCGTTGCGCACGCGCTTGAGCCTTGCGCGCGACCGGGTCAACGCGGCGGCATAGCCCGCAATCTTCAGCCCGAACGGCATCGGCAGCGCCTGCTGCAGCCAGGTGCGGCCGACCGTCGGCGTGTGGCGATGCTTCTCGGCGAGCGTCGTGAAGGCCGGGATCGCGCGGTCGAGTTCGGTGGTGAGGTCGTCGATCACCGCGCGCAATTCGAGCACGAGCGCAGTGTCGATGATGTCCTGGCTGGTCGCGCCCCAATGCACATAGCGCGCGGCTTCGGGGTCCCGCTTCGCGACCTCGGCGGTCAGCGCCTTGACCAGCGGGATCGCCAGATTGCCGGCCGACACCGCGGCGAGACTGAGTGCGCCGATATCGTAGAACCTGGCCTGGCACGCCTCGGCAATCGGCTTGGCTGCGCCCTTCGGGATGACGCCGACCGAGGCTTCGGCCGCCGCGAGGGCGGCTTCCGCCCGCAGCATCCGGTTGAGGCGCGCGGTGTCCGACAGGATTTCACGCATCGCTGCGCT
>NZ_DATMRX010000241.1:0-11122 GCF_035565855.1 Pseudorhodoplanes sp.
ACGGTTGGTCGAGGTCTTGAAATGGGCGTTGCCGAAGCCGCCATTGCCGCCTCTCGCCAGCACCACCTCCTGGCCGGCCTTGTCGAGATCGGCGAGCAGGGTCTCGCCATCTTCCTCGTAGATCTGGGTGCCGACCGGGACCTTGAGGATCAGATCCTTGCCGTTGGCGCCGTGACGGTCCTTGCCCATCCCGTTGCCGCCGCGCTCGGCCTTGTGATGCTGCATGAAGCGATAATCGATCAGGGTGTTGAGCCCGTCGACCGCGCGCGCGATCACGTCGCCGCCGCGGCCGCCATCGCCGCCATTGGGGCCGCCGAATTCAATGAATTTTTCACGCCGGAACGACACGCAGCCGTTCCCGCCGGCGCCGGACTGGATATAGATCTTGGCTTCGTCGAGGAATTTCATGGGCCGCAATATAGGTGAGGCCGGCGCACTTCACCCGAGATTTGTGTGCTAGGCTGAACAAAACCGATCGGCCGCTGGATTTGCTATCTTTGAGCGCATGACGAACCTCCTGCCGGGCAGACAATTGCGGGCTTTGGCAGCGTTGATCGCGGCCTATGCCATCGCGTTGCAGGCGGTGTTCACGACGCTTGCGCCGGTGCAGGTGCAGGCGGACGGCTCGCTTGCGGTCTATTGCTTCGGCAACGGGGCTACGGACAGCGCCGACCCCGGCGCGCCGCAGGGACCGGCTCCCGCCGCCGGCAAGATCAGTTGCGTCCTGTGCGGCGCGTGCATGGGCGGGACCGCAATGCTTCCGGCCGGCGCGGTCGTTGCCGCGTTGCCGGTGTCGCGGCCGATTTCACCGGCGCCCCCTTCCGCCGGCGATGCCCCGCCTGCCTCCCGCATCAGGGCCGGTCCGGCGCGCGCTCCTCCGATGAATGTGTGACCGTCTGCCGCGCCGTGCGCGCGGCCCATCCCACACAGATTCATCGGAGAAAGTTCATGTCACGCAAGGCGTTCCTTGCACTATCCGCTTTGGGCGTCGCGTCGCTCGCTTCTGCCGCGGCCCAGGCCCATGTCACCCTCGAAACGCGCGAGGCGCGGTCCGGCACAAGCTACAAGGCGGTGCTGCGCGTCTCGCATGGTTGCACCGGCAGCCCGACGACCAAGGTCAGCGCGCAGATCCCCGAGGGGGTCATCGCGGTCAAGCCGATGCCGAAACCCGGCTGGCAGATCGAGACCGTGCGCGGGCCGTATGGCCAGTCTTATCCCTATTTCCATGGCCAGCAGCTCAGCGAAGGCGTGAAGGAAATCGTCTGGAGCGGCGGCAAGCTGGCGGACGATCACTATGACGAGTTCGTCTTCTCGGCTTACCTCGCGCGCGATCTCAAGCCCGGACCTGTCTATATCCCGGTGACGCAGCAATGCGAGAAGGGCGAGTGGCGATGGGTCGATATCCCGGCAAACGGGCAGGACTCACATGCGCTGAAATCGCCGGCGCCGGCGTTGATCATCCTCGCGCAGCAGAGTGAGCCAGGCGGCGGTCATGGTGCTGCGACCACCGGTGAGGCCAAGACCTACAAGGCGGGATCGCTGACGGTGGAGGGGCCGTGGGCCCGCGCGACGCCCGGTGGCGCCAAGGTGGCCGGCGGCTATCTGACAATCACCAATACCGGACAGGAGCCGGATCGGTTGATCGGCGGAACGGTTCCATTCGCACGCCGTTTCGAGGTTCACGAAATGGCGATGGAGGGCGGTATCATGCGGATGCGGCCTCTCGCCAATGGGCTCGAGATCAAGCCGGGAGAGACCGTCGAGCTGAAGCCGGGCGCTCATCACCTGATGTTCCTCGACCTGACGTCCGGCCTGAAGGTCGGCCAGTCGGTGAAGGGCACGCTGCAATTCGAAAAGGCCGGAAAGGTCGACGTCGAGTTCAAGGTCAGCCCGATCGGAAGCGGCGCGCCGAAACCAGCAGGCCATTCGCATCATCACTAGCGAAACCGCCGGGCCTACTGCAGCCAACATGGAGGCGCTGTGCCTGCCCGCACAGCGCCTCAAACTTTTGCGGATCACCCGGCGCTTTTGCAGATCGTCCGGAAGATATAAAACCACTTTGATCTTCCCCGAAAGAATCGACCTGCCGCAGAATTCTGCGATCGTGATGCATACAAGCGAGGAGGGCGAGAAGCGTCTTCGCGATAATTTTTTTGTCCGGCACATCCAGATCGCAAAGGCCCGCAATGCCGGTTTCATTCCGGAAACCGCATCGTGTGCGCGAGTCCGGACTGGACCGCGAAGATCGGATTGTCGCCGGCGGACCTGATCGCGCTGAACCGCCGCAGCGTTGCTGTTGGTCACGTTGCGTGAGGAATTCGAGACCGAAATTCTGTCCGATGCCGGTTTCCGGCAACATCGGTCCGCGCGGCGACGGCTATTTCCCCGATCAGATGATGACCGGCGACGAGGCGACGCGCTGCTACGCCTTTCAATGCGATCTGTCGCCGATACCGAGTCCGATCTGATCAGCGCGGCGAAGCCGAGCGAGACGAAGCAATCCATAGAGCTCCCGAGCCAATCCGAGAGGGCGAACGGATTGCTACGCTTTGCTCGCAATGACGGAACGGTCAGTCGACGAAACGGCGCTCCACTCCGCCAGGATCATTCACGTCTTCGAAGATCATTCACGCCTTCGAATACGAGCATGGAAGACGCAAAATCTGCGAATGCGTCGCCGATCCGGAAGCGCCGCAATGTTCACCAGCGGCAATGTTCACCTAATGAAAAAGCCCGGCTGGCGTGCCGGGCTTTTTTGACCTCTCGATGTTCCGAAAGCGGCTGTGTCACGTCCGGCCGCTTTCGCAACACATCACCGCACCTTCAGATTTTCAGCCGATTCGCGTCCGCGATTGGACACGATTTCGTACTCGATCTGCTGGCCTTCATTCAGACCGGTCAGGCCCGCCCGCTGCACTGCGGAAATGTGCACGAACACATCCTTGCCGCCGCCTTGCGGCTGGATGAAGCCATAACCCTTGGTCGCGTTGAACCACTTCACGGTACCTGTAGCCACGTCTATTTCCCCAATTAACGAGATGTCCGCCGACACGAGCGTCCGGTAGAACATCTCGCAGGCTTTCCGTTCATAGCCGGAAAAGCGAGAAATTTCCACCTCTCATTGCGGTGGGCGGGACACAACCGGAATGGAGCGGATGTCAGGACACCCGCTTCACGTTACTCCAGCGGCGCAACGACGCCCACAATCCGCGATCCAGCCGGAATCGATCGATGGGTGCCGACGAATTGAGCGCTTGAATCCGGCACAGGCCGACACCGGTCCATTGAAATCCGCACTTCTCCAGGATGCGTCGCGACGCCGGATTAATGACGCGGGCGCCGGCGCACAGGCTTTCATGCGCAAGTTCGGTGAATGCAAAATCGATCACGGCGCGGACCGCTTCGGTGCCGTAACCCTTGCCCCAATGCTTGACGCCGAGCCAATAGCCGATCTCCGGTGCTGCATCATCGTGCATTGCGAGACCGCAGGCGCCAATCGGCAGCCCGGCATGCGTGGTGATCAGAAAAGCGATATCCCCCTGAGGCGTATTGGCCGCGGCGATGAAATCCTCAGCATCGCTACGAGAATAGGGATGCGGGATGCGTCGCGTGTTCTCGGCGATACGCTTGTCGTTGGCGAGCGCGGCTACGTGCTTAGCGTCCTCGAGTTTCGGCGCGCGCAGAATCAGCCGCTCGGTCTCGAGGACGGGGATACAGCCTTCCCGGTAGGTCCGGGTTTCGAGTTCCAGGCAGGTCATGGTCAGGCTCCTTTGTAAAAGTTTTGAGGGGGAGCCGGTTCACCCGTCTCCCCCTCAAAACTGGAGCCCGTCTGAGGGTCCCCCGGGTTCGACGTGAACCGGCGGACCTCACTTGAGATTCGCCGTTTACTCTGCCGCAGCTTCCGTCATCGGTACGACGGAGATGAACGTGCGACCGTTACCTTTGGCTTTGAATTCGACGCGACCAGCGGTCAGCGCGAACAGGGTATGGTCTTTGCCGATGCCGACATTGTCGCCGGGATGCCACGTGGTCCCGCGCTGACGCGCAATGATGTTGCCAGGCAACGCCACCTGACCGCCGAACAGCTTGATGCCGAGGCGGCGGCCCGCGGTGTCGCGGCCGTTACGGGATGATCCGCCTGCTTTTTTGTGAGCCATGGCTCAATCCTTCTCTCAAAATTCTAATAATCCGATTCCGTGACGGAATCATCTCATTTTGTGGGCCGCCTTGCGGCACCGCGCAGATTTTTCGCCTCCGGCCCCGCGCGCGTGACGCGCGCGGCCAGGTCGCTGGCCTAGGCGGCTTCGCTGCCTTCGGCCTTGGGCGCGGGGGCCTTGCGTTCCGGCTTCGGCTTCGGGCCTTTGGTCGGCTTGGCGCCGCCGGTGAGGATCTCGGAGACCCGCACGACGGTATAATCCTGCCGATGGCCGCGCTTGCGCCGCGAATTCTTGCGCCGACGCTTCTTGAAGGCGATAACCTTTGGGCCCCGGCTCTGTTCTACGATCTCGACCGCAACCGATGCGCCCGCGACGAGCGGGGCGCCGATTTCCGGCTTGTCTCCGCCCAGCATCAGCACGTCGCCGATCTGGACGATCTGACCCGGTTCGCCGGCGATGCGGCCGATCCGGACCACCTGGTCCTCGGCGACCGAATATTGCAGGCCGCCGGTCTTGATGACTGCGAACATCGTTTTTTCCTTCGTGTTCATGCCCCGGCGCTCGGATGAACCGGACCGGCTTCTTTCAGTCTGATGGGTGTCCGGCCGTGCCCGGAAGCACGAAAAGGGCCCCCAAAAGGGGCCCGCCGTTGGGCCGGTTTATGGGGGGAGAGCCCCACAGAGTCAAGAAAAACGGGCCGATTCCGGGGCGGGATGACGCCCCGTGCGGGCGGGTTTTTGGCGATCGAGCCGGCTCCTCCCCGGTTTCAGATGAAGAAAATCCTATCGGAACGGCTTTGGACTTGATCGGCCCGGCCATCCGCGGCTTTGCTGCGCTCCCGTTCAAAACCACAACACCAAGCCTGAACGATATCGAGGAAACGCGAAATGCCGGTCATCGACGTCCACACCCATATGCTCACGCGCGACTATCTTGAGCTGCTGCGCACCCACGGCACCGGCAAATACACCCTGAAGAAAACCAGGGCCGGGCAGGACGCCGTGCATCTCTACGATGCGCCATTCATGACGCTGTTTCCGGGCATGTGGGACTACGAGCTTCGCATCAGGAAGATGGACGAGGCGAAAGTCGATATCGCCATCGTCTCGCTCACCTGTCCGAATGCCTATTGGGGAGGCCGCGAGGTGGCGCTGAAGGCGGCGCAGATCGTCAACGATTCGATGGCCGAGCAGCAGCGCGCGAAGCCGGACCGCATCCGTTGGTTCGCCTCGCTGCCCTTTCAGTATGCCGACGACGCGAAAGCCGAACTTAATCGCTGCGTGAAGAACGGAGCCGTCGGCGTGATGGTGATCGCCAACATCGACGGCGACGATCTCACCGATCCGAAATTCGCCCCGGTCTGGGCGGAGATCGACAAGTTGAAGCTGCCGGTGCTCGTGCATCCCGGTGCGCCGCAGGGCGTGCGCGAACAGCACATGGACGAATTCAATATGATTCCGCCGGTCGGCTTCATGGCGGATACCACGCTCGCCTTCACGCGGATGATCTATTCCGGATTCCTGGACAAGTATCCCAACATCAAGCTGATCGCCTGCCACGGCGGCGCGACGCTGCCCTATCTCGCCGGCCGGCTCGATCGCTGCTGGGAGATGATCCCGGGCTGCGCCGAGGTGATCAAGGACAAGCCGTCAACCTATCTGCAGCGCATCTGGTACGACAGCGTGGTGTACGATCCGCGCGCGCTCGATCTGTGCATCTCGGTCGCCGGGTCGCCGGACCGCGTGCTCTACGGCTCGGATTATCCGCACAATATCGGCGACATGATCGGCTGCCTCGCCCGCGTCAATGCGCTGCCGCCCGATCAGGCGAAGCGGATCGCGGGCAAGAACGCGGAGGCGCTGTTCAAGCTGTAGCGTAGTGCGCAACGACCAGAGCTGCGCGGCATGGCGGCGTCGCTTGCGTCAGCACAGCGTTGCCGCAATGATACCGACATGACGGTCATTGTCTGGCGCGGCATGACGCAGGCGCAGCTCGACGCCGCCTACAACAACTCCATTGCGGTTGCGGACAGCGCAGAGCGCCTCGCCGGCTGGACAGCGCGCAGCGCCGCGTTCCGGCAGCAGCATCCCGAACTGTTCGACCTCGCTTATGGGCCGCGGCCGCGCAACCGCATCGACATCTTCCGGTGCGGCAAAGAAGGCGCGCCGCTCTTTGTCTTCATCCATGGCGGCTACTGGCAGCGCAATGCCAAGGAGATCTTCAGCTGCATGGCCGAAGGGCCGATGGCGCGCGGCTTCGATGCGGCGCTGATCGGATACACGCTCGCGCCCGAGGCGACGCTCGCTGACATCGTCGCCGAGACTCACGCGGCGATCCGCTGGCTGCGCCGCGAAGGGCCAACCTATGGTGTTGCGCAGAGCCGGCTCGTGGTGTCGGGCTGGTCCGCCGGCGGGCACCTGACCGCGATGGCAATGGCGCTTGACGAGGTCGATGCCGGGCTCGCGATCAGCGGCATCTTCGATGTCGAGCCCTGTGCGCTGAATTATCTGAACGAGAAGCTCAACCTCACCGTGGAGGACGCGCGGGCGCTGAGCCCGATCCAGCATTTTCCCGCCCGATCCGCGCCGCTGACGATCGCTTATGGCACGGGCGAGCTGCCGGAGCTTCAGCGGCAGTCGCGGGATTATCATGCGGCGCGGCGAACGGCCGGCCTGCCGGCAACGCTCCTGCCTCTGGACGGGCACGACCACTTCTCGATTCTGGACGAGTTTTCGGCGGACGGCCACCTGACCGCGGCGCTGATGGTGTTGGTCTCGCATTAGCATCGTCAGCCGAGGCCAATGTCCCGGCGAAGGCGCGGCGGCAATTCGCTGAGGTCGTAGCGGATCCGATGCGCGAACAGGATGCGATCGGCAGCGCGCGCCAGTCGCGCGACAAATCGCCAGACATGCGTGCCGATACTCGGGCCCGCGGCGAGGCTATGAAGCGTGATATCGGTCATGGCTGCACACTCGCGGCGCGGAAACGTCGATCGTAATCGTCGGCGAGCGCGTGCAGGGCGGCCGCGCCGTCGCCCGCGAAGGACGGGCCGTGCATCAGCGCCAGTCTGCGGGGTGCGAGGCTTGCGAGGCTGCGGATGGTCGCGCCCATATTCGGCGCGAGCGCCGAATACCGGAACAGGTCTTCGGCCGCGATCGCGGGTCCGACGACATCGCCCTCGGTTAATGCGGGGCCGTCGCCGACCTGCGTGAACAGGTCGCCGCAGAGCAGTGTTTGGGTTTGCTCCTCGAACATCACGCCGGCGTCCCAGCCATGCGGTGTGTGCGGCGTACCGATGTAACGCACGCGCTTGCCGCCGCCGAGCTCGATGACCTCGCCGTCCTGCAGGATGCGGGGCGCGCGGTCCGACATATCATTCAGCGACACATAGACGCCGGTCTGGCCGTGCGCGACCTGCGCATGCGGCGCAATCGCGAGCCATTCGTTCATTGCGCCGCATTCGTCGGCCTCGTAATGGCCGAAAGCAATGTGGCGCAGCCGCTCGGGCGCGATGACACGACTCAACGCTGCCCGATTGAGCGGAAACATCCTGCGCAGGCCGGTGTGGAACATCAGCGGCTCGTCGCCCAGGATCAGGAACTGGTTGAAGGTGAAGCCGGAGGGCGGTGCAATCTCCGGCACGAAGGTCGACAGGCGGAAAATGCCGTCGGCGATTTCGGTGATCCTGGTTTCCATGACCGGCTCCCTGGGGGCGTGATGGCACCCCATTTCATTGCACAAATATGTGTAATGAATAGTCGCCGCCTTGCAAGATTTCGTTGCACACGTTAGTATAACGAAATGGTGAGCACCCGACGCTACACCCTGAGGAAGCGCGCGGAGCAGCAGGCGGAGACCCGCCGGCGCATCGTTGAAGCCGCCATCGAATTGCATGGCACCGTCGGCCCCGCGAACACGACCCTCAGCATGATTGCCGAGCGGGCGGGTGTTCAGCGCCACACGCTCTATGCCCACTTCCCGGACGAGCGGAGCCTTTCGCTCGCCTGCTCGGGATTGCATTTCGAACGCCAGCCAATGCCCGCTGCCGCTGCGTGGCGTGACATCCGCGATCAGCGCGAGCGTCTGACCACGGGGTTGCGGGCGATCTATGACTGGTACGAGCGCAATGAGGCGCTGGTCGCCTGCGTGGTGCGCGACGCGGAGATTCATCCCCTGACGCGGGAGATTGTGGAGCTACGCTTCGCGCCATTCATGATTGCATGGAACGAGGTGCTGGGCGCCAAGCTGACCGCGAAGCAGCGCGCGATGCTTCAGCTGGCGCTGAGCTTCCACACCTGGCGCACGCTCGCTCGCGGCGCCGGACTGAAACAGGCCGCCGCGGTCGACGCGATGGTGCAGGCAATCGATAGCGCGAAAGCCTGAGCGCGCCACTATCGGGTGCGCTTTCCCACTTCATGAAAATTCACGAGAGAGGCGAATGCGTTGACGGATCAAATGCCGCATTGGCCCGTCATGCCCGCCCGTGCAACAACAAACGCAAACAACGACCACGCACGGGAAACGCTCATGCTCAGATCGACAATGGCGCTTGTCGCCACCGCATTGTTCGCTTGCGCAACGCATTCGCATGCCCAGACCTGGCCCGCGGGTCAGCCGATCAAGGTCATCATTCCGTTCACGGCCGGCAGCGCAACCGACGTGATCGCGCGCACCGTGTTCGAGCAGGTCGGCAGTCAGATCGGCCAGACCTTCGTCGTCGATAATCGCGTCGGCGCAAGCGGCACGCTTGGCGCCAACGCCGTCGCGAAGGCCGATCCGGACGGCTATACGCTGCTTGTCAATTCATCATCGCACACCATCACGCCATCGACTTTCGCGAACCTGCCCTACGACACCGAAAAGGATTTCGCGCCGGTCATTCCGCTCGCCAATCTCGCCAATGTGCTGGTGGTCGCGCCCGCGAAATACAAATCGGTGAAGGATCTGGTCGAGGCGCTGCGCGCCAGGCCGGGCACGCTGAATTACGCATCGGCCGGCGCTGGCAGCGCCTCGCATGTGAATGCCGAGCGCTTCCTGCTCGCGACCAAGGCCAAGGCACAGCACGTGCCGTTCAAGGGTGCGCCCGAAGCCTTGCGTGAAATCGTGGCCGACCGGATCGACTTCTATTTCACTCCGCTCGCGCCGGCCCGCGGGCTGATCAACGACGGCAAGCTTGCCGCCATCGCGGTCTCGGCATCGTCGCGCAGCAAGGCCTTGCCGGGCGTGCCGACCACGGTGGAGGCCGGCTATCCGAACTCGGAATATAATTTCTGGATCGGGGTGTTCGCGCCGGCCAAAACTCCCGCACCGATCGTGGAGCGGCTGCACAAGGAAATCGCCGCGGCTTTGGCCAATCCGGGCGTGCAGGAAAAGCTGACCAAGCTTGGCGCCGATCCGTTGACAATGAGCGCCGGCGATTTCCGCGCGATGATCGCAAAGGAGATCAAGGACAATGCGGAACTTGTGAAAGCGGCGGGCATCGCGGGGAAATAGGAGTCTCGGTCACCCCCGGGCTTGACCCGGGGGGCCGTCATCCTCGCAAGATGGATTGCCGGGTCGCGCCGCTCACGCGGCCGCGCGGCAATGACGACATTAAGAGCAGCAGGAGTCGGGAGTTACACTTGGCTGAGATCGTCGCGGCGTTCGGGTTGCCGCACACCCCGTATTTTCCGTCGAAGGTCGAAGAGGAGGGCCCCTCGTCGCCGACCGGCATCATGTTCGGCAAGGCGCGCGATGCGCTTGCAGCGGCGCGGCCCGACGTGATCGTGATCTTCGATACCGATCACTACAACACCTTCTTCTTCGACAATTTTCCGATTCTCGCGATCGGCATCGACGAGGGCTTTCGCGGCCCGAACGACGAGCCGCGCGGCGGCATGCCGATCTACGACGTGCCGTCGATGCCGAGGCTCGCGGAGGCGATCCGCGACGAGGGCGTGCGCGCCGGCTACGACATCGCAACGCTGCGCGATTTTGGCTGCGACCATTCGGTGATGGTGCCGCTGCATTTCGTCAATCCCGGCATGCAATGGCCGGTCATCCCGTTCTTCATCTCCGGCCATGTGCCGCCGCTGCCGCCGGCGCAGCGCTGCTTCGACCTCGGCCGGCAGATCCGGCGTACGCTCGAGGCCTATCCGGATAAGCTGCGCGTCGCGATCATCGGCACCGGGAGCTTTTCGCTCGAGGTGTTCGGCCCGCGCATCCGGCTCGGCTTCACCGATGGCGTGCCGGACCCGGACTGGGTGCACGAGGTCTGCCGCTATATCGCCGCCGGCGACACCGCCGGGCTGATCGCGGCGGCGACCGAGGACCGCATGCATGCGGCGGGGAATGTCGGCGGCGAGCTGCTGAACTGGATCGCGATGCTGGCTTTCACCGACGGACGCAAGCCCGATTTTCTCGACAAGCAGATGGAAAACGGCCACGCCTATGCCGGCTGGCGGCTCTGAGACCGGTGAGGTGAAGCGATGAGCGTCCTGGAACTCGACCGGCTCTGCCGCGAAACCCTGCGCGACCACGCCTTCCGCAAGGCCATGCAGACGGATCCCGAGGGCGCCATCGCGCGCTACCGCCTGACCGAGGAGGAGAAGCGCGCCCTCCTGGCGGGTGACGTCGTTGCGTTGCACCGGATGGGCGTGAACGATTTCCTGATGGGGTATCTCGCCCGCTTCGGCATCTGCGGACTCAACATCCAGAACTTCAGCGAGCGCATCCGCAGCGCCGGCACGGCGGGAGGCGGGCATTGACGGCCGTCCGCCGCTCAGGGTGACGCGGGCCTCGGGTTTCGCCACCGGCGGGCGTTCGCGACCCTTGTTTCGCGCAGGCTCCTTGGCTAAGTAAGCGCCCGTCCGAGGGCGGTTCGCCCTGTTCGGCCCCCGCGGAGAGGTGGCTGAGTGGTTGAAAGCACCGCACTCGAAATGCGGCATACTCGCAAGGGTATCGGGGGTTCGAATCCCTCCCTCTCC
>NZ_DATMRX010000242.1:0-2458 GCF_035565855.1 Pseudorhodoplanes sp.
GCCGACGATCCCTTCCACGGGCAGGAGCGCGATCTCGTAGGTAAGAGGCTCGTAGCGGACCGCGATATAGCCGCAGATTACGAGCGTGGTAACGACCGCAATCCAGTCGAAATACGCCGCAAATCGCTGTCGCGCGCCAAGGAAGGTCCAGGCAAGCAGCACCGCATAGCCCGCAACGAAAGGCAGCGGATTGGCCGCGACGACCTCATACCGGTAGATCGTGTAGGCCAGGAGGATGAGGGTTGCCGCCGCCGCGCCCGAGTGGATTGCGCCGAACTTGCGATCGGTCTCGACCGTGAAAGCGAGCGCGAGAACGAGTCCGATGCAGACCGTGAGCATCTGCTCGGTATAGAAGGCGACGTTGAACCACTGGCGGGGGACATCCATCACCCACAGCACAACGACTGCGATCAGAAGCGCCTGGAACACATTGGTCCAGAATCGCTGCGCCCGCGACGTAGCGGAGTGAAACTCCTCTGCGCCGGGGACGATGCGTTCTTCGCTCACGCCTGTGCTCCCGCTAAAGCGCCTGGGAACCGCCGCTTACTATCGTCACTGCAACGACTGCGGCTGGATGTTCTTTTCCTTGAAGTATTTGACCGCAGCGGGGTGATACGGCACTTCGTATTGCTTGTAGGCAAAGGCCGGCGTGAACTCGCGCAGCACCGGCTGCACGGCAATCAGATCGTCCTTGTTGTTGAACAGCGTGTCGAGGAACTTGTAGACGAACTCGTCGCTGGTCTTCGCGCTGGTAAAAAGCAGATTGTCGAAGCTGTAGACCTTCATCGGCTTTTCGACACCGATGAAGACCGGACTCGGCCGCACTTCGGTGAGATAGCCCCAGCGCTCGACCTTGCGCGCGGCGTCCATGCCCTTTTCGTCGATCTCGGTCATGCGGATACCGCCGGTGGTGGCGTCTACCTCGCGCACCTTCGGAGCCCCGTATGCGAAGTAGAAAGCGTCGGCCGAGCCCGAAACGAAATCATCCGCGCTGCGGACGACGTTCGGGACCATCACCGGCTTGATGTCTTTTTCGGTCAGGTTGGCTGTCGCGAGGATGGCGCGAACCGTCGGCTCCAGAGCGCGCATCGAGGAAAAGCCATAAGGCACCCGCTTGCCCTTGAGATCGCCCACCGTCCTGATGTCGGAGTCCTTACGCACGAAAAAGCCAACGCGAAGCGCATGCGCTGCACCGATGATCCGCAGGTCCTTGGCGCCCTTGTTGAAGCCGTCATGCACCTCCATCGCGTTGGAAATGCCGACTTCGGCCTCTCCGCGCGCAACCATGGGCACGATGATCTGGTCGCCCCCGGTCGGCTGGACCAGAACGTTCATGCCCGCCTTTTCCTTCAGCACCTTGGCGACGGCGGACGCTGTGGTGTGATTGAGGCTGCCGGGCGGCAGCGTCGCAAAGCCGTAGGTCTGGGCGTTTGCCGTTTGGGCGCCGAATCCGACGGCCGCCAGCGCAATCAGCGCCAGTTTGACCCTGAGCATCATTGTCATCCTCCCGTGATTTTTCCGGGATGATGGTCCTCCGAACCGGCAAAGGCAATGCGCAAGTGTCCGGGCGGCGATGGATATTTCGCTCTTAAGCCGGTTTCGCTCAGGCGGCCGATTTGGCGTGCATGTCTCGGATGCGAAGCGACGGAGTCGAAGCATCGAGATGCAGGACGAATTCCACCGAGGCGAGTTCACAGCGATTGCGGCCGCGCTCCTTGGCGGAGTACAGCGCCTCGTCGGCCTCGCCGAGCAGTTCCGACATATCGAACGGCCCCTTGTCACGGACCGCAACCCCTATGCTGCAAGTGGCGAACACCGGATGGCCCTCGACTTCGGATGCCGCTTCGGAAAATGACTCCCTGATCGCCTCGGCGACCTCCATTGCCTCGCTGCGATTGGCGCCGCAGAGCGCGATGGCGAACTCTTCGCCGCCCAATCTGCCCAGCAGATCATGCGGCCCGAGATGCGTGCAGGCGGTTTCGGCAAAAAGCTGCAGAACCCGATCGCCGAGTGCGTGACCGAACGAGTCGTTGACCGACTTGAAGTGGTCGAGATCGACCAGCAGCACCGCGGCGGGCTGCGGATTGTCCGCCAGGCGGCGCGCCATCACGCCCGCCCCCTCGAGGAACGCGCGGCGGTTCGGAATGCCGGTCAACGGATCGACCAGCGAGGCTGTCTTGTGCAGAAGCTCGGTCCGTTCCTTCGCCATGGCGAGCAGGATGAAAGCGATGGCGATGGTGAACAGCAGCGCTTCAAAGCTGAGCACCGTCAGCCAGACGCTTTCATAGACATGTGTATCGGGAAGCCACGGCATCACCGCGGCGAGCGGTGTCCGCAGCAGAAACAGCGAACCGTGCGCGAACAGCATAAAGATGAGCGGCCAGCGCGAGACCAGCGGCTCGCTGCGGCCCAGCCAGAATTCATACGCAGCCGCCCACGTATATCCGGTGATGATGAA
>NZ_DATMRX010000243.1:0-25542 GCF_035565855.1 Pseudorhodoplanes sp.
GGCGACGTCGAGGGCTGCCGCGCGGGTGTGGATAACTTGCGTGCGGCGGTCGATGAGGCGAGGACCGAGATCGCCGGACTTCTCAGCTTCGCCTGAGACCCGCCGCTCCAATCCGCCGATCGATAAGCGCTGGTCATGACCGACCGGGTCGGCACGGACGGTGGATCTGCGCCTGAGCAACGTGGACGATGCGCTCACCGTCGCCGCAAACGGACCTCCTTGCCGCGTCTGCGAAGAGCACAACGGCGGTCAGTCAGCGTCATGATATCGACGCTGGCAGATCGCGGCCGATCGGTTATATAGCGGTGTGCCGGCGCTCTCCGCTTGGCGCTCCCCATGTGAACGCGGACTTTGCACGCCCCAGATGGCCAAAATCACCTTTATCGACCACGCGGGCGAAAGCCGCTCCGTAGACGCCGAGATCGGTTCCACAGTGATGGAGAGCGCCATCAAGAATGGCATTCCCGGCATCGAGGCCGAATGCGGCGGCGCCTGCGCCTGCGCCACCTGCCACGTCTATATCGACGAGGCCTGGACCGAGATCGTCGGCTCCCCGTCGCCGATGGAAGAGGACATGCTGGATTTCGGTTTCGACGTGAAGCCGAATTCACGGCTGTCGTGCCAGATCAAGGTCACCGACGCCCTCGATGGGCTCGTTGTCCGCACCCCCGAGCGCCAGGCCTGAGGCTCAGGATCGCCATTGTCACTTCACGGGAAAGCCCGATCCGAAAGCGGTTGCGGCGCCGCGCGGGGATGACGCCGTAAATCGGTTTGGATACAAACCATTTCCCTTTTCACGCATATGCCTGCCCATGCCGAAGATTACATTCATTGAATATGATGGCACCGTCCATGAGGTGGATGCCGACATCGGCGAGACAGTCATGGAAGCCGCGATGCGCGGCTCGATCGCGAGCATCGTCGCCGAATGCGGCGGCTCGTGCACCTGCGCGACCTGCCATGTCTATGTCGACGATGCGTGGCTTGAGAAAACCGGCGAACGCTCGCTGGAAGAAGAAGAGCAACTGGACAACGCTTACGACGTGCGCGCGAATTCCCGGCTCTCCTGCCAGATCAAGATGAGCGAGGAACTCGACGGCTTGCTGGTTCGCACACCGAGCTATCAGGGCAGGTGAGATCATGCTGGACGCGACGAATGTCATCAAGACCGATGCGCTGATCATCGGCGCGGGTCCCTGCGGCCTGTTCGCGGTGTTCGAGCTCGGCCTGCTCGACATCAAGGCGCATCTCGTCGACATCCTCGACAAGCCGGGCGGCCAATGCGCCGAGCTTTATCCCGAAAAGCCGATCTACGACATCCCCGGTATTCCGCTTGTCACCGGCGACGGCCTGACCAAGGCTCTGCTTGAGCAGATCAAGCCGTTCGGTCCGCAATTCCATTTCGGCGAGATGGTGCAGAGCATCGAGCGGATTGGCGACCCGGAATTCCGCGTCACCACCGATGCGGGGAAGGTGTTCGAATGCAAGGTGGTGATCGTCGCGGCCGGCGGCGGCTCGTTCCAGCCCAAGCGCCCGCCGATACCGGGCATCGAGGCCTATGAGGCGAAATCGGTCCACTACGCAGTGCGCCAGATGGAGCAGTTCCGCGGCAAGCGGCTCTTGATCGCCGGCGGCGGCGATTCCGCGCTCGACTGGACTCTCAATCTCGCGCCGATTGCGAGCCACCTGACGCTGCTGCACCGGCGGCAGGAATTCCGCGCCGCGCCCGACAGCGTCAACAAGATGATGGCGCTGGTCGGCGAGGGCAAGATCGACTTCGTGCTGGGTCAGGTGACGTCGCTCGAAGGCAGTGACGGTCAGGTGTCGAAGGCGATCGTCAAGCGCAACGACGGCAGCAATTTCGAGATCGCGTGCGACGCGATCCTGCCGTTCTTCGGGCTCACCATGAAGCTCGGCCCGGTTGCGAATTGGGGGCTGAAGCTGACCGACGATCTGATCGAGGTCGAGACCGCAAGCTTCGAGACCTCGGAGAAGGGCATCTTCGCGATCGGCGACATCAACACCTATCCGGGAAAGTTGAAGCTGATCCTGTGCGGTTTCCACGAAGGCGCGTTGGCGGCACAGAAAATCCACCGCTACGTCTATCCCGAGAAGAAGCTGACCTTCCAGTACACGACCTCCTCGACCAGCCTGCAAAAGAAGCTCGGCGTCGCGTAGCTCACGCGCCGCTGTAGCCTCCATGGTCGCAGTTGGGTAACGTTCCCCGCATCACCGGGCGTGAGGGAGGGGCTGCGCGATGAAGACGGCAACGGCGCTGTGTGCGCTTGGTTTTGCACTGGCTGTTCTCGCTGGCCCGGACGATGCCGCGGCGCAGGGCAAGAAGAAGTCCGCTCAGCCGCATTGCCTCAATGCACTCGCCTGCGGCCCGCAGCCGGTTCCGAAGATCCGCAAGCCGAAGTCCGAAAAATTCATGAAGTCGGCGAGCTGAGCGGCCGGGTTCGTTCGCAGAAGCAATTGCTCTCCAGCTGTCATCGCCCGCGAAAGCGGGCGATCCAGTCAACACGACCGTTTCAGAGTCTTACTGGATGTCCCGCCTTCGCGGGGCATGACAGAAATGGGAACTGCAAACTGAATGCTACCGTGTCGCTGCCGGTGGCGGCGG
Organism: Pseudorhodoplanes sp.; assembly: GCF_035565855.1. GTDB lineage: Bacteria > Pseudomonadota > Alphaproteobacteria > Rhizobiales > Xanthobacteraceae > Pseudorhodoplanes. Next base: position 2,624 of record NZ_DATMRX010000243.1, read on the forward strand.
CGTCTGCAACGGCGCGAGCGGCTCGGCATGCACCTGCGTGGGTGTCGATAGCCCGAGCACCGCACGCAGCGCCGGCAGGGCCGCATCTGCCATCGCAGCATGGCCTTCCGCTGTCGGATGGACTGCGCCGCCATAGACCGCGCTGGTGGCGCCCCAGGTCGCGTCATGCAGGTCGCTCGGCTGCACCGCCGTCGAAATGCCTTCCGGGAACGTCATCGCGGTGAAGTAGCTGTCATTCGCGGTGCGGATCCAGCGCGCGCGCGAGGCATAGGGCCGGAAATCGCGGGCGCGCAGGCTGCAACGCAGCGGATCGGTCGCCGCCTGCGACGGATTGCTTTCGAAGCTGTCGCCGTTGTCGAGGAAGCATTCGCGGTCGAAGACCGGATCGCGTGGCGAGCGCGCACAGAAGCCGCGATAGGAAAATTCGGTCTGATGCTGGTCCACGAAGGTCATGCGATCGGTGCGCGGATCGCGGCAGGTGCCGGAGCCCTCACAGGTCGCGAGTGCCCGCAGGCGCGGCAGGAATTCGCGCTCCACGAAGTCCGACGCCTCGCGAAGCTTTTTGCCGTCGACATTGAAGGCGGGATGCACGTCGAAGCCCGCGCGGCCGCCGGCGCAAACCTGGCCGCCATTGACCATCGCGGGATTGCCATAGGTGACATAGACGACGCGCTGCAGATGGCCGTCGAGATAGGGTTTGAGTGCATCGCGCAACTTTGCGAAGTCGCGCGGGAAATCCTTCAGATAGCCGCGCGCATCGGACACATCGGCGATCAGGCCGCCGCGCTTGAATAGCGCGCGCTCAGTCGCGTCTTCGGTGATCACGTCGGCGACGAGGCCGGAAAACCAGATGTCGTTCGCGCCGACCGTCAGGAGGATCGCATCGAGCTTGCGCTCCTTGTCGGTCTTGCGGGCGAGATCGATCGCTTCCTTGAGCCGCACCATCTGCGCGACATTCGAACTCGTGCAGGAGCCTGTCGTAGGGCATTCGCGGGCGCGCAGCGAACCGAAGATGCCGCTTTCGATGGTCGAGCCGGAGCAGGCGAGCGGCAGGAAGGTGACTGCCACGTGCGGGTTTTCGATCGCGATCGCGAGCGCGGCGCGCAACTGGTAGCCGTAGAGCGATCGATGGCAGGCCGCGCTCCACCAGCGCGCATTCAGCTTCGACCAGTCTGCAGAGGTGTTGCCGCTGCCGGTCGACAGCGCCGGATCGCAGGCCTTGTTGCCCTTGAAGCCCGCGCGGCCGGGCCGGAAATATTCGCTCGTTGAGCCTGCGAGGAACCGACGGAAGCAGAAGCCGTCGTCGCCAAGCGCGATGGCGCGATCCGGATTGCCTTCGCCCGCCGCGATCGAATCGCCCATGCCGGCGATCAAGAGGTCGCTGACGAGAATCTCGGTCGCGGCGCGGTGCGCCGTGCCATCGGGCAGCCCGACATCGACCGTGGCGATGGTGGTCTTGCCGTAACGCACGCGGATCCGCACCGGATCGTCGCAGCGGGTCGTGGCCTGGCCGGGCGGGGATTCCCCGTCATCGAAATTCCAGACGCAAAGCGCACCGGGCGGCACTGCGCCGGCCGCGATGGCGGTGATCGGATGATCGACGGGGCTGAGATAGTTCTCCTTGGTGCCGTCGCGCAGGCAGGTCTCGGGCAGCCGCCCCGAATGATCGACGCAGAGATTGTCGACCATGTCGCGTGCCCAGCCGCGTCCGTCGGTCGAATGCGCGAGCCGCTGTTCTGCGGCCAGCACGCCGTCCCCGCGATGTGCGGCGACATGCCGCCGGAAATCTGCCTCGTTGCGGAACAGCCGGAAGCGGTTCCGGACCTCCCATTCGATCCGGATCGGTCCGCTGCCTGGGGTGGCGGCCGGGGCATTGAGCTGCAGCGGGCCCGGTTCGCGCGATTGCGCGAGAGCGGGCGGACTGGGCATCAGGCAGGCGAAAACGGCAAAGGCCGCAACAATACGGGCGCGCATGGAGGTCCGATGATCGGTGACGTCATCGAGTAACACAAGGCTTTGGGCGGAAATATGGGAGAAAGCGGTCCAGCCCCGGTCGCGCGCGAAGCGGGCAGGGGCGAAGGACGGCGCCGGAGGGTGTGACCGGCGGAGCGCGGCCGGCCGCCTTACGATCGGATCAGCAGATATTCGAGGCTGTCCGGGTCCTGCAATTCGATGAAGCGGACCGCGAAGCCCTCCGGGAAGACCCGCACGACACGTCCGATGATCTTGCCGACCGCAAGCACGTCGCCGAGTTGCGGCGTCACTTCGGAGGACACGGAGGCGCCTGAGACCGACATGTCGATCACGAAACAGCCGCGGACGGTGCCGTCGGACAGCATAACCGTGGAATGCGGGTTTTTCGGCGCCGTGCGCTTGTGCTCGCGGTCGTCCGGGAGATTGTGGTGCTTGTGCCGGTGCAGCCAGTCGATCCGCGCCGACAGCGTCTCGTACTCGCCGCGCCCGAGCACGAGCCGCATGACAAAGCCGTTTTTGAAGAGACGGACGATCTGCCCTTCCAGCCTGCCGAATTCATCGAAATGGGCAATGACGCGTTCCCCGATCGGGCCGACGACGGGGCAAATCAGGGCGATCGCCTCCGACGAGATGTCGATCGTGCGGCAGGCGAATTCGCGCCGCTCGCCACGGACGTTGCGCCGGCCGGCGAGCGAATAGCGGCCACCGATCGCGGCGTCCGTCCGCGCGATCCGTCGCCGGTCGACCATCACAATATCGTCTATCTGGACTGCAGGTGTTGGCATCGCTCGTTCGCTATCTTCACCCTGAGTGCCAGCGAAACGGCAAGCTTGTGCTGCCGAAAGCGCTTAAAATGCGAGAGGAAAATTTCCGGAACATCAGGATTTGCAAGGCCGCGGGCCCCGCGTCGATTAACCGTGCGAGCTGTAAGCCGCGGCTCGCCGGGTTTCGAACTTTTTCCCGCCAGCTTTGGCCTCGCCCCTGGCTCTACGGGGCCTTGACCGAAACCTCCGGCCGGTTTCCTTTGCAGGCAGCGTGAGAGGCCGGCGCGCCCCGGGAGGCCCTGAATGTTCATAAACTTCTTTGCCGAGCTGAAATCCGCCGGCCTGCCGGTCACGCTGCGCGAATACCTCACGCTGATGGAGGCGATGGATGCCGACCTCGCCTCGCGCAAGGTCGAGGACTTTTATTATCTGTCGCGCGCGGTGCTGGTGAAGGACGAGCGCAACCTCGACAAGTTCGATCGCGTCTTCGGCCATGTCTTCAAGGGCCTATCGCTGATGGACGAGGCGCTGACCGCCGACATCCCCGAGGAATGGCTCAAGGCGCTCGCCGACAAATATCTGACCGAAGAGGAGAAGAAGCAGATCGAGGCGATGGGCGGGCTCGACAAGCTCCTGGAGACGCTCAAGAAGCGGCTCGAGGAGCAGAAGGGCCGTCACCAGGGCGGCAGCAAATGGATCGGCACGGGCGGCACCTCGCCGTTCGGCAATTCAGGCTACAACCCGGAAGGCATCCGCATCGGCGGCGAGAGCAAGCATCGCCGCGCGGTCAAGGTCTGGGACCGGCGCGAGTTCAAGGATTTCGACGACGAGGTCGAGATCGGCACCCGCAACATCAAGGTCGCACTGCGGCGCCTGCGCAAATTCGCCCGCACCGGCGCCCCCGACGAACTCGATCTCGACGGCACCATCAAGGGCACCGCGCACAAGGGCTATCTCGACATCCATATGCGTCCGGAGCGGCACAATGCAGTGAAGGTGCTGTTGTTCTTCGATGTCGGCGGCTCGATGGACTGGCATATCAAGGCGACCGAGGAGCTGTTTTCCGCCGCGCGCGCTGAGTTCAAGCATATGGAGCATTTCTACTTCCACAATTGCCTCTACGAGCGGGTGTGGAAGGAGAACCGCCGGCGCTACCAGGAGACAACGCCGACCTTCGACGTGATGCACACCTATCCGCACGACTACAAGGTGATCTTCGTCGGCGATGCGTCGATGTCGCCTTACGAGATCGCGATGCCGGGCGGCTCGGTCGAGCACATGAACGAGGAGCCGGGGCAGGTCTGGATGGAGCGGATCACGCGCACCTATCCCGCCTGCGTGTGGCTCAATCCGGTGCCGGAAGAGGAGTGGGACTACACCCAGTCGATCCGCATGATGCGTCAGCTGATGGGCGGACGGATGTATCCGCTGACGCTGGACGGGCTCGATCGCGCAATGCGGGAATTGGTGCGGTAGCGCGATTTCGGTTTCACAGAGAGCAGCTCCCTCTCTGACAGCTGGAGAGCCTGCGCCTTCGCCGGTCTCACTTGCACCCGGCTGCCGACGCGATCCGGCAAGAGGCAAAGGCGGTTAGCGGATGCGCGAGTGTTTTACGAGTGTGTCCGCTGCGCGCCGCTCACGGCAGGCCGGGCAATGCTTTCTCCAGCGCGCGGCAGGCGGATGGATCGGTGCGGCGCAGCCGGAAGATGCGGTCACTGCGGCCGAGCTTGACCTCGCCCGGGAGGCTGCGTCCGTCCGCGCCCTGCATCGCTTCGATCGGCGAGTCCATATAGAGCGTCGCGGATGTGCCGTCGCGCGCAAGGTCGATCAGGAAAAAGCCGCCTTCGCGCGCCGAATTCGCCTCCGTCAGCGCAATACAGGCATAGCCCTCATCTTTCGGATAGGAGGCGATCAGGCGCTGGCCGCCAGAATTACGGTTTGCGCGTTCGCTGAAGTCGCAGCCGCCGGCAAAATAGAGAAGCGGCGCCCTGCCGCGCCGTGTCATCGCGATCCGCTCGATGTGGCTGCCGTCGTCGCCCTGATAGCGGAACGACAAAAGAATGTGCGTCGTCTGCTGCTGCGGATGGCGCTTGAGATGCCGCGTATCGTAGCGCCGCTCAAAGCAGACGCTCGCGCCATCCTTCGGCGGCACGATCTTCGTCAGCGGGTCGTCCGCGGCAACCGCTGGCGCCCCGATCGCCGCGAGCAATGGCAAGGCAAGAACCATATGGCATGCCTTGCCCATGCGCGCTTCACCGTTGCGGGCGCGGCGGCTCGGGTCGCAGCAGCGGATCGATCGTGATCGTGCCGATCGCACGCGAGACGCAGGCGCAGAGCTTGTTATTCTCGTGCTTCTGCTCGTCGCTGAAAAACACGTCGCGATGATCGACCACGCCGTCGACCGATACGATGTTGAGCGCGCAGACGCCGCATTCGCCGCGCCGGCAATCCGAGATCACGCCGATGCCGGCATTCTCCAGCGCATCCAGGATCGACATCGTTTCCGGTACGACGATTTCCCTGCCGCTCTGCGCGATGCGAACACGGAATGGTTCGGCGGCGAGCGATCCGCTCGAGCCGAATGTCTCGAAGCGAAGATCTGGATAATGCCGGCCAAGCTCCCGCCACAGGCTCCGCGCCTCGTCGAGCAGAGGCAGCGGGCCGCAGACCGCGGCGATGCCGCCCGGCGCGAGCGACGACAAGGCCGCCCGCTGATCGAGCCGCTGGCCATCAGCCGAGACAAAGGTCTGCAGCCGGTCGCCGAGGAGATCGCGAAGTTCGTCCGCGAAGGCCAGTTCGTCGCGGGTGCGCGCGCAATACATCATGCGGAGCGGCGCGCCGCGGCGGGCCAGTGCATGCGCAATCCCGACCATCGGCGTGATGCCGATGCCGCCCGCGATCAACAGGTAATCCGCCCGGTCGAAGTCGATGCCGAAATGGCTGCGCGGACTGGAAATCGAAATCTGCGCGCCCGGCTTGAGCGTCCACATATAGGCCGAGCCGCCCCGGCTTTCGCGATTGAGCTTGACCGCGATGCGATAGGCATCCGGACTGGCGGGGCCGATCAGCGAATAGGAGCGCGTATCGGCGCGGTCGCCGATCATCACCGTCACGTTGAGATGGCCGCCGAGCGGAATTTGGGCCGGGCTGCCTTCGGCGGGCACCAGTTCGAACAATTTGATGGTGGGGGTGACATCGCGCACGCTGCGCACGCGCGCGGTGGTCCAGGTTTCTACGACACGCATGGCGCTGTCCTATTCGGCAGCCCGCAAGGCGGCCGGCGCCTCGTCGCGGATCATGCGCTCGAGGATACGGCGGGCCCACATCGCGCCGCCATCGATATTGAGGTTGTAGAAAACGGCGTCGGGATTTTCCTCCATCGCGATCTGCTGGGCTTCGAGCATCGCCTCGTCCTCGCCGATGATCGCAGCATTGCGATCGCGCGTCTCGGTCGTGAGGCGCTGATCGCCAAGCTTGAAATTGCGGCGGACCACCCAGAAGAAGTGGCAGCGCCGTTCGGTCTCCGGCGTGATGAAGTGACAGACGCGCAGGTTCACGCCTTTGGAGCGATCGCCCTGGGGTGCGCCGGTGCCGGTCAGGGCGACGCCGACGTCGAGAACGACCGCGGCCGGTGCTTCGAAATTGATGTATTGCCAGCGATCGACCTTCACCGGGCCGGTGGCGCCAAGCTGGAAGGCCCAGAACGGCGGCGGCTCGATATTGATCATCCAGCGCGTCACGTGGGCGGTGCGCTCGCTGTGCGTCACTTCGAACGGCGCTTCGGCGACCGCGGAATTGCCGATCGAGGTGCGATGGACGAACGACTCGTGCGTCAGGTCCATCAGGTTGTCGATCACCAGCCGATAATTGCAGGCAAGCGGCGTCAGTTTGCCTTCGCCGGCCCAGGCGGGGTCGTCCACCCAATGCATGTCGGGGATCGTGGCGGGATCGGCGAGGGCGGGGTCGCCCATCCAGATCCAGGCGAAGCGATATTTCTCGACGACCGGGAAGCGGCGCACGCAGGCCGAGGGATTGATCGTCTCCTGCGAGGGCATGAACGTGCAGCGCCCGTTCGGATCGAATTTGAGGCCGTGATAGCCGCAGACGACTTCGTCCCCTTCCAGCCAGCCCTTGGACAAGGGCACGAGGCGGTGCCAACAGGCGTCCTCGAGTGCCACGATCTGACCGGCGGCGGTGCGGTACATCACGACCTTCTTGCCGCAGATGGTTCGCGGCATGAGGGTGCGCTTGATCTCATAATCCCAGGCGGCGACGTACCAGGCGTTGTAGGGAAACGAGCGGTCGGTAGCCTCAGGCATTGTTCCTCACCGGATGAGTTTCTTGATCGGCGCTATTTTCTTCAAAGGCCGCGGAGCTGTGCGTTCCGCAATTTCGATTGTAACAGTGTGAAACTGGCGCGCCAATGTCATGCCCGCGACCCGGCTATGAAAGCCGCCATGCAACCGACGCGATACCGAACTACCCGCGGGTCCAAGCCTTGGCGCACGAGGCACGGCGGATACGCGCCTGACGAGGGGGGACAGTACTGATGACGTCCGAGGCTGAACGCGGCCCGATACTCGTTCTGGTCGATGCGGATGCCTGCCCGGTCAAATCCGAGATCTATCGCGTCGCTGATCGCCACAATCTGCGTGTGGTCGTTGTTGCGAACGCGCCGATAGCCGTACCGCGCGACCCGCGCATCGAGCGAGTCGTGGTGCCCGGCGGGATGGACAAGGCCGATGACTGGATCGCGGAGCACGCGCGCCCGGGCGCGATCGTCGTCACGGCGGACATTCCCCTCGCCAGCCGCAGCGTGAAGGCCGGCGCGGTGGCAATTGCGCCGACCGGCAAGGTGTTCGACGACGAATCGATCGGCATGGCGCTCGCCGCGCGCAACCTGATGGACAGCCTGCGCTCCGCAGGAGAGGCGACGCGCGGCCCGCCGCCCTTCACGGCACGCGACCGCTCGGCCTTCCTGTCCGCGCTCGATCTTGCGATCGTGCGATTGAAGCGCGCCGGCTTCCCGGTGTGAGTGCGTTGCACAACACGCGCGTATCGCCGGGAATGGGTTGCCGGCGTGTTTGTTCTGCAACACCCAATGCAACACGCTCAAAATCCCCGGAAAAACCGGGCTCGCTCCTCGACTTTGGCGGCTGGATATCCTCAAGATGCGAATCTGGGCAGGTGGAAAACCACCGGCCTTATTCGTCTGACCGGTCACATCCGAAGTCCGGCAGCCAAGGGGGTGTCCGATGCGGAAATTTGGGCTGATGTTGGCGGCGCTGGCTGCCGCTGTTGTGTTCGGAGGCGGAACTGCCGATGCGCAGCACCGCCGTGCCAAGGTCGTTGTCACACCGGCGCCGTGGTATGCGCCTTGGTGGGGCTGGTGGGCGAGCAATCCGTGGACGGTTCGCGATCCGCGTCTTGCCGCATCGAATTTTGCCGTCGGCGCAGGCGCAACCGGCGCGTATTTCGCGCTGCGTTCGGGTCACCGGACCGGAAGCTGGCTCAGCGGCAAGGGTGGCCATGGTGTCCACAGCGCCTCGGGCGCTTTCATCGCGACGACCGCGGCCTGCGCCGTTGTCTCGCCGATCGTCGGCACCATCGTGACGCAGCGTGAGCTGACCCAGCGCGAAGTGTTCGTCTCGACCGCCAATTGCGTCGTACCGGTGCTGGGCGGCTGGTGGATGAATTACTGGTTCGATTATTACGGCTGGGACAAGCCGAAGCGCGCCGCCAAGCGCTGACGAGCGCGGTTTTCCTTAAGAAGACGAAAAAGCCGGCCTTGGGGCCGGCTTTTTCAATTCCGATAGGGGGCCCGCTTTTCCGCTCGCATGCGAAGCCTAGCGGGTGGGGATCACCCACCAGTTTTGATAGGGCGGGTCGTCTTCACGCGCCTGCGGAATGTCGTTCAGTCCTGAAATATCGAATGGTGCGCGGCGGGTCGTGGTTTCGGTCGGCTCCCGGCGCTCCTCTGGCTGCTGCTGTTCTGGCGTTTCTGGATCGTTCATCGCGGACCTCCCGGAACCGGGTCCCTGCTCCTTGTGCTCTTCCTGAGTGACTTGCCCAATAGTGAGTTACTTGAGCAATGCGCGCGGTGACCGGGGGTTCCGTGCAAGCGATAACGACTTCGTCAGGAACCTGCGTGCGGTCCCTACGTTGGCTCCGGGGACGCAGATGCGTCCAGCAATCGTACATAACGAAAAAGGGAGCCGCAGATGGGCCTGTTTTCCGCTGACATCAAGACAATGAACGACCTCTACATTCACCAGCTTCAGGATATCTATTACGCCGAGAAGCAGATCCTGAAATCGCTGCCCGACATGATCAGCAAGTCGACCGATCGCGACCTGAAGAACGGGCTTCAGAACCATCTTCGGGAGACCGAAAACCACGTCGCGCGCCTTGAGCAGGTGTTCAAGCTGCATGATCTGAAGCCGAAGGCGGTCGATTGCCCGGCTATCGACGGCATCATCGACGAAGCACAGGAAGTGTCCGGCGAGGTCGAAGACAAGGAAGTGCTCGACGCCGCCATCATCGCCTCGGCGCAAGCCGTGGAACACTACGAGATCACGCGTTACGGCACGCTGGTCGCCTGGGCGCATCAGCTCGGCCGCGATGACGCTGCGGCGATTCTGCAGAAGACCCTCGAAGAAGAGCACGCGGCCGACAAGAAGCTGACCACGGTCGCCGAGAGCAAGGTCAACCGCAAAGCCGCAAGCTGATCGCCGATTATGGCTCGAAACAAAGGGCGCCGGTCATTACCGGCGCTTTTTTCATGCTGCAGCGTGTCGCAATCTTGTGCCGATGCGATGCAGATTGGCTAGCGCGTCGAGGGAACCGGGCGCGAGGGGATGACGGGGGAACCGCTGATATTCGGTACATTCGGGCGTGACGCCGCATTGGGATTGCCTGGACTGACTGCGCCTGGAATCGCCGGCTGTCGCGCCGAGGGCGCCGTCCCAGTCCCCGAACTGGAGGGACCGGAACCCGCCGTGGCGCCCGTTGTGGGGCTGCTGCCGGTCGACGATCCGCCGGCTGTTCCCGCTGTTTGCGCGGACGCCGGTGTGGCAATTGCAGCCGCCATTCCGCAGATGAGAGCCAGTCTCGACAAGGATCGCATCGCATTCACCCAATGAGTTTCCGTCCGGGTCAACGCGGGCCGGAAGGGCTCGTTCCGGCGGCGCCAGAACGCTGCGTCGTCACCGCCGCCTTATGCTAAGAGGGCCGCGCCGAGGGGAGGGGATGAAATCATGAGTGAGAACGGCGGCGAGACCGCTGACATTCAGTATTCTTTCAAGTCGAATTTGTTGGGCGCGCCCTCGCAGCTGCGGCTGACGCCCGATGCGCTGCAATGGTCGGGGGGAGGCATGTCCGGCACCATTCCCTATCGGGACATTCGCCAGATCAGGCTCGCCTTTCGTCCGGTGACGATGCAGTCCTATCGCTTCCTTGCGGAAATCTGGGCGGACAAGAATCCGAAAATCTCGATCGCTTCGGCGTCGTGGAAATCGATGCTCGAACAGGAGCGACTGGACGACGGCTATACGCGTTTCATCGTGGCGCTGCACGAGAAGATCGCCGCCGCCGGCGGCACACCGCGGCTCCTCGCGGGCGCGATCGTGTTTCTGTATTGGCCGGGCTTTGTGATCTTCGTCGGAATCTGCATTGCGATGCTCGGGCTCATCGTCAGTGCGGTTCGGCAAGGCGAGATGGCCGCGTCGTTGTTTCTGCTCGGATTCCTGATGCTGGTGCTGTGGCAGCTCGGCATGTTCTTCAAGCGCAACCTGCCGCGGCGCTATACACTCGACGCCATCCCTCCCGATGTCTTGCCGAAGCCACCCGCAGCAGCGGGCGCGACAGCGTCCTAGTCGCGCAGGACAAGCACCGAGCAATTGGCGTAGCGCACGACATGGCCCGCATTGGAACCAAGGAAGTAGCTGCGCATGTCGGGCCGATGCGACGTCATCACGATGAGATCGGCATTCGTCGCCTTCGCCTCCTCGATCACCTCGTGATAGATGCCGCCCTGGCGCACGACGCCGGAGACGCGATCCGGCGGCAGGCGGCATTCGGCGGTGAGGGCCTTCATGCCGTCTTCGGCCGACTTGCGCTGCTGCGTATCGAAATCCGGCGGAACGTATTCCGCGAGCATGACCGGCGTCATCGGAAGCACGTGAACGATGCGAAGCACGCCGTCCGAGGCACTCGCCATGGCGCAGGCGGTATCGATCGCTGGCTTTGCAAGTTCGGGTTCGGCCAGGTCGACCGGAACAAGAATCCGTTTGAACATGATCGTTTCCTCCCCTTTTCGGAGAGCTTAACCTCTTGCGGCGGCTATCGCACGCGGCGTGACGAAACTTTCCAGCCGGCCGGCGCCGGGCTGCACCGCGGACCAGTCATCGCCCGCGAAGTCGATCACCGCGAGCGCGGCGGTCGGAAATTTTTCCCGCAGCTTGTCGCGCCCGCGCTGGTCGCCGCTGCCGACCAGCAGATTTGCGGTTTCCTGGAAACCCGGATTATGACCAATCACCAGGACGGATCGGGCGGAGGCGGGTGCCTCCGCGATCGCGGCCAGAATGGAGCGGGGCGAGGCCTCATAGATGCTGTCTTTAAACGTGACCGGCGATTTGCGCGCGAAGGCGTCGGCCACAAGACGCCATGTTTCGCGCGTACGCGTCGCGGTGGAGACAATCGCGTGATCCGGGATCAGCGCGTGTTCGGCCATGTAGCGCCCAACCATCGGCGCGTCCTTGAGGCCGCGCGGGGCAAGTTCGCGCGCATGATCGGGCTGACCCGGTTGCGACCAGTCGGATTTGGCGTGACGCAGAAGCATCAGACGGCGCATGGAACAGGGTCCGCAAGGCGAGGGGCGTTCGGTGAGCGAGCCTAACACGAACCTGGAGAACGAGCCGCAACCGGACGCGGCTTCATCCGAAGCCGAGGTCGCCGGGGTTGCGGACGTCGCTGCTGCGGCGCCCGCCGACCCGGACTACGGCGCGACATGGTTCAACGCGCAGGCCGGCACGGCGCCCGGTTTTGCGAAACTCAGCAACGATCTCGATGCCGACGTCTGCATCATCGGCGGTGGGTTGGCTGGCCTCCTCACCGCGCTCGAAATGGCGCGTCGCGGCTGGTCCGTCGTAGTGCTGGAGGAGCGGCGGGTCGCCTGGAATGCGTCGAGCCGCAACACGGGCTTTGTCCGCCCCGGCTTTTTCCAGAGCATCGACCGGATCGTCGAACGCGTCGGCGTGGACGACGCGCGCGAGCTATGGGCGTTGTCGCAGGATGGCCTCGAGCATCTGCGTCGCTCCATCGATGACGGGGCGAGCCATATCATCCAGAGCGAAGGCTCGTTGCAGATTTCCAAAACCAATCGCGAACGCGAGATCGCCGACAAGGCGGATCTGCTGCGTGAATTCGGCGCGGATATCGAAGTCTGGCCGGCGCATCTGGTGCGGAGCAAGGTGAAGTCGCCTTATTATTTCCAGGCCATTCATTTCCCGACCGCGTTCAATCTCGACGCTTACGCCTATGCGCGGCATCTGATCGAACGCGCCGAAGCGGCAGGTGTGCGGATCTTCGAACAGACGCCGGCGGTCGCGATCGATCCCGCGGGCGTTCGCAAGCGCATCATCACCCCGCATGGCCGGGTCCGTGCGGCGCATATCGTGTTGACCGGCAACGTGCATCTCGGAAGGCTCGTGCCCGAGGTCGCGCATATGCTGATCCCGCTCGAGACATTTGCCATCGTCACGAAGCCGCTCGGCGACCGGCTTGTCGAGGCGCTGGATTATCGGGGGGCGGTGAGCGATTCAAAGTTCGCCGGGCACCATTACCGGATCGTCAGCGGCGACCGGTTGATGTTCGGCGGGCGCCTCGGGTCTCCGGGCGCCAATCCGCGCTGGCACGGCTATCGGCTGCGCAGTGAGCTCAGGGCGCGCTTTCCACAGCTCGGCCGCGTCGAGGTCGACCATGCCTGGGGCGGGACCATCGGGCTGACCGTTCACCTGATGCCGCAGATCGGCGAAGTCAGTCCCGGCGTGTGGCTTGCGAGCGGATTCGGTCCGCAAGGCCTCAACACGGCAGCCATGGCGGCGTTGCTGATCTCCGGCGCCATCGCGGAAGGCGATGACCGCTTCCGGCTGTTCGAACCCTTTGAACTGGTCTGGGGCGGCGGGCGAATGGGGCGCCTGATCGCCAAACATTATCATGCAGGCTTCAGGCGCTATGAAGACTTCGCGTCGCGCCAGTCTCGCCGTCGCGAAGTCTGGTGGTCGAAGAACGAACCGCGGCTGAAGAAGGAAGCCGAGGAGGCGGCGGAGCGCGCGCGCATCCTCGCGGAGCAGGCGGCCGCCGCCGAGGCAGAACGCCGGGAACAGCGCAAGATCGAAGCCGAACAGGCCGAACTGCGCCGGATCGAACGCGAACGGATCGCGGCCGAGAAAGCCGAAGCCAAGCGGATCCGCGACGCCGAAAAAGCCGAAGCGAAGCGCCTGCGCGCCGAACAGAAAGCCGCCGCCAAGGCCGAGGCCGCCAGGCTCAAGGAAGAGCAGCGCGCTGCGGCTCGCGCCGAAAAAGAACGCATCGCCGCAGAAGCTGCGGCGGCAGCAAAGGCAGCAGAGGCCAAGCGGCCGGAAGCCGAATAGGTCAAGCCCCGCCCCGCGGCGGCGCCTGTGTGGGGTGACCCTCAGCGCCCGTCGCGTCGCGCCATGAAGGCAAGCCGCTCGAACAGATGCACGTCCTGCTCGTTCTTCAGAAGCGCGCCGTGCAGCGGCGGGATCAGCTTCTTCGGATCGCGCTCGCGCAATGTTTCGGGGCCGATATCCTCGACCATCAACAGCTTCAGCCAGTCGAGCAATTCCGACGTCGACGGTTTCTTCTTCAGGCCCGGCACATCGCGGATCTCGTAGAACAGCTTCAAGGCCTCGGAGACGAGACGCTGCTTGATGCCGGGGAAATGCACGTCGACGATGGCGCGCATCGTGTCGGCATCGGGAAAACGGATGTAGTGGAAGAAGCAGCGGCGCAGGAATGCGTCGGGCAGCTCCTTCTCGTTGTTTGACGTGATGATGACGATCGGTCGCTGACTGGCTTTCACGACCTCGCCGGTCTCGTAGACGAAGAATTCCATCCGATCGAGTTCCTGCAACAGGTCGTTCGGGAATTCGATATCCGCCTTGTCAATCTCGTCGATCAGCAGCACGGGTCGCTTTTCGCGGATGAATGCCTCCCACAATTTGCCGCGCTTGATGTAGTTGCGGATGTCCCGCACCCGCTCGTCGCCGAGCTGGCTGTCGCGCAGCCGCGACACCGCGTCATATTCGTAGAGGCCCTGCTGCGCCTTGGTGGTGGACTTGACGTGCCATTCGAGCAACTCGGCGCCGACCGCCTTGGCGATCTCCTGCGCCAGCACGGTCTTGCCGGTGCCGGGCTCGCCTTTCACCAGAAGCGGGCGCTGCAACGTGATGGCGGCATTGACCGCGACCTTGAGATCCTCGGTCGCGACATAGCCCTTGGTACCTTCAAAACGCATGGGACGTCCTTCGATGTTCGATTCCGGACACTAGAGCCTGTTTTTCGCAGCGCAAACTCTCCCGGTAAATTTTGCCGGGATGCGGCAAAAGTGTCCGCGGACGCCGTCGTGATGGCTCCGATAAGCCATTGATTAGTCTTGTCAATCCCTATGGCACGCGGCTTGCGATGATGTCGCCACGAGGCGTGCGGCCGCTTGTTCAGCCGGTCCGCCTGCCGTCCTGGAGGACAAGGTAATGGGTATCTTCGGCGCTCTTAATACTGCTGTCACCGGCATGCGCGCGCAGTCCTATGCGCTCGAGAATGTGTCCGGCAACATCGCCAATTCGCAGACCACCGGTTTCAAACGGATCGACACCAGCTTTCAGGACCTGATCCCGGACAACATCCCGTCCAAGCAGCTGGCCGGCGGCGTGATGGCCAGCGCTCGCGCGACGAACTCCGTGCAGGGCGACATCCAGGGCGCCTCGGTCGGGACCTTCATGGCGATCAATGGTGACGGCTTCTTCGTGGTGCAGAAGCCGACATCGATCCAGGACAACTCGCCGATCTTCGGCGGAGCCGACTACTACACCCGGCGCGGCGATTTCCGTCCCGACAAGAACGGCTATCTGGTCAACGGCGCGGGCTATTACCTGATGGGCCTGCCGATCGATCCGGCGACCGGCAATGCCACCGGCAGCGTTCCGCAATTGCTGCAATTCCAGAACGACTTCCTGCCGGCCCAGCAGACGACGTCGATCGAATATCGTGCAAACCTCGCGGCCTATCCCCGGACCAATAATTCCGACACCGACATTCCGGGATCCGAGCTGCTCAATCCGGCGAATTTCTCGGCCAATCCGATCTACGGACCGCCGGCCCCCGCACGCATTCTCGGCTCGGGCGCGACCCTGTCGCCTGACGCAGTCGCGGTCGCGACCGGAACCGTCGACATTTCCACCTTGTCCTCCGCGGGCGGCACCATCGAGATCAACGGCACGGCGATCACCATCGGCGCGGGCGCGGATGCGACAGCGGCTCTTGCCGCCATCAACGCCCAGTCCGGCACCACCGGTGTCACCGCGTCGCTCAATGGCTCGAACCGTCTCGTTCTGACCAGCGCCGATGCCGACACTCATATCGAGATCGGCGGCGGCTCGACCCTGTCGCTCCTTGGCGAGCTCGGCGTCAATGTCGGGACGACGAACGCCACCAATCTGCTCACGCAGAATGCGGTCGGAGCCGGTCAGACAATGGTCATTCAGGTGGGCGGAAACACGCCCCTGACGATAACCTTCGGCACCGGCGTCGGTCAGGTTTCGACGATGGCCGAGCTGTCGGCGGCGCTGACTGGCCTCACCGGTGGCACGGCGAGCGTCAACACCACGAATGGCAATGTGACGGTCACTGCCGGCAACATGACCGACACCATCACCATGAGCGGCAGCGCGACGCATTCGGTCTTCGGCATCCGGACGCTGTCGGGCCTGCCCTCCAACGGCACGGTGATCGGAGATGACGAACGCGCGTTCCTTGACTCCTCGCTCGGCGGCGGAGCGATTACTGCCTATGACGTTTCGGGAACGGCGGTGAATATCCAGCTGCGCTGGGCCAAGGTCGACTCGCAGGCCAACGGCGGCGCCGAGACCTGGAACCTGTTTTATCAGACCAATTCCAACGCCACCGGCACGCAGGCGGCCTGGGTCAATGCAGGCGCCAATTACACCTTCGGGCCGAACGGCCAGATGAGCCCCCTGATTGCATCGTTGCAACTGAACAACGTCGTGATCGACGGCATCAATCTCGGCAACCTCCAGCTCAACCACGGCGCCGGCGGCATCACCCAATTCGCCGATCCGAACGGCAACGCACAGGTCAACCTGCTGCAGCAGAACGGCTACGCAGCCGGCGAATTGCAGACCATCTCGATCAGCGACAAGGGACGCATCGTCGGGTCCTACTCGAACGGCCGCACCATCGACCTTGCGGAAATCACGCTCGCCAACTTCACCGGCGCCGATTTCCTCAAGCGCATCGACGGCGGCGCCTTCGAGGCGACCGACGAATCCGGCTCGCCGACTTATGGAGCGAGCGGCACCATCATCGGATCGTCGCTGGAAGGGTCAAACACCGACATCGCCGACGAATTCACCAAGCTGATCGTCACCCAGCAGGCCTATTCGGCGAATACCCGCGTCATCTCGACAGCAAACGACATGACGCAGGAACTCCTCAACATGCTGCGGTGAGCGTGACGGCGAGCGCTAGGACAATGTCATGAGCCTGACGCAGGCCCTGAACACCTCGACCTCCGGCCTGCGCACGGTGCAGGCCGGTCTCGCGCTGATCGCCTCGAACGTGGCGAATGCGGAGACGCCGGGCTATGTCCGCAAAACGCTGAGCCAGACCTCGATCTCGTCCGGCGGCGCGGGCCTCGGCGTGCGGGTCGCCGCGGTCAATCGCGAACTCGACATCTACCTGCAGCGTCAGTTGCGCACCGAGGCGGCGGGCGGCGCCTATGCCGACCTGCGGGCGCAGTTCTTTGCGCGGCTGCAAAGCATGTATGGCGAGCCGGGCGCGGACTCGACGCTCGAAGTCGCCTTCAACGAGCTCACGACGACCCTGCAGACCCTCGGCACGTCACCGGAATCGCCGGCGGCGCGCGCCGCCGTCATCAGCAAAGCCCAGGTGCTGGCGCAGCAGCTCAACAGCATGTCGGCGGACATCCAGTCGCTGCGCAGCGATGCCGAATACGGCATCAGCGATGCGGTCTCGCGCGCCAACAACGCGATGCAGCGGATTGCCGACATCAACCGACAGCTCGCGCTCAACACGCGGGCTGACGCGGCGACCGCCGCCTTGCTCGACCAGCGCGACACCTACGTGGATGAGCTCTCGCAGCTCATGGATATCCGGGTGATCGCGACTGATTACAATCAGATCACCGTCTTCACCAATTCCGGGATTCAACTGGTCGGGACCGACGCCGCGCGGCTCGGCTTCGACCTGCAGGGATCGATCACGCCTGCATCGCAATGGACCGACGATCCGGCGACCCGCGCGGTGGGCACGATCACCCTCGTCACGCCGACCGGCGGCTCCGTCGACCTTCTCGCCAGCAATGCGATCCGCTCGGGCGAGATCGCCGCCTTCATCGAGATGCGCGACTACATCCTGCCGCAGGCTCAGGCGCAACTCGACGCGATCGCTGCGGCGATGGCTTCGAGCCTGTCTGACCAGACGATACCGGGGAGCGCCGTTACCTCGGGTGCGCAACAGGGCTACGACATCGACACCGCCGCGATGCTCGACGGCAACCGCATCAACCTGGCCTGGACCGATACGGTCACCGGCCAGCAGCATCGCGTCACGATCGTACGGGTCGATGACCCGGCTGCGCTGCCTTTGTCGAACGACATTACGGCCGATCCGTCCGACACCGTGATCGGCGTCGACTTTTCCAACGGCGTCGCAGGAATTGCCGCACAGCTCAACAGCCACTTCAACGGCCGGATTACCTTCTCCAATCCGTCCGGATCAATCCTGCGCGTCCTGGACGACGGGGCTGCGAACAATTCCAGGATCGATTCCGCCGACGTCACCGTGACGCGGGCAAGCTTCGGCAGTGGCGATCCGCAATTGCCGTTCTTCACCGATGCTTCTGCGATCTATACCGGCGCGATCCGCTCGACTGGCTCGCAGAGCGTCGGGCTTGCCGGACGCATCACGGTGAACGCGCAGCTCGTGGCCGATCCCTCCAAGCTCGTGATGTACCAGACGGGAGCGTCGGCCGGCGATCCGACGCGGCCGGACTTCATCCTGAGCCAGCTCGTCGATTCCGCCGTCACCTTTCCGGCGAAGACCGGTATCGGCTCGACCGGCTCGCCCTTCACCGGATCGCTGTCGTCATTCCTGCGTCAGGTGATCAGCTTTCAGGGTGAAGCGGCGGAAAACGCGACCAATCTCGCGGCGGGTCAGCAGGTCGTCGTCAACGCGCTGAAGGAGCGCGTCGCGGATGCCTCTGCGGTCAATGTCGATGTCGAAATGGCCAATCTTCTCACGCTGCAAAGCGCCTATGGCGCGAACGCGCGCGTGATGTCCGTCGTCAAGGAGATGATGGACATGTTGATGAGAATCTGAAGGCGGATTCGGGACACTCGGATGAGCATCGTCGGCGTCGGGACCAGATCGTTGTTGTTGACGCAGTCGCTGGTCGGCATGCGCGCGCAGCTCGGCGACTTGCAGCGCCAGCTCGCAACCGGAAAGCGCGCCGACGATTACGCTGGCATCGGCATCAACCGCGGCCTCACCGTCGGTCTGCGTGCGCATCTTTCGGCGATCGAGGGTTACGGCGACACCATCAAGAATATCAGCGGCCGCCTCGAACTCGCACAGACTGTGTTGACCCGGATCGGCGCGATCGGACGGGAAACCAAGGCGGTTGCGGCGCAGATGTCTTCTGTGGACGGTCGCGCCACGGCGCAGACCAGCGCCACCTCCGCGCTGGGCGAGCTTCTCGGCCTGCTCAACACGCGGTCCGGCGACCGCTTCCTGTTTTCCGGATTGGCGACGGACCAGCCGGCCGTCGCATCGGTCTCGCAGATCCTCGATGGTGACGGCGCACGCGCAGGCTTGCGGCAGATCATCGCCGAGCGGCTGCAGGCCGATCTCGGCGCCGCGGGCCTCGGACGCCTCGCGGTCATGACGCCGTCGCCGACCGCTGCCGGTCTCGCCGAAGAAACGCCGCCGACGATCTACGGGTTCAAGCTTTCGGCGATCACGTCGACCCTGACGGGCGCGACCGTGACGGGACCCGCCGGTGCACCGCCGCAGGTTGCCGTGGATCTCGGCGCGACCAATCCGAACGCGGGCGAGGCCGTGCGCATCACGCTCAGCCTGCCCGATGGCTCGACCGAGACGCTGACGCTGACCGCCACGAATTCTGCCACGCCCGCGCCGGGTGAATTTGCGATCGGCGCGGACAGCACGGAAACGGCTACGAATTTGCGTGCGACGCTGACGGCCGAACTCGGCAGCCGGGCGCGCACCGCGCTCACCGCGGCCTCGGCGCTTGCAGCATCGGATGATTTTTTCCGGACCGATGATGCCAACCCGCCGCGCCGGGTCGACGGGCCGCCTTTCGACACAGCGACCGGATCCGTGGCTGGCACCGCCGCCGACACCGTCACCTGGTATACCGGGGAGGCGGGCAGCCAGCCGGCCCGTTCAACCGCGGTGGCGAAGATCGATCAGTCGATCACCGTGCAATATGGCCTGCGGGCCAACGAGGAAGGGATCCGCTGGCAATTGCAGAATATCGCTGCGCTTGCCGCGATCTCGATGCCCGCCGGCGACCCTGAGTCCCAGGCGCGGGCTGAAGCGCTCACCACGCGCCTGCGGGCGGCTTTCGACGGGCCGGCCGGCACGCAACGCATCGAGACGATCCAGGCCGAGCTTGCAGGCGCGCAGGTCTCCGCCGACGCCGCGGTCGACCGCCATGCGCAAACCAAGATGACGCTGGGCAATCTTCTTCAGGATATCGAAGGTGTCACCAATGAAGAGGTGGCTGCAAAGATCCTGGCATTGCAGACCAGCTTGCAGGCGTCGTTGCAGACGACGGCCAAGCTGTTCCAGACCAGCATCCTGAACTACCTGTAGGTCTTCTGCCGGCGCTTCAGCGCGCCGCGTGACGACGCCGCAGGCCGCGCTGGTACCCGAAATGCAAAAAGGCCCGCCGAAAGGCGGGCCTTTTGTATTCGGAGAAAGACGCGCGTCAGGCGCCGCCGCTCAATCCCGCGGCGAGCTGCCGGTTGATGTTGATCAGGCTGCGCAAGCGTTCGGGCTGCGGATTGCCCATGACATTCAGCGTCTGATTGATGACAAAAATTCCGATATTGGCGATGTTCTGACGAACCTCGGCCGGCAACGGATTGTCCTTGTTGGTGGCCGAGGTCAGGAAGACGGTCCACAGTTTGCGATTGAACAGCAGCGCGTGGTCGAGCCCGCTGCGCTGGCTATCCCAATGATCGTGGACATTCTGCAGTCGCGATGCGGCGCGCAGCAGCAGCTGGGCCTCGAGTTCACGCGGACTTGCGGTCTGTTGCGCCACTGTCCCGTAGGCTTTGGCCGCGTTGTGCATGCGTTAGCAGCTCCTGCTCATATTCGATAAGCTTTTTGGCTGATTTCAGCGCTTTATACAGATCGCCCGTTAAGATTTGATTGTTGATGTCGGCGATGTAACGCCACGCACTCGGCGCGGCCTGCACGATGTCCTGCATCAATGCAAAATATACTTCGTGCTGCTTCGTCGGATCCCCGCCGATATACATCAGCTGCACGGCGAGATAGATGCGCTTCGCCGGCGTGTCGGCGCGCTCCGCGGTCATGATGTCCCGCTCGCGCAAGATCGGTGCGGTGCCGTCGACGAGAAAGCGCGTGCGCTGGTCGCCGTTGGTGATCACGCAATCGCCGATCAGGATGCGCTCTCCCGGCTTCAATTCCACCTTCAGCGCCATGATACATCTCCGCCGATTCGCGCTGGATGGTCGGCCAGCCATGGTTAATGCCGCGTAAACAAAAACGGCGGGGCTCTCGCCCCGCCGTAACAATACTGCGAAGGTGAGGACGTCAGCCGAACAGCCGCAGCACCGCCTGGTCGGCTTGCGCGGAGAGCGACAATGCGGTGGTCGAAAGCTGCTGGCGGGTCTGCAGGGCGAGGAGGTTCGCGCCTTCTTCGTTGGTGTCCGCAAGAACCAGATTGTCGGCGCCGGTCTCCAGGGTGTTGATGAGCTGCTTGGTGAATTCCTGCCGGGTCTGCACCGTGCTGAGCTTCGAGCCGAAATTCGTCGCCTGTGACCGCAGCGTCTGCAGCGCGTTGTCGATCTGACCGAGGATCGTATCGATCGAACCGTTGGTCTGGAATTCGCCGCCAGTCAGCGAGCTCAGGCCGAGACCGGCGACCGTGAACGTGACGCCGGCGATGTCGAGGGCGCTGGAGCCGTCCTCGTTGAACGTGACCTTCAGATTGTCGCCATTCAGGATGTTGATGCCGTTATAGGAGGCATCCCGCGCCAGCGCATCGATCTGACTGAGGATCTCGTTGAACTGCGTTTCAAGGCCGGCGCGGACCGCATTCGGCGTTGTGGCGGTGCCGGTTGGTACGTTGACGCCGATATTGGCTGCCGCAAAGAACGAAGCGGCGTCGGTGCCGCCGACGGTCACGTTGTCGGAGGTCGTCGAAGTGATCGAGATCTGGTTCGCGCCGTTGATGGTGGCGGTGACGCCAGTGAGGCCGCCGAGCGCGGCAAGCAGGTCGGCGCGGGTTTCGATATTGCCGGAGCCGAATTGCAGGGTCTGGGCCGAATCGGCCCCGACCTGAACGGTCAGCGTGCCGGACAGTGCGCCGATCATGGAGTTGGTCAGGCTGGAGTTGGTGGTGGTGCCGAACGCGCTATCCGCACCGTCGCCTGAAATGGTGAGGGTGTTGGCGGCATTGTTGCCAGTCACTTCCAGCTGACCGCTGCCGTTGACGGCGACGGTCCAGGTCGCGGCGCCGCCGTTCAAGGTGGTGATGACATCGTTCACCGTTTCAGTGGCGGCGTTCGCGACCGTGTGCGTCACCGTATTGGTGCCATCGGAGATCGTGATGGTTTCGCCGTTGGCAAGGCCGAGAGACTGCAGCGTGGTCGCACCGGTGATGCTGCCGACGGTGCCCGTCGCAACCTGCGCATCGGCAGGGATCGCAGCGTTGCCCGCGATCGCGAGATTGTAAGTCGCGGCCGGCTGAGTGGTCTGCTGCGCCTGTTTGGCGATCGACTTGGCGGATTCGACCAGCTTGGTCAGCGCGCTGATGCCGTGGTCGGCCGCTTCGATGGTCTTCTGGGCCTGGCCGATGGAGTCGAGCAGGGAATTCAGGTCGCTGGCGCGGTTATTGAGCGCTTGCGAGGTGAAGTAATTGAATGGGTTGTCGAGTGCGGAGTTTACTTTCTTGCCGGTGGCGAGCCGGTTCTGCGTCATGCTCATCAATTGAGCCGTGCTCTGCAGCGACAGAAGGTTCTGCCGCACGCCGGCCGAAAGTACGACATCACTCATGTTGAGCGTCCTTCTTCCAGAGAGTGGAAATGTTGCCCGCGCCCTGATGCGGTTCCTGGCGATAGTGGTCTGGTAACCCTAATGGCCGGTTAAAAATCTGATTAACGAAACGTAAACGGCTGGCGCGCGCGCAAAAAAAGAACGGCGGGGAAGACCCCGCCGTTCCAGGATGACGATGACCGCTTGCGATCAGAACAGACGCAGCACCGCCTGGTCGGCCTGCGCGGAGAGCGACAGGGCCGTGGTGGACAGCTGCTGACGGGTCTGCAGCGCGAGGAGGTTGGCGCCTTCCTCGTTGGTGTCGGCCAGCACGAGGTTGTCGGCACCGGTCTGCAGGGTGTTGATCATGTTCTTGGTGAAGTCCTGGCGGGTCTGCACCGTGGTCAGGTTCGAGCCGAACTTCGCGGCCTGCGCACGCAGGTCAGTGAGAGCGGCGTCGAGGTTGCCGATCACCGTGTCGATATCGGAGTTGGTCTGGAACTCCGAACCGGACAGGGCGGAGAGGCCAAGACCAGCCGAGGTGAAGGTCACGCCGCTGATGTTCTGGTAGCTCGATCCGTCCTCGTTGAA